>JBMOJH010000050.1:0-23098 GCA_049316905.1 Microthrixaceae bacterium | reverse complement strand
GGAGCGGACCCGTTCGTCGGTGCCCGGGTCGAGGCCGCGACGTCGTCGCCGGCCGGTCCCTCGGCGTCGTCCGAGGCCAGGAACACCGCGCGCAGCAGGTCCGGCCGGTCGAGCAGCTCGGCTGCGGGCCCCGAGAAGCGGATGCGGCCGCGTTCCATGAAGTAGGCGGTGGTCGCGAGCTGCAGGGCGATGTTCACGGACTGCTCCACCAGGAGCACGGTGGTGCCCGCCGCGGCGACGTCGCGCACGAGCGCCGTGAGCTTGCCCACCACCACCGGAGCGAGGCCGAGACTGAGCTCGTCGATGACGAGCAGCTTGGGCCGGCTCAGGAGCGCCATGCCGAGGCCGAGCATCTGCTGCTGGCCGCCGGACAGGTTGGCCGCCGGTTCCTCCAACCGGTCGCGCAGCACCGGGAAGACCTCGAGGACCTCCTCGGTGCGCCGGTCAGCCTCGGCCCGGTCGCCGCGCAGCAGCCAGGCCGCGGCCCGCAGGTTCTCGCGGACCGAGAGCGACGGGAACACCGCGGCGCCGCCCGGCACCTGGGTGATGCCCAGCGCCGCGATCTCGTTGGGCGGGCAGTGGGTGATGTCGCGGCCGTCGAGGATGACGGCGCCGAAGTCGGCCTCGGTGATGCCGGACACGGCTCGGAGCAGGGTGGACTTGCCGGCGCCGTTGGTGCCGAGCAGGGCCACCACCTCGCCCTCCGACACCTCCATGTTCACGTCGAAGAGCACCTGGAGGCTGCCGTAGGCGACGTTCAGGTCCTTCACCACGAGCAGCTTGGAGCGGCCGGCCCGCCGGTCCACGAGCGCCTGCGAGCGGGCGGTCGAGGACTTCCACACGTCCTCGATGTCGCGCCGGATCACCTTGCCGCCGGAGGCGATCATCAGCCCGCCGATCCACAGGATGGGCGTCATGACCAGCATCCCGAGCCGGATGCCCCAGTTGTCGGCGATCCAGCCGATCAGCGGCAGCAGTGCGAGGCCCGGGATGGCCCACCAGGACGCCACCGAGAAGCCCACGGCCCGGGCCCGGGCCGGGATGGCGAGCGAGAGCGTCGCCAGGATGCCGGGCAGCAGGATGGCGAGCACCGCGGTGAGGGCGATGTTCGCCGCCACGGCCACCACCAGGTTCGGGGCGAGGGCGAACACCGCGGCGAAGACCGCGGCGAGCGTGGCCGCGCCCTTGAGGAACCGGAACACCAGCGCCGGGTCCTTCAGGAACAACCGGGTGCCGAGGCGAGCGCCCACGGCGAGGCCGAGGAGCTGGAACGGCTCCACGAACGCCGCGAGGTAGCCGCGCTGGAGCTCGTCGAGCTGGTAGAGGTCCTCGTAGAGCAGGCCGGCCAGCGAGACGAACCCGATGAGGCTCACCGCCAGGAACGGCACGGCGTACCAGATGCGCCGCAGCACATCGATCTTCCAGAGCAGGCGCCACGACTCGGCGAAGCTCGGGACCGGCTCCTCGGTGTCGGCGACCTCCTCCGACGCGCCGCTGGCCAGGCGCTCCTGGGCGCCGCGGAGCGGCTCCTTCATCCTCAGCCCCACCAGCACGAGGATCAGGGTGGGGACCGCGAACACGTAGAACGGCACCCGCCACGTGAAGGTGAAGGCGAGGATGCCGGCGAGCAGCGGCCCGAGGAACTGGCCGAGCACGTTCGCCGCCCGGTGGAACGAGAACACCGCGGGTCGCCGGTCGACCGGGTAGTAGTCGCTGAGGAGCGAGTTGTGGGTGGGGTCCACCACGGCGCGGCCGATGCCGGTGCCGGTGCGCGCCACCACGAGCATCCACGTCGCGGTCGCCGCGCCGGTCATGACCGAGAACACCGCCCAGGTGGTGGCCCCGAGGAGCGTGATGACCACGCGGTTCCCACGGTCGGCCCAGATGGCGATCGGCATCTGCAGCAGCAACGCGCCGAGGGCGGTGAGGCCGACGAGGGTGAGGATCCCGGTGTTCGACATGCCGAACGCGTCGCGCACGTTGGGCAGGAGGATCCCGAACCCGGTGCGGTCGAACTCGTCGGCCATGTTCAGGCCGAAGAGGATGACGAGCGGGAAGACCGGACCGGTCCCCACGAGGTCCTTCATGGCCCGGCCCGGTCGGCGGAGCGCCGCCCACCAGCGCCGGGGGGCGACCACGCCGCGGGCCGACTCCCGCAGGTCCGTGAACGTGATGCGCTCGGCGGGCGCGTCGGTCGTGGGGGCGCTCACCGCACGGCCTCCTCAGCGAGCTCGACACCCGGGTCCTCCGGCACGGGCTCCACCGCGGCGTCCACGACCTGGTCGCCGAGGTGCGTGCGGTCCACCGCGAGGGAGGCCACGCCGTGGCGACGGGCCGCCCACCGGAGGTACCGGTCGCGGATCCGCCAGGCGAGGCCGCCCAGCCCGTCGGGCAGTGCGAGCAGGACCACCAGCACGCCGGCTCCGGTGGCCAGGAACGACCACGGCGCGGGCAGGAGCCACTGGGCGCCCCGCTGGAACACGGCGCCGATCACCGCACCGGCCAGGCTGCCCAGGCCGCCGATCACGGTCGCCACGAAGACGTTGAGGCTCTCGTCCGGGCCGTAGGTGACCTCCCGGAACGCGGCCTGGTGCAGCACCAGCACCACCCCGGCCACGGCGGCCACCGCGCCGGAGATCGCGAAGGCGGTGAGCTTGGCCCGGGTGACCCCCACGCCGAACGCGGTCACGCCGGTCTCGTTGTCGCGCAGGGCCACGAGGACGCGGCCCGTGCGACTGCGCCGCACGCCGCGCAGCGCGAGCAGCACGAGCGCCAGGACCGCGAGCGCGAAGTAGTAGAGCCGCAGCGGCGAGTCGAGCGGGATGCGGCCGAGCAGCTCGGGGCGGCGGAACGAGCCCGCCGGGATCCACTGCGCGACCTTGTTCGAGAAGATCCACGACGACGCGGCGAGCGAGAGCGCCAGGGTGGTCACGGCCAGGTACATGCCCCGCAGACGCAACGCCGGCAGGCCGACCAGCACCGCCACGACGGCCCCCACGGCGCCGGCCACGATCATCGTGACCACCGGGTCCCAGCCCCGCTCCACCATCGCCCACGCGCCCACCGAGGCACCGGCGCCCACGAAGGCCATCTGGCCGAGCGACACCTGGCCCGCCCAGCCGGTGAGCACCACGATCGAGGTGCCCACGATGGCGAACACCACCACCACGCCGGCCTTGAGCTGGCCGTTGGTCCCGAGGAACAGCGGCCCGCCGAGCACCACGAGCGCGAGCACGAGGGCCCCGACGACGCGACCGAGGCGCACCTCCGGGAGGCGGGCGAGCAGCGCCGGCACGGGCCGCACGTCGCCGATGCCCTGCCACGACGACGAGTCGTCGCGGTCGGCCCGGCTGTCGCCCACCCGCTGCACGAGGAGCGACACCACGATCAGCGCGGCGAGGATCGGGGCCATCAGGTAGGCGTCGCCGGTGTTCCACCGCACACCGGCCTCGAGCACGCCGATGGCCACCGCGACCGAGGCGATCGACACGAGATGGGTCATGCGTCCGATGACCAGCGCGGCGAGGGCACGCAGCACGACCTCGAGGCCGAGCCCGAACCCGAACGGCAGGCTGGCCACCCCCGCGGTGAGCACGACGGAGCAGAAGCTCAGGACGGTGGCGAGCGTCCAGACCTGCGCCTCGAGCCGCCGCACCGGGATGCCGAGCATCGACGCGCGGTCGGAGCGGTCGGCCGCGGCCCGCACCGCCACGCCGGTGTCGGTGGCCCGCAGCAGGAGCGCCACCGCAGCGAGCAGGAACGGCGCGGCCACCAGCGCGATCACGTCGTTGGCGTCGAAGATCACCCCGCCCACCGACCACGTGAGCTCGAACGGCGGCGGCAGCGTCCGGATCGCCGGACCCTCGCCCCACGCCTCCGGCAGCAGCAGCGAGCCGAAGCCCACCACCTGGGCGAGGCCGATCGTGGCGACGGTCATGATCAGCCGCGGTGAGCGGAAGAAGCGCCGGATCACCAGCACGTCGGCCAGCACCCCGAGGAGCACCGCGGCGCCGAGCCCGGCGACGAGCCCCACGAGCCACGGCAGGCCGGCGAGCGTGATGAGCAGCACCGTGAGGGTGGCGGGGAACACGCCCAGGTCGCCCTGGGCGAAGTTGATCACCCGGTTGGCCCGCCAGATCAGCGCGAGGCCGACGGCGGCGAGGCTGCCGAGGAGCCCGAGGATGGCGCCGGAGAGCACCGCGCCCGACGGCATCGGGAACCAGATCTGCTGGATCGCCACGATCAGCACGGCCGGGCCGAAGGTGCGCAGTGCACGACGGGCGGTCGCGGCGGCGTCGGTCCGGTCGATCGTGGCTCTCGCCACCCGTGCTCCCCCTGTTGGCACCGACGCTCTGGGCCGGTGACGTCAGCCGGGACCGTAGCCGAGCGCCACGGCCGACGTGTCGCAGGTCACGTCCACCGTCGGAACGGGCCACGGGCTACGTTCCGCTCCCGTGAAGGTCGACGCACCGCTCCCCACCGATCTCGACACCGCGGCCGAGCACGCGGTCAGCCTCGAGGAGGCCGGGTACGCCGGCGCCTGGACCGCCGAGATCAAGAACGACCCGTTCCTCCCCCTGGCGCTCGCGGCGGGTCCGACGGAGCGCATCGAGCTCGGCACCTCGATCGCCGTGGCGTTCGCCCGGAACCCGATGCTGGTGGCCAACATCGGCAACGACCTGCAGCGCCACAGCCGGGGCCGTTTCGTGCTCGGCCTCGGGTCGCAGGTCAGGGCCCACGTCACGCGGCGGTTCTCGATGGAGTGGTCCCGGCCCGCCGCGCGCATGCGGGAGTTCGTCGCGGCCACCCGGGCCATCTGGGCGTCCTGGCAGGACGGCACGCGCCTCGACTTCCAGGGCGACTTCTACAGCCACACCCTCATGACGCCCATGTTCGACCCGGGCCCGAACCCCTACGGCACCCCGAAGGTGTTCCTCGCCGGCGTGGGCGAGCTGATGACCGAGGTGGCCGGTGAGGTCTGCGACGGCTTCTTCTGCCACGGGTTCACCACCGAGCGGTACCTGCGCGAGGTCACGGTGCCCGCCCTCGAACGCGGCTGGGCCCGCTCGGGGCGTCGACGCGAGGACTTCGAGATCTCCGGTCCGGCGTTCGTCGTCACCGGCACCACCCAGGAGGAGATGGCCGCGTCGGCGGCGGCCACCCGCTCCCAGATCGCCTTCTACGGCTCCACCCCGGCCTACCGCGGCGTGCTCGAGCTCCACGGCTGGGGCGAGCTCGGCGACGAGCTGCACGCGATGTCGAAGGACGGCCGCTGGGCGGAGATGGGCGACGCGATCGACGACGAGGTGCTCGCCGCGTTCGCGGTGGTGGCGGAACCGGCACGGCTCGCGGCCGGGCTGCAGGAGCGCTACGGCGACGTGATCGACCGCATCATGTTCTACGCGCCGTACGGGGCGGATCCCGACACGTGGTTGCCCGTGCTCGCGGAACTCTCGGCGGGCTGAACTCTCGGCGGGCTGAACCCGCGGCGGGCCGCACCCGCGGCGGGCCGGGTTCCCGGGCTCAGCCCAGGCGGGCGAGCTCGCCGCTCTGGAACTGGATGCGGCAGGCCGAGCGCTGGAGCTTGCCCGAGGAGGTCTTGGGCACGGAGCCGGGCTCGACGAGCACGACCTCCTTCGGCGGGATGCCCACCGACTCGGTCACCTCGCGGGTGATGTTCCGGACGAGGTCCTCGGGATGGCCCGGTCGGGACTCGGCCACCACGATCACGTTCTGGGCGCCGTTGCGGCCGGCCACACCGAAGGCGATCACGTTGCCGGTGCGCACGCCCTCGACCTCCCCCACCACCTTCTCGATGTCCTGGGGGTAGACGTTGCGACCACCGACGATGATCACGTCCTTGATGCGCCCGCACACCACGAGCTCCCCGCCGACGGTGTAGGCGAGGTCACCGGTGTGCAACCACCCGTCGCGGATGAGCTCCTCGGTCGCCGCGGGGTTGCGGTAGTAGCCGGTGGTCAGGGAGTTGCCCCGGATGAGCAACTCGCCCACCCGCCGGTCCCCCAGCGACGCGCCGCTGTCGGAATCGACGATGTCGATCTCGAGGCCGGGCACGGGCGCGCCCAGGACGGTGAGCTCGGTGCCGTGCTCGGCGTCGGGCTCCACCGGACGCGCCTCGCGGTCGACCTCGAGGGCATCACGGTCCACCCAGTCGGTGCGGAGGCCCTTGCCGGGGCCGGGGAAGCAGCCGGCGATGCACACCTCGGCCATGCCGAACGCGGGGAAGGCGCCGGACGGGTCGAGGCCGAAGCGCGAGCCGGCGTCGAAGAATTTGCGGAAGGTCGGGGCGTCCACCGGCTCGGCGCCGTTGAGCAGGATCCGCAGGTGCGACAGGTCGAGCGGCTCCTCGGCGCGGCGCAGCGCGCGGGCCGCGAGCGCGTAGGAGAAGTTCGGCCCCGCGGTCCCGGTGCCGCCGTGGTCGGAGATCCACCGCATCCAGCGGATCGGCTTGGCCAGGAAGTCCTGCGGAGCGCCCTGCACGAGCGTGGCGCCGATCGTCATCGGGATCGTCAGCAGCCCGACCAGACCCATGTCGTGGTACAGCGGCAGCCACGAGACGATCACCTCGTCGTGGCTCAGGCCCGCGGCCTCCCAGGCCCCGTCGAGGTTGTTGCAGATCTGCTCGTGCGGGAGCATCACGCCCTTCGGCTCGGAGGTGGAGCCGGAGGTGAACTGCAGCACCGCGAGGGCCGACGGATCGGGCGTCGGGCGGACCCAGTCCGCCGAGGTGGGCGCGTCGTCGGCGAACAGCTCGTCGAGGCCGAGGAACGGCGGGTCGCCCTCCACCGGTTCGACGAACGCCGCCAGCTCGGAGTCGATCACCACGATGGCCGAGTCGGAGCGGCGGATGCGCTGGCGGGTCTGGTCGATGAACTGCTCGAGGGCGCCCATGCGCATCGGCAGCGGCATGGTCACGAGCGTGGCGCCCGCCAGCCAGATGCCCTGGATCGCAGTGATGAGCCGGCGGGTGGTCGGGCCGAGCAGGGCCACGTGGTCACCGGGACCGATCCCCCGGGCCTGCAGGCCGGCGGCCACGCCACGCGCCTCGGTGTGGAGCTGGGCCCACGAGATGGTGTCGTAGTCGTCGCCGGCGACGAAGGTGACCCGGCCGATGCCGGACTCCGCCACGGACTCGAGTCGCGGGATCAATGACTGCACGATGTTGGGGACCCTCCGGGGGCGGCGGCGCGGAGACCGCTCGTCGAGGCGTCCATCTTCGCGCCATCCGCGCCCCCGACACAGCGTCCGGGCACCTCCGGCGGGCCGAAGCACGTTCAGTCCGCCCGGGTCGGCCTCACACGACGAGGTTGACCAGCTTGGGCGCCCGGGCGATCACCTTGCGGGGTTCGCCGTCGCCGAGCTGCGCGCGCACCTTCTCCGACGACATCGCCGCGGCCACGCAGGAGGCCTCGTCCGCGTCGGCCGCCACCTCGAGCCGGTCGCGCACCTTCCCGTTCACCTGCACCACGAGGGTGACGGTCTCGTCCACGAGCATCGCGGGATCGGCCGACGGCCACGCCGTCTCGTGCACGTGGGCGCCGTCGTGGCGCAGCGACCACAGCTCCGCGGCCAGGTGCGGCACCGCGGGGGCGAGGAGCTGCAGCAGCGTGTCGAGGGCGTCGTCGAGCACCGCGCCGTGCGGGCCGTCGCCCGACTGCACGTAGGCCGACAGGTCGTTGAGGTAGGCCATGCAGCGGGCGACCGCCACGTTGTAGGCCCACCGCTCGTAATCGGCGGTGATGTCGGCCACCAGGCGGTGCCGGGCGCGCCGTACCGCCAGGTCGGCGGGGGTCTCCTCGCCGTCACGCCGGGTGCCCACCACCTCCGAGCCGGGAACGGCCATGCGCCACAGCCGGCGCAGGAAACGGGAGCAGCCCTCCAGGCCGACGTCCTCCCAGTCCACGTCCTCCTCCGGCGGCTTCACCGCCAGATGGGCGAGCCGCAGGGTGTCGGCGCCGAGGGTGTCGATGATCTCCTCGGGCGCGACGAGGTTGCCCTTGGACTTGGACATCTTGGAACCGTCGAGCCGGATCATCCCCTGGGTGAAGAGGCGCTGGAACGGCTCGCGCAGCCCCGGCGGCGCCACACCGAGGTCGGCCAGCGCCTTGGTGAAGAACCGGGCGTACATCAGGTGCAGCACCGCGTGCTCGGCCCCGCCGATGTACTGGTCCACCGGCATCCACGCCTCCACCGCGCCCTGGCGGAAGGGCACGTCGGAGGCCCACGGGTCGCAGAACCGCAGGAAGTACCAGGACGAGTCCACGAAGGTGTCCATCGTGTCGGTCTCGCGGCGGGCGGGACCGCCGCACTGCGGGCAGGTCGTGTGCAGGAACCCGGCGTGGGACTGCAGCGGCGACTGTCCCGTGGGGGTGAACTCCACGTCGTCCGGAGCGAGAACCGGCAGCTGGTCCTCGGGCACCGGCACCACCCCGTCCACGTCGCAGTAGACCACCGGGATCGGGCAGCCCCAGAAGCGCTGGCGGCTCACCAGCCAGTCGCGGAGGCGGAAGTTCACGGTGCGGGCGCCGGCGCCGGTGGACTCGAGCCACTCGGCCGCCACCACCTTCGCTGGGCCGACCTCCACGCCGTTGAGGTCGGGCGCGCCGGGTGCGGCACCGTCGGGGCCCGGCGAGTTCACGTGCACGCCGGGACCCGCGTACGCCTCGCCGTCCCAGCCGTCGGGGCGTTCGACCGTGGGGACGATCGGCAGGCCGAAGGTGGTGGCGAAGTCCCAGTCCCGCTGGTCCTCGCCCGGCACCGCCATGACCGCGCCGGTGCCGTAGGTGCCGAGCACGTAGTCGGCCAGGAAGACGGGCACCGGACGGCCGGTGAACGGGTTCCGGGCGAACGCGCCGGTGGCACAGCCGCGGGCGTCGAGCGAACCCTCCACCGAGAGACGGTCGATCTCGGAGGTGTTGCGGGCGCGCTCGACGAACGCCGCCACGTCCGCGGCGTGCTCGGGCGTGGTGATCCGCTCCACCAGCGGGTGCTCGGGCGCCAGCACGCAGAAGGTCATCCCGTAGCTGGTGTCGACCCGCGTGGTGAACACGCGCACCGCAGCGTCCTCGACGCCCGGCAGCGGTCGACCCTCCCCGTCCACCACGGGCATCTCGAACTCGGTGCCCTCGGACCGGCCGATCCAGTTGCGCTGCTGGGTCAGGACCCGCTCCGGCCACTCCAGGCCGTCGAGGTCGTCGAGCAGCTGCTGGGCGTAGTCGGTGATGCGGAAGTACCACTGCTCCAGGTCGCGCCGCTCGACCGGGTCGTCGGAGCGTTCGCAGCGCCCGTCGACCACCTGCTCGTTGGCGAGCACCGTCTGGCACCCGGGGCACCAGTTCACCGTGGCGCCCTTCCGGTACGCGAGCCCGGCACGCAGCAGGCGCAGGAAGATCCACTGGGTCCAGTGGATGTAGTCGGGGCTGTGGCTCGTGACCTGGCGGCGCCAGTCGTACACGCCGCCGATGCGGGTGATGGAGCTGCGCAGCTGCTCGATGCGCTCGTCGGTGAAGATCCGCGGGTGCACGCCGGTGCGGATCGCCGCGTTCTCGGCCGGCAGGCCGAAGCTGTCGAAGCCCATGGGCGACAGCACCGCGTCGCCCTGCATCGTGCGGTACCGGGTGAGCAGGTCGCCGAAGGTGTAGTTCCGCACGTGGCCCATGTGGGCCGCGCCCGACGGGTACGGGTACATGCAGAGCACGTAGGAACGGGGCCGCGGGTCGTCGTTGTCGACCTCGTAGGTGCCGTGCTCGCGCCAGTACGCCTGCCAGCGGGGCTCGATCGACTGGGGGTCGTAGAGGGCCGGCCCGCCCGGGGCGTCGGCCGGTGAGGGCGTGGGCATGGCGGGATCGTACCGACCGCCCCGGCGCGCACCGGAACCCGGTTCGTGGATTCCCGACGCCGGGTGCGACCGGCTAAGGTCGACCCCTCACGGGGCCGTAGCTCAGTTGGGAGAGCGCTTCCATGGCATGGAAGAGGTCGAGGGTTCGATTCCCTTCGGCTCCACTCCCCCGCCCCCGGTGCTCGCCACCGGGACGCGGGCGTGGCACCCACCGTCACGGGAGCACCAGATGACCGAGACCCCGCAGCAGGCGGCGATGGCCCGGGTCCGAATGGGCTCCTGGATGCTGATCGCCGGATCGCTGGGCGCCATCCTGGCGCTCCTGACCTGGTTCGACGTCTGGAACGTCTCCGACGAGAAGCCGACCGGCTGGGCGATCGTGGCCGCCGCGTGCTTCGTCCTCTGCCTCGCCGGCTTCGCCGTGCTGTGGAAGGGCCTACGCGCCGGCGCACTGGCCAACCAGGCCCGGGGCGACGGCAGTTCCGGCCCCGTCACCTGAGCGACGCCGTCCCGAGCGGAGCTGCCATCCGGGCCGCCCGCAGCCGGCCGCCCGGCGTCGGTCAGCCGAGGTCCAGGCCGGGCAGCGACCGCAGCGTGTCGCCCACGCAGTCACCGAAGGCCGTGTAGCTCAGAGGGTGGTCCTCGTCGCCGAACATGTTCGGACCCTTGACCGCGAGGCAGTCGATCACGTGGGAACGCGTGTCCTGCCACTCGTAGATCGGCGTCATCTGGGCCGCCCTGGCCCACGCCGGTTGCTTGACCCAGACCACGGTGATGCCGCGGGCGTTCATCGCGTCCTCGAACTCCTGCATGTGGGTGAGGATCTGCGGGATGGTGGCGTTCACGGCGAGGTCGTTCAGGCCACCGAGCGCCAGCATGGTGCGGGGGGCGCCGCCGGTGTCGTCGAGCCGGGCGGTCGTGTTCCCGAGGATCGTGGTGATCGCGAGCGGCGTGAAGCCCGATGCACCGACACCCCACACGTAGGGCCGCGGGTCGGTCATGGCGAAACCCACACCCGTGGAGATGCTGTCGCCCACGATCCACACCGGGGCCTCGGGGCCGGCGGAGACGCCCGAGGTGGGTTGCGGCGTGCAGCCCGCCACCGCCAGCAGCGCCACCGCGGCGGCGAGCACGATCAGACTCTGTCGACGCACGGGCATCCCTCCCTCGTCCGGACCGGCGTAGTCCATCACTCCCCAGCGGGTGGCGCCACACCCGAGGGCCCGTCCGCCGCGTCCGACGGGACCGTCGGTGACGGGAGTGGGCCGTCGGGGCGCCATTCGATCCTCGGCGCGTCGCCGTAGAGCCGCTCGAGGCGGTACACGGACCGCTCCTCGGCGAGGAACACGTGCACCACGATGTCGCCGTAGTCGAGCAGGACCCAGCGCCGGGCCTCGAGTCCTTCCACCGAGCGCGGCTTCCGATCGAAGTCCTCGCGGAGCCGCTCCTGCACGGCGTCGACGACGGCCCGCACCTGCCGGTCGTTGGACGCGCTCGCCACCACGAAGGCATCGACGATGGCGAGCACCGGGCCCACGTCGAGGATCACCACATCCGTGGCGGACTTGTCGTCGCAGGCCCGCGCGGCGGCCACGGCCAGGTCGGCGGGACGGGGTCCGCTCACCCGAGCCGGTCCCGACCGACCACCACGGTCACGTCCACGCCGGCATCGGCGCCCTTGACCTTCGTGGCGGTCAGGCCCAGCTTCGCAGCGATGGCCTGGGCCGCCGGCGCCGCCGCCGGCGCCGTGTACTCGACGCGGCTGGTGGCCACGTCGAAGGACTCGGCGTTGCCGAGCAGCACCACGGTGCCGCCCGCGGCGACGATGTCCGGGGTGAGCGGCGTGGCCGCGGCGGCGTCGGTGGTGCCGTTGAGCAGCCGCGTCCGGGCCCGCTGCCCCGGGAACGCCGCGATCGGCGCGGGGATGGTGCGTGACACGAACCCGGGGAGCTGCTGGTCGTCCGGTACCGATTCCTTGAAGAGCGTGCCCGGGACGGTTTGCTCGCGCACCGGCAGCTGGTCGAAGCGCACGTCACCGGACACCAGGTCGGCGAGAACGGAGCCCGCCGAGGCGTCCTGGCCCGATGCGGCGTCCGCCACCCCGGTGAGGTCCTTGCCCTTCAAGCCGGTGAGCAACGCGGTCACGGCGGCCTGTTGGCGCAGTGCCTGGTTCACCACCGTCTCACCCTCGCCGGTGAAGCCCAGGTACTCGGCGAGCTGGGGGCCGTCGAGGGTCAGCGAGCCGGAGCGGTACTTCACCGTCCCGGTGCCGTCGCCACCGGCGGCAGGGCGGTAGTTCGGGTCGAGCCGGTTCACGGGCTCGAGGAGGTTGTCGGCGTTCTGGACCTTGAGCGGGCCCGTCAGCTGCACGAGCCGGCCGAGCTGCTCCGCGGTGACGGTGGAGGCCGAGGTGAACCCGAACGTGACGGCCGGGCCGAGGCGCTCGCGCAGCGACGAGATGCCACCCTGGGTGTAGGCCTCGCCCGCGGTGATCGGCGCGGCGCCGTCGTAGGCGGGGAGCACGAGGGACGGCGGGATCGGGATGACGGTCCCGCCCTTGCCGTCGGCGCCGCCCACCACGATCAGCGCGGAGGCGAGCCGGTCCTTCGCCGATTCCACGGCCACGAGGTCGACCGGCGTGGGCTGCACCTCGGCCACGTAGCCGGGCGCCTTCGGGTCGGTCACCGTGGAGCCCCCACCGGTGATCTTGAGGCTCGCCCGGTAACCCACCACGCCGAGGCCCACGAGCAGCAGGACGAACAGCACGGCGAGACCGGCCTGGAGGAAGGTCAGCCGACGACGCGAGGGCGTGGTGCGCGCCGAGGGCGCCGACGGCGCCGTGGACGACCCCGACGACCGTGACCGGTTCCGGCGAACGACCGGCGCCCAGTCCTCGGGCACCTCCGGATCAACGGCGGGAGCACCGGCCACCGGCGGCACCCCGCTCGACGGATCGGCCGCCGGGGGGACGACAGGGTTGCCGGAACCGTCGGGAGGGCCGGGTTCGGTCGTGGTCATCGGGCGTCACGATAGAGCCCGAGGCGCGCGATCTCCGCGAGGGGTGCCTCGGGCACGAGGAACCGCACCGAGCGGCCCCGCGCCACGCGGTCGCGCACCTCGCTGGACGACACCTCGAGCCGGCTCACCGTGACCCGGCGCACCTCGAACCCGTCCGGCGGACCCCCGGTGTGGCCCGGTCGCTCCAGCACCCCCAGCGGCCATCGGCGCAGCTCCTCCCATCGGTGCCAGGTGGGCAGCCCGGCCGCGGCATCGGCGCCGAGGAGCAGCACCAGCTCGTCCGCCGGCCGCTCGGCGGCCAGCGCCTCCATCGTGTCGATGGTGTAGCTGGGGCCGGGGCGGCGCACCTCCAGGTCGGAGACCTCGAGGCCGTCCACGCCCGCCGCGGCCCGGCGCACCAGGTCGCAGCGCACCTCCGCCGGGGTGACGGCGCGCACGGCGCTCTTCTGCCACGGATCGCCGGCCACGACGAGAAGGACGACGTCGAGTCCGAGGGCGTCGCGGGCCTCCATGGCCGGCACCAGATGGCCGATGTGGGGCGGGTCGAAGGTGCCGCCCAGGACCCCGACACGACGGATCACTTCTCAACGGTACCGGGTCGGAACCTGAATTGGTTCCGACGACCGCTCAACTCCCGCCGGTGGGCGCCGATGAATCTGTGTCGGCGAGTCACCGAGACCCCGTCGACCGCACCGGCCACCCGTCCGGTGCGCCGAGTCCTGACGACGAGGGATGCCGGTTCCATGAGCGATTCCGTGGGGATGTACCTGAACGAGATCGGAGCGGTCGCCCTCCTCGACGCCGAGGAGGAGCGGGAGCTCGCCCGCATCATCGAGGCCGGCGTGGAGGCCGCACGCCGGAAGGCCGCCGGCGAGCGCGGCCGCGCGCTGGACCGCGAGATCGCCGCCGCCGCGGCCGCGAAGGACCGCTTCATCCGGGCGAACCTGCGTCTGGTCGTGAGCGTCGCCCGCCGCTATCCCCTGCCGCCCGGCATGGATCTGCTCGACCTGGTGCAGGAGGGCAACCTCGGCCTGGAGCACGCGGTCGACAAGTTCGACTGGCGCAAGGGCTTCAAGTTCTCCACGTACGCCACCTTCTGGATCCGCCAGGCCATCGGCCGGGCCCTCGACCAGAAGGCGTCGCTGGTCCGGCTGCCGGGAGACCGGTCCGCTGCGCTCCGGGCTGCGCTGCGGTCGGTCTCGGGCGACGGCGACGAGCTCGACGACGAGAACGCCCGGCTCCACCGGCTCACCACCCCCACGTCGCTCGACCGCACCGTCGGCGACGACGACTCGAACGAACTCGTCGACCTCCTCGCGGACGATCGACCCGGCCCGGAGGACGAACTGCTCGACGCCGAGCACGACGAGTGGCTCCGGTCGCTCCTCGACGTCCTCGACCCCCGGGCCCGCTCCGCGGTGGAGCAGCGCTTCGGCCTGACCGACGGCCGCAAGCGGAGCTACCGCGAGGTGGGTGACGACCTGGGCGTGACCGCCGAGGCCGCCCGCCGCCTGGTGAAGCGGGCCGTCATCACGGTCCGGTCCCGGGCCATGGCCCCCTCCGCCTGATCCACGACGCCGACCGCCCGCCCTCCCGGGCGTGTGACCCTCCCAGGGTGCGCACGCCCAGGAGGACGGGTCGGTCCTCCTTCACCGACCTCCCTTCCCCGGCTGCGGCAACGACCCGGTCGGGGGAGGTCGAGGCGGTGCGCCCGTCCTGCGACGGGCCCGCCCCGCCCCGCTCACGGATTCCCGCTTCGGACCGTGAGCGGGTGCCGGGTACCCTGACCGGGTGAGCACGGTCCCCCCCACCGATGCGGCCCCCGCAGCGGACTGGTCGCCGTCGTCCTGGCACGACCGCCCGGCGGCCCAGCAGCCCGACTGGCCCGACACCGCCGAGCTCGAGGCGGTCCTCACGACCCTGGCCTCCTACCCCCCGCTGGTGTTCGCCGGCGAGACGCGGGCCCTGCGCGCCGAGCTGGGCCGGGTGGCCGACGGTCGCGCCTTCCTGCTCCAGGCCGGCGACTGCGCGGAGTCCTTCGAGGCCTTCTCGGCCGACTCGATCCGCGAGCGCCTGAAGGTGATCCTCCAGATGGCGGTGGTCCTCACCTACTCCGCGGGCGTGCCCGCGGTGAAGGTCGGCAGGATCGCCGGACAGTTCGCGAAGCCCCGCTCCGCGGCCACCGAGACCGTCGACGGGGTCGAGCTGCCGAGCTTCCGGGGCCACATGGTCAACGACATCGCGTTCACCGCGGCGGCCCGGCGCCCCGATCCCCAGCGGCTCGTCGAGGCGTACCACCAGTCCGCCAGCACCCTGAACCTCCTGCGGGCGTTCACCAAGGGCGGCTTCGCCGACCTGGGTCGGGTCCACCAGTGGACCCAGGAGTTCGTGGCCGCCTCGCCGGAGGCGCGCCGCTACGAGCAGCTCGCGGCCGAGATCGACCGGGCGCTGCGGTTCATGCGTGCGTGCGGTGTGGGCTCCGAGGCGGTTCCCACCCTGCACGAGGTGGACTTCTGGACCAGCCACGAGGCGCTCGTCCTGGGCTACGAGGAGGCGCTGACGCGCCGCGACTCGCTCACCGGGGACTTCTACGACTGCTCGGCCCACATGGTGTGGATCGGCGAGCGCACCCGCGGCATCGACGACGCGCACGTCGAGTTCTTCCGCGGCATCGGCAACCCGGTCGGCTGCAAGGTCGGACCCACGGCCACCGCGGACGAGGTGCTCGACCTCTGCGAGCGACTCAACCCCGACCGCGAGCCCGGCCGCCTCACGCTGATCACGCGCATGGGTGCCGACCGAATCCTCGACGGCCTGCGGCCGCTCCTGCGGGCGGTGACCGATGCCGGCCATCCCGTGGTGTGGGCGTGCGACCCGATGCACGGCAACACGTTCACCGCGCCGTCCGGTCGCAAGACCCGACACTTCGACGCGGTGCTCGCGGAGATCCGGGGCTTCTTCGACGCCCACCGCGCGGAGGGCACCTGGCCGGGCGGTGTGCACGTGGAGCTCACCGGCGACGACGTGACCGAGTGCCTCGGCGGTGCGGAGGACCTCGTCGACGACGACCTCGGTCTGCGCTACGAGACGATGTGCGACCCCCGGCTCAACGGGCGCCAGTCGCTCGACCTCGCCTTCCGCGTGGCCGAACTGCTCGACGACCGGACGCGCTGAACCAGCGCACCCGCCGGGCCGGACGGGCGCACGCCAACGACAGTTCTTCGCCGCCCGACCGCCCCGCGGATGCACCTGCGGGCACGTTGTTTTTTCACACGTCCCGGGCGGAATCATCGGGGTCGCGGCGCTGGTTGTGCGCCACATGTCGGCCCCCCCTGCACCCCGGATCCTCGAGGCTCCTTCCACCCTTCGCGACGTCCGCGAACGGGTGGACCGGCGCATCGACGACCTCCTCACCGGCGAGCACCGCCGGTGGTCGCACTTCGACCAGCTCCTCGACGAGCCGCTCGAACGACTGCGGCACTTCTCCGTCAACGGCGGCAAGCGCCTCCGTCCCGCCTTCTGTCACCTCGGCCACGTCGCCGCCGGCGGCGATCCCATGGACGCCACCGTCCTCGATGCCGGGGCAGCGCTCGAGCTGCTGCACGTGTTCGCGCTCGTGCACGACGACGTCATGGACGGCTCGGAGCTGCGCCGCGGCGACCCCACCGTCCACCTGCACTTCAGCCGCCTCCACGACGAGCACGCCTGGGCCGGCGAGTCGCGTCGTTTCGGTGAGGGCGTCGCCGTGCTGGTCGGCGACCTCGCACTGGTGCTGGCCGACGGCCTGCTGACCGGCGCACCGCGGTCCGCCTGGGACGTCTACAACGAGCTCCGCGTGGAGCTGGTCATGGGCCAGTTCCTCGACGTGGCCTTTGCGGCGAACCGCTCGGCCGACCCGGCCACGAGCAAGAAGATCGCCCTGTTCAAGTCGGCGAAGTACACCGTCGAGCGCCCGCTGCACCTCGGCGCCGCTCTCGCCGGACGCTTCGACGAGCTGGCCGAGGCCTACTCGGGTTACGGGCTCCCCCTCGGCGAGGCCTTCCAGGTCCGCGACGACGTGCTCGGCGCCTTCGGCGACGAGTCGGTGCTCGGCAAGCCGGTCGGCGACGACTTCCGGGAGGGCAAGCCCACGCGTCTCGTCCTGCACGCCCGCGAGGTGGCCGAGCGCGAACAGCTCGCCCCCGCCCTCGAGGTGCTCGCCAAGATCGGCGACCCGTCCCTCACGCCCGCCGACGTGGTGGCCGTGCAGGAGGTCCTCGAGTTCACCGGCGCCCGGGCGGAGGTGGAGCGCTACATCGAGTCGCTGCTGCACCGCTCGATCGACGCGCTCACCACGGTCGACCTCGAGCCCGGCGCCCGCGCCGCGCTGGTCGACCTCGCCGTCTACTGCTGCAACCGCGACCGCTGAGGAGTCGGAACATGCGAATCGTGATCGTCGGCGCAGGCCTCGGAGGCCTCTCCGCCGCATGCCACCTGGCCGGCAACGGCCATGACGTCACCATCCTGGAGAAGGCCACCGTGCCGGGCGGCCGTGCCGGTCTGCTCGACCTCGACGGCTACGCCTTCGACACCGGTCCCACGGTCATGACCATGACCGACCTGCTCGACGACACGTTCGCCGCCGCGGGGGCCGAGCGCCGGGACCATGTGGAGCTCACCCGGCTCGACCCGGCCTACCGGGCCCTGTTCGCCGACGGGTCCGAGCTGCACGTCAAGGCCGGCCGTGAGGCCATGACCCAGGAGATCCGGGAGAAGATCGGCCCCACCGACGCCGCCAACTTCGGCCGGTTCGCCGACTGGCTGCAGGAGCTCTACGAGGTCGAGCAGCCGAACTTCATCGACGCCGACCTGTCCAACCCGCTCTCCATGCTGAAGAACCCGGGCGCGCTGGTGAAGCTCCTCCAGCTGGGCGGACTCCGCAAGCTGCACAACGTCGTGGGCGACTACTTCCAGGACGACCGGCTCCACCGCATCTTCTCCTTCCAGGCGATGTACGCCGGCCTGTCGCCGTTCGAGGCACTGGCCATCTACGGCGTCATCACCTACATGGACTCCGTCGCCGGCGTGTACGGCGTGCAGGGCGGCATGCACTCGGTGCCCCGGGGCCTGGCCGATGCGGCCGAGAAGGCCGGGGCGCAGGTCCGCTACGGCGAGGTCGTCGAGAAGGTCACGAAGAGCCCGTCGGGCCGGGTCGACGGCGTGCTACTCGCCGGCGGCGAGCGCATCACCGCCGACGCAGTGGTCATGAACGCCGATGTGCCGGTGGCCTACCGCCAGCTCCTCGACGCCACCCCGCCGCTGGTCACCCGGGTGGGCCGCTACTCCCCCAGCTGCGCCGTGTGGCTGGTGGGCGTGAAGGGCGACCTGCCCGAGGGCACCACCCACCACAACATCCACTTCGGCGGCCAGTGGAACGAGGCGTTCCAGGCCCTGCTGAAGGACGGCCGGCGCATGCCCGACCCCTCGATCCTGGTGACCGCCCCCACCGTCACCGATCCGGGCCTCGCCCCCGACGGCCGGAACATCCTCTACGTGCTGGAACCGGTGCCGAACCTCGACGGCAAGGTCGACTGGCACCGCGAACGCGACCGGATCCGCGACCAGCTCGCCGCCAAGGTGGGCGAGCTCGGGTACCCCACCGACATCGAGGTGGAGCACCTGACCGACCCGCTCGACTGGCAGCAGCAGGGCATGGAGCGGGGCACCCCGTTCGCCCTCGCCCACCGCTTCTTCCAGACCGGCCCGTTCCGGCCGCACCTCGAGGACCGGCGCCACGACGGCGTGGTGTTCGTGGGCTCCGGGACGATCCCCGGCGTGGGCATCCCGATGGTGCTGATCTCCGGCAAGCTCGCGGCGGCCCGGGTGGAGGCCATGGGCCGCAAGGGCGGGATCCGATGACGGCGCTCCTCCCCGCCGCCGTCACCTCGGCCACCACGCCGGTGGGCACGCCCCGAACGACCGTGTCGCTCGAGGAGTCCTATGCCCGCTGCAAGGAGCTCAACCGGCGGTACGGCACCACCTACTACCGGGCCGCGCAGGTGCTCCCGAAGGTGAAGCGCCACCACGTGCACGCCCTCTACGGGTTCTGCCGGTACGCCGACGACATCGTCGACGACCTGGGCCCGGTCCCCACCGACGTGCGGGCCAAGGCGCTCGCCGACTTCGGCGACCGCTTCTACGAGGACCTCGACGCCGGCCACTCCGACGACCCGGTCCTCAAGGCCGTGATCCACACGGTGCGCGCCTTCGACCTGCCGACGGACTTCTTCCGCCGGTTCCTGAAGTCGATGACGATGGACCTCACCGTCGACCACTACGAGACCTGGGACGACCTCCTCGACTACATGGACGGCTCGGCCGCGGTGATCGGCGAGATGATGCTGCCGATCCTCGAGCCCGAGGACATCGATGCCGCCCGCCCGCACGCCATGGACCTGGGCAACGCGTTCCAGCTCACCAACTTCCTCCGGGACGTCGGCGAGGACCTCGAGCGCGGCCGGGTGTACGTGCCGATGGCCGACCTCCGCCGCTTCGGCGCGGATCCCTTCCTCCGCCGGGTCACCCCCGAGTGGATCGACGCCATGCGGTTCCAGATCGACCGGTGCAACGAGCTGTACCGCTCGGCCGACATCGGTATCGGGCTGCTCCCGCCGGAGTCCGCCGTGGCGATCCGAACCGCCCGCATCCTGTACTCCGAGATCCTCGACCGCATCGTGGCCAACGGCTACGACGTGTTCGCGGGCCGGGCCCGGGTGCCGGCCGGCCGCAAGGTCTGGGTGGCGGCGACCAACCTGGGCGTGGGCACGGCCCGCAACGCCGTGGCCCGTCGCCGGGGGTGACCGTGGACCGGTTCCAGTACCTCATCGTGATGGCACTGTGCGTGCTCGTCACGCTGCCGCTGGAGTTCTTCCTCAACGCCCGCGTCTACCGCCGCCCCGGGCGCCTGCTGCGCACGATGGTGCCGGCCTTCGGCGCGTTCGTGCTGTGGGACGTGGTGGCGATCCGCCTCGGGCACTGGACCTTCTCGCCGGAGTACACCACCGGCTGGAAGGTGGGGAACATCCCGATCGAGGAGCTCGTGTTCTTCATCGTGATCCCGCTGTGCGCCCTGCTCAGCTACGAAGCGGTGTCGAACATCCTCCGTGACGGATGGGTGGCCACGCTGCGGGCCGGCTCGCTCGGCCGGTTCCTGCCCCCGGCGCGCCCCGCCGCCCCGGCGCCCCGCCAGGAGGAGATGGTCTGATGCCCTGGTACACGATCATGACCCTCGCCGCGATGGCCGTGGTGGTGGCGCTCGAGCTCCTGGTGGTCCGCTCCGGGATCTTCCGCTCCGCCGCCTACTGGATCGCGATCGGCATCTGTTTCCTGTTCCAGATCCCGGTGGACGGCTGGCTCACCAAGCTCAGCTCCCCCATCGTGATCTACAACTCCGAGGTGTTCTCCGACATCCGGATCTTCTGGTCCTCCCCGATCGAGGACTGGGGCTTCGGGTTCGCGCTCATGACCCTGGCGCTCGCCCTCTGGGTGCGCCTCGGCCGGAACGAGTCGCCGGGTACCGCCACCACGTCGTCGGCACCGGAGCGGGAGTCCGCCCGTGCCTGAGTTCGTGGTCCTGCTCGACGCCGAGGGCAACGAGGTCGGCGAGATGGAGAAGCTGGCCGCCCACCAGGGCGCCGGCTCACTCCACCGGGCCTTCTCGGTGTTCCTCCTCGACGCCGACGGCCGGATGCTCCTGCACCGGCGGGCCAGCTCCAAGCACCACTTCCGGGACCTCTGGACCAATTCCTGCTGCAGCCACCCCCGCCCCGGCGAATCCGTCGCCGACGCGGGCTCCCGCCGTGTGCGGGAGGAGCTCGGCGTGGAGGTCCCCGCGGTCGCGCTCCACGAGGTCGGGTCGTTCGTCTATCGGGCCGAGGACGACGACTCCGATCTCGTGGAGCACGAATGGGACCACGTCCTCGTGGGTCGTTTCGACGGCGCACCGGACCCGGACCCCGACGAGGTGGGCGACTGGCGCTGGGTGGAGCGGACCGACGTGGACCGCGAGCTCGCCGAGGACCCGTCGCGTTTCACACCGTGGTTCCCGCTCGCGCTCGCCGTGCTCGACCGCGGCGCGGCACCGGTCGGCTGACCCACCACCCGCCGCGCTCCCGGACGGACCGGCGAGACTGGGCGGGTGCTGTTCACGAAGGATGCCCTCGACGGCATCGCCGCGGGGAGGATCACGGTCGCGGTCCGGCGGTGGAAGCGGCCGACCGTGAGGGCGGGCGGGACGCTCGTCACCCCGGTCGGCGTGCTCGACATCACCGAGGTCCGCCCGATCGAGCCCCGTGACCTGTCCACCGACGATGCGCGGGCCGCCGGCTTCGCCACCCGGGACGAGGCACTCGACTCACCCCACCTCCGCCGGGAGGGTGCGCTCCACCTG
This sequence comes from Microthrixaceae bacterium, assembly GCA_049316905.1. GTDB lineage: Bacteria > Actinomycetota > Acidimicrobiia > Acidimicrobiales > Microtrichaceae > CAIPVR01. The sequence continues at coordinate 1,793 of JBMOJH010000050.1, read as the reverse complement.
GTCCGGTTCTCCCTGGCCGGGGAGGACCCCCGGATCGCCCTGCGGCAACGGGACGAGCTCCCCGATGAGGAGCTCGTCGACGTCCTCGGGCGTCTCCGGCGTCTGGACACCCGCTCGAGGCGCGGGGCCTGGACCGAGGACGTCCTCCGGGCCATCGCGACCCTCCCGGGCGTCCGGGCCGCCGACCTGGCGGGAGCGGCCGGCCTCGACACGGCGCCGTTCAAGGCCGATGTCCGCAAGCTCAAGGCGCTCGGCCTGACCGAGAGCCTGGAGGTCGGGTACCGCCTGTCGCCGCGGGGCCGGACGATCCTGGCGGCGCTCGACGCCGGCTGAGCCCCGGGCCCGCGGGCGCAGGCGCCCGATGGCACACCCATGGAACGCCGGGAATGTTGATCGGGCGGGTCAGGTTTGGGAAACTCGACCCGTCCGGTCGGCTTTCGACCGGACCGTGATCGAACCGGCGAGGACCATGACCACCATCGAGATCGACCCGGACGGCACCCCGTCCATCGACGGCGTGGACGTCGACCCCGGCACCGTGGCCGACATCCGCAAGTTCGAGACGCAGCTGGCCCGCTACCTCGCCGGCGACCTCGACGAGGACGTGTTCAAGGTCTTCCGACTGGCCAACGGCATCTACGGCCAGCGCCAGGGCGGCCACAACCAGATGGTGCGGATCAAGGCGCCCTACGGCGCGATCCTCCCCCACCAGCTCGAGAAGATGGCCGACCTGTCCGAGCGGTACAGCCGCGGCTGGGGCCACCTCACCACCCGCCAGAACGTCCAGTTCCACTTCGTGCAGCTCGAGCGGGTCCCCGACCTGCTGTGGGAGCTCGCCGCCGTCGGCATGACCACCCGCGAGGCCTGCTCGGACACCGTGCGCAACGTGATGGGCTGCCACCTCGCCGGCGCCTGCCCCCACGAGGTGCTCGACATCCAGCCCTGGGCCGAGGCGACCTTCCGGCACTTCCTCCGGAACCCGGTGAGCCAGCGCCTGCCGCGCAAGTTCAAGATCAACTTCTCCGGCTGCGTCACCGACTGCGGCCAGGCGATGTTCAACGACGTGGGCGTGGTGGCCGTCACCCGCAGCACCGCCGACGGCGGCACCGAGGCCGGCTTCCGGGTCTTCGTGGCCGGCGGCCTCGGGGCGAACCCGCACCCGGCCCTCGCGCTCGAGGACTTCACCCCCCGCGAGGAACTGCTGCCCACCCTCGAGGCCTGCGTGCGGGTCTTCGAGCAGGCGGGCAACCGGAACAACAAGCTCCGGGCCCGCATGAAGTGGCTGGTCGACGAGCTGGGCTTCGAGGAGCTGCAGCGGCGCATCTTCGTGTCCCGCAAGTTCCTGCTCGCCTCCTCCTCGTGGCCGGGGGGCATCCCCGCCCAGGTCACCGAGTGGGGCGACGCCCCCGCCGGCACCGGCACCGGTCCGGTCACCGCGGTCGGCCAGGGCGTGCCGGTGTTCCTCACCGGCACCACCGGGTTCCAACGCTGGGAGCAGGCCAACGTGGTGCGCGGCGTGGCCAAGGGGACCGTCTCGGCGCTGGCGTGGAGCCGGCTGGGCGACGTGACAGCAGAGCAGTTCCGGGGCCTGGCCGCCGTCGCCCGCGAGTTCGACGCCGAGGTGCGCATCACCAACCGCCAGAACTTCGTGCTGCGGGGCCTCACCGACGAACAGCTCCCCGACCTGTTCGCCCGCCTCGACGCGCTGGGCATGGCCCAGCCGGGCGCCGAGCTCGCCCGCGACGTGGTCGCCTGCCCCGGTGCCGACACCTGCAACCTGGCGGTCACGCAGT
>JBMOJH010000049.1:0-23385 GCA_049316905.1 Microthrixaceae bacterium | reverse complement strand
GTCGGGGCAGTGGTCGGGGCAGTGGTCGGGGCAGTGGTCGGACGGGGCAGCTCGGTCACCTCGGCCACGGGGCGCTCGGTCCCGGCGGGTCGCTCGTCGTCCTCCACGGCCACAGACTAGAGCGCGCCCCGCTCCGGTGGCCCGTGGGGTCGACCGGTGCCGGAGGTAGGTTCGACCGGTGCCGCCCCGTCCGCTCGACGCCCTCCGCCGGCGGGACTTCCGCTGGTTCTGGATCGCGTCGCTCGTGTCGAACACCGGCGGGTGGATGCAGAACGCCACGATCCCCTACGTGGTGTTCGAGCTCACCGGACGGCCCGGGGAGGTGGGCCTCGCGGGGTTCTTCCAGTACGTCCCGTTCATGCTGATGGGGGTGTTCGGCGGGGCGCTGGCCGACCGGTTCCCCCGCCGGCTGCTGCTGCTCTGGGCCCAGGTGCTGCAGGCGGTGGTGGCCCTCGCGCTGTGGTGGGTGGTGGCGTCGGGCTCGGCGACCACGGCGTCGGTGGCCGGGCTCGCCTTCGTGGCCGGGCTGCTGGGCGGGCTCCAGACCCCGGTGTGGCAGGCCCTCGTGGCGGAGCTCGTCCCCCGGGACCTGCTGCTCGGCGCCGTCACGCTCAACAGCACGCAGTTCAACGCGAGCCGGGCGATCGGTCCGTTCCTCGCCGGCGTGGTGATCGCGCTGTGGGGTCCGGCGGACGCGTTCCTCCTCAACGCGGTGTCCTTCGCCGCGGTGGTGGTCGTGCTCGCCGCGATCCGGGTGCACAGCGACGCCCGCGGCCGGCCCGAGCGCGTGGGCCTGTGGTCGGGCGTGGGGGAGGCGGCGCGGTACCTGTGGGCCACCCCGGCGCTCGTGGCGTGCTGCGTGGCGATCGCCGCGGTGGCGGGTCTCGGCTCGCCGCTGTTCAGCTACCTGCCGGTGTACGGGGCGGAGGAGTACTCGGTGACTGGCTGGCAGCTCGGGTTGCTGCTCGGCGCGGGGGGCATCGGGGCCGTGGTGTTCGCGCCCGCGCTGCTCAACCTGCAGCACCGGGTGCGGCGGGCCGCGCTGCTGGGCGTCTCGATGACGACCTACGGGCTCGCGGTCGCAGCGGTCGGCCTGGTGCGGTCGTACCCCGCCGCCGTGCTCGCCCTGCTGTTCTTCGGGGGCGCGTACCTGTCGATCGCGGCGACGCTGAACTCCACCATCCAGCTGGTGGTGCGCGAGGACCTGCGGGGCACGGTGATCGCGCTCTACGTCATGTGCCTCACCGGTGCGCTGCCCATCGGGCTGTTCCTGTGGGGTGCGGCGGCCGACACGTTCGGCCTCCGGCCGACCACGGTCACGGCGGGTCTGCTGCTCGTGGTGGCCACGGTGGTGTTCGTGGCGACCGGTCGGTTCACCGTGATGTCCGTGGCGGACCGGGCCCGGGACGTCGCGGCGGGTACCGCGGGCGCCGCCGAGCCGCCGACGGTCGGTTGAGACGCCGCGGCGGGGCGGCGGCTCAGCGCACCGCGGTGACGGCCTCCTCGAGCACCTTGCGGGTGATGCCCACCAGCTCCTCGAGCTCGGCGGGCCCGGCCACGAGCGGGGGCGCGAACTGCAGGACGGGGTCGCCGCGGTCGTCGGCCCGTGCGATCAGGCCGAGCTCGAGCAGGCGGGGCCCGATGAGGCCGCGGAGCAGCGGCTCCACCTCATGGCGGTCGAAGCGGGCGTTGGTGTCCTGGTCCTTCACCAGCTCGACCGCCCAGAAGTAGCCCTCGCCGCGGACGTCCCCCACGATCGGGATGTCGCGCAGCTCCTCGAGCAGGTCCCGGAACGTGTGTCGGTGGCGGTCGACGTGGTCCACCACGCCCTCGCGCTCGAAGATGTCGAGGTTCTCCAGCGCCACCGCGCAGCTGACGGGGTGGCCACCGAAGGTGATCCCGTGGGTGAAGCTGGCGAGGGGATCCGCGAGGAACGGCTCCATGAGCCGATCGCTCACCAGCACCGCGCCGAGCGGCGAGTAGCCCGAGGTGAGGCCCTTCGCGGTGGTGATCATGTCGGGCTGGAAGCCGTAGCGCTCGCAGCCGAACATCGTGCCGAGCCGGCCGTAGGCGCAGATCACCTCGTCGGAGACCAGCAGGATCCCGTGGCGGTCGCAGAGCCCGCGGAGTTTCGCGTAGTAGGTGTCGCTCGACGGTGGGAGGCAACCGCCCGCGTTCTGCAGCGGCTCCACGAACAGGGCGGCCACGGTGTGCGCGCCCTCGGCGAGGATCTGCTGCTCGACCGAGGCGATCAGCGCATCGGTGAGGTCCTCACCGGTCAGGCCCGGGAACGCGGGGCGGAAGGCGTTGCAGTTCGGGAACTTGAGGAACCCCGACGGCAGCGGCTCGAACGGCTCGCGGAACTGCGCGAGGCCGGTGATGGCGAGGGCACCCATCGTGGTGCCGTGGTACGAGCCCACGCGGGACAGGACCTTGTAGCGACCCGGTTCGCCGTTCGCCCGGTGGTACTGGCGTGCGAGCTTCAGCGCGGACTCGACCGACTCCGAGCCGGAGACGGTGAAGAACACCCGGTTCAGGTCGCCCGGCGCCAGGCCGGCGAGCCGTGTGGCCAGCTCCACCGCCGGCGGGTGCGCGTGGCTCCACAACGGGAAGTAGTGCATGCGCTCGGCCTGCTCGGCGGCCACCCCGGCGAGCTCCCGACGCCCGTAGCCGAGCTGGCTGGTGAAGAGCCCGGACAGCCCGTCGAGGTAGCGCCGACCGGCGGTGTCGGTGACGTGGCAGCCCTCGCCGGAGGCGATCACCGGCCACTCCTGGTCCGCGGCGCGCCCCATGCGGGTGAAGTGCATCCAGAGGTGCCGTCGCGCCTGCTCCTGGAGCTGTTCGTGGTCCGGGTCGCCGGGGTTGGCCGTGGGCCCGGAGCGGTCGGTCGACCCGGTCATGTCGTTCCCCACTGGTAGGTCTGCTTGGCGAGGCGGAGGTAGATGACCGACTCGGTGGACACCACGCCGGGCACCTTGCGGATGCGCTCGTTGAGGAGGGTCAGGAGCGCCTCGTCGTCGGGCACGACCACCTCGGCGAGGAGGTCGACCGAACCGGCGGTCAGGACCAGGTAGTCCACCTCGTCGAACGCGGACAGGTGCTCGGCCACCTCCCGGACGTCACCCTCCACCTTGATGAGCACCATGGCCTGGCGGAGCAGCCCGAGCTGCAACGGGTCGGTCACGGCGACGATCTGCACCGTCCCCGACTCGATCAGCCGCTGCACCCGCTGGCGGACCGCCGCCTCCGACAGGCCCACCTCCCGGGCGAGCTGCGTGTAGGGGCGCCGGCCGTCCACCTGCAGGTGGGCGATCAGCTGCTCGTCGACGGCGTCGAGATGGGCGGACATCGCCGTCGATTGTCGTCTGCGCCCGGCCGATGGGACAAGTGATTCGCAGCCGGTGTGGCATATGGCAACGGAATCCGTCGTCGGCCACGCCGTGGCGCCGCCGCGCGGCCCGGTCGGGGTGTCCCGTCAGTCGGCGGCCAGTGCCCGGCGGTAGAACTCGGCGATCCAGCCGATCACCCGCTCGTGGTCCGGGTGCTCGGCCAGGCTGCGCAGCCCGGCGTCGGCCACCTCGTCGCCGATCAGGCCCCGCCGCTTCCGGATCAGGAACGCGGACAGATCGGGGACGAACTCGGGGTGGCCCTGTACGCAGAAGACATGGTCGCCCACCCGGTAGGCGCCCACCGGGCAGTAGTCCGCCGCGGCGAGGAGCTCGGCGCCCTCGGGCAGCTCGGTCACCTGGTCCTGGTGGCTCATGAGGATCCGGAAGCCGTCCGCGGCCGGATCGACCCACGGCGCGTCGGCGATCAGGGTGAAGTCGCGCACGCCCACGCCCCAGCCCACCGGGGCCCGGCGCACGTCGCCCCCGAGGGCGAGGGCGGTGAGCTGGTGGCCGAAGCAGATCCCCACGTGTGGGCGGCGGGCCGCGGCCAACTCGGCGATGAACGCCCGGAGGCGGAGGATCCAGTCCTCGCGCTCGTAGGCGGATGCCCGTGAACCGGACGTCATCCAGGCGTCGCACTCGTCGACCGATCCCGGCAGGTCGCCGGCCGTGGCCTCGTAGATGCGGAAGTCGATCCCGGCCGGGCCGTAGGCCATCGGGTAGAGCTCGGGGTAGTCGCCGGCCACCGCGGCCACGTCGGGGTCGAGGTGGTCGCAGAGCAGCAGGCCGACGGTGAGGCGGGCCGCGTCGGGCCCGGAACCGCTCACCGGAACGTGAACGGCGCGGGCGCGCCGGAGGAACCGGCCTCCGGGAGCAGGCCGCGGCGTCGCAGCTCGGGGAACAGACCCTCGCCCACCCGCCAGGCCTCCTCGAGGTGCGGGTAGCCCGAGAGGATGAACTCGTCGAGGCCCAGATCCGCGTACTCGGCGATGCGGTCAGCGACCTCGGCGTGGCTGCCCACCAGCGCGGTGCCGGCCCCGCCGCGCACCAGGCCGACACCGGCCCACACGTTCGGGTACACCTCGAGCGCGCGGGGGTCGTCGGGCACGCCGTCGCCGGCGGCGGCGGACAGCTCGGCCATCCGGGCCTGGCCGACCGACGCGGTCGTGGCGAAATCGGCCCGGGCGGCGGCCACGGCCTCCGGATCCATCCCCGAGAGCAGGCGGGCCGCCTCGGCCCAGGCCTCCTCGGCGGTGTCGCGCGTGATCACGTGGAACCGGATCCCGTACCGCAGCGGCCGCTCGTCGGGGCGCTCGGCCTTGTCGGCGAGGGCGCGCATCCGGTCGAGGCGCTCGGCGATCATCGCGGGCGGCTCGCCCCAGGCGAGGTAGACGTCGACATGGTCGGCCGCGACCTCCTCGGCCGCGGGCGAGGCCCCGCCGAAGAAGATCGGTGGGGGGAGGGTGGGGGAATGGCGCGTGGTGGCGGCCTCCACCCGGTAGTGCTCGCCGGTGAAGTCGAACGACTCGTGCAGGAGGGCGCCGCGGAGGATGTCGAGGAACTCGCCGGCGCGTCGGTAGCGCTCGTCCTTGGGGCGGAAGTCGCCGAAGCGGGCGAGCTCGGCCGGTTCGGCGCCGATGACGATGTTCACCAGCAGCCGACCACCCGAGAGGTCCTGGTAGGTCGCGGCCATCTGCGCGGCCTGCGTGGGGTTCATCAGCCCGGGCCGGAAGGCGACGAGGAACCGCAGGCGGCGGGTCACCGGGATGAGCGACGCCGTGGCCAGCCACGCGTCCTCGCAGCCGGTGCCGCACGGGGTGAGCACCGCGTCGAAGCCGAGCTGGTCACACGCCTGGGCCACCTGGGCGAGGTATTCGTGCGACGGGGCGCGGACCGCCCCGGTGGCGCCGCTCGGCGCCACGTCGCGGCTGTCACCCCCGGTGGGCAGGAACCAGTGGACCGAGATGGGTGCGCGGGAACTCACATCGCCAGTGTTCCAGCCGCCGTCGGGGGCCTCCAATGCGATGCCCGACGGGCTACGGCCGCGCGCGGCGACGGCAGCGGGTCAGTCGCCGCCGGTCAGCAGGTCGATCACCCGTCCCGCGAGCGCCGCGGGTCGCCGGGTCCGCTCCTCGCGGCGGTCCGCGATGCCGGCCAGCGCCCGGCCCGCGTTCACGCCGAACCACCGGAACGGCTCCGGCTCCCAGCGGGGGGACTCGTGGTCCACCCACGGCAGGCGGACGAGGTCCGAGTCGTGCCCGAGCACCAGGTCGACCAGCGTCCGCGCGGCGAGGTGCGTGGTGGACACGCCGTCGCCGACGTAGCCGCCGGCCCGCCCGAGGCCGGTCACGCGGTCGAGCGCCACGGAGGCGCACCAGTCCCGGGGGACGGCGAGGGGGCCACCCCAATGGTGGGTGACGGTGGCCTCGGCGGTGGCCGGGAAGAGTCGGTGCAGCACGGAGCGCAGCCCGGCGGCGATGGCGGGCTCGCGGTCCTGGGCGTCGGTGATCCGTGAGCCCCAGTGGTACGGGGCGCCGCGGCCGCCGAGGGCCAGGCGACCGTCCGCGGTCCGCTGGAGGTAGATGAGGAGGTGCCGGCCGTCGCTGAAGGTGGGACGGTCGGCGAACCCGATCCGGTCCCACACCTCGGCGGGGAGCGGCTCGGTGGCGATCATCATCGAGTAGATGGGGATGACGTCCCGTTCGTGGCCCTCGAGCGACGGGGTGTAGCCCTCGGTGCAGCGCAGGACCACCTCGGCCCGGACCCGCCCGTGGGTGGTCTCGACGGTGGGGCCCGCACCCGCCCGGGGTGGCGCTCCCAGACGGAGCGCGCGGGTGCGCTCGACGATCCGGGCGCCGGCCCGCTCCGCGGCGCGGGCGACGCCGCGTACGAGCCGGGCGGGCTGCACGGTGGCGCAGTGCGGGGTGAACGCGCCGCCCAGGGTGCCCTCCGCTGCGACGACCGAGCGTGCCTCGACCGGGGTCAACCACCGCAGGTCGTCCTCGCCGAAGCCGTAGCGACGGTGTTCGGCCACCTCCGCGCGCAGCCGGGCGATGTGCGCGGGCGACGTGGCCGACACCAACGTCCCGCCCGGTCCCCAGTGCGCGTCGATCCCCAGGCGGTCCAGGTCGGCGCCGATCCGTCCGACCGTGTCGATCATCGCCCGGTACTGGGCGATGGCGGCGTCACGGCCGGCGAGCGACTCGAGCGCACCCAGCGACGCGGGGAACAGCGCGGAGCACCATCCTCCGTTGCGTCCGGACGCACCGAACCCGCACACCTCGGACTCCACCACGAGCACCCGCAGGGACGGGTCCGCCTCCCGCAGGAGCAGGGCGGTCCACAGTCCGGTGAGGCCGCCGCCCACGATCGCGACGTCCACCTCGGTGTCGCCGCCGAGGGCGGGCCGGGCGGTGAGGTCGTCCCCGCAGGTCTCGAGCCACAGGCTGCGGCTGCGGACCCGCTCGAGTTCGGCCGTGTCCGTCACGGAGCGACACGCTACCGACGGCCGGCGGGTGACCTCATTCACCGGCCGGGCCGTGGAGGCCTGCCCGGTAGGTCCCTAGCCTCGTCACCCATGAGCGCACGGGTGTTCGTCCACGACGACCGGGTCACGATCGACCTCGACGGGCTCGACCGGCTCTGGTGCCTGGCGAGCCACATCGAGCTGCCCGTCGAGCACATCACCGGGGCCCGCATCGAGCCGATCGGCGACGCCAAGGCTGACCTCGGCTGGCGGGTCGGTGGCGGGTACTGGCCGGGGGTGCTGGCCACCGGCTGGTTCACGGTCCGCGGCCGCAAGGGCGCTCGGCAGTGGTGGTGCACCTACCGCGACGACGAGGTGCTCGTGATCGACACGGACCTGCCGTCGCCCACTCGTGTGGTCCTGCAGCACCCCGACCGCGAGTTCCTGGCCTGGGTGATCGGCGAGCGCGCCGGCGGTCGCGTCCCGAGCTGACGTTCCCCTCGCCCCCGGGCCCGCACGGTGCGGCCCGGAGGGTGAGAGGCGACAGATCAGCCAGCGAGCTCGGCGGCGAACTCGGCGAACGCGTTGACGTAGCGGTCGACCTCCTCCTCGCCGTGCTGCACGGAGAGGGTCCACTGCTCCTCGTCGCCCGGGGTCATGAACACTCCCCGGTTGATCATCCACGGGTAGCTCGCGGTGTACAGGTGGATGTTGGTGTCGAGGAAGTCCCGGTAGTTCGTGAGCGGCTGCTTCCGGTAGGAGATGCAGCCCTTGCAGCCGAGGTCCACGGTGTGGGCCGGCAGGTCGTACTCGTCGATCACGGCCTGCATCCCGCCGGCGAGGCGGGCGCCGAGCACCTTGAAGCGGTCGTAGGCCTCGGGCGTGAGGATCTTCGTGAGGGTGGCCAGTGACGCGGCCACCGACATGGGGTTGCCGTTGAACGTACCCTGATGCGCCGCCCCCCGGTTGATCTCCTCCATGATCTCGGCCTTGCCGCCGAAGGCGCCGATCGCAGCGCCGCCGCCGATCGCCTTGGCCCACGACGCCAGGTCGGGCTGCACGCCGAAGCGGCCCTGTGCCCCGCCCGCGTCGATCGTCGCGCCGCACTTGACCTCGTCGAAGATCAGGATGATCCCGTAGCGGGTGCACAGCTCGCGGACGCCCTCGAGGTAGCCGGGCTGGGGCATCACGATCCCGATGTTCATCATCACCGGTTCCATGATCAGGGCGGCGATCGTGTCGCCCTCGGCCTGGAACAGGCGCTCGACCGCGGGCAGATCGTTGAACGGGACCACCCGGATCCAGTCGGCCATCTCCTTCGGCACGCCCTTGGACTTCGGCGTGGCCACCGGAGCGTCACGGCCGCCCATCACGTCCGCCCCGGGCAGCACCGAGTACATGAGCTGGTCGACGTGGCCGTGGTACGAACCCTCGATCTTCGCGATCACGTCGCGGCCGGTGGCGGCACGCGCCACCCGGATCGCCGACATGTTGGACTCGGTGCCGGAGTTGGTGAACCGGACCTGGTCGCAGTCGAAGCGCCGGCAGAGCTCCTCGGCGAGGGCCACCGTGGTCTCCACGGTCACCGCGAAGTGCATGCCGTTGCGCGCCGCCTGCTCCACGGCCTCGGCCACCACGGGGTGCGCGTGGCCCACGGCCATGGACCCGAATCCGTTGTGGAAGTCGAAGTACTGGTTCCCGTCGACGTCCCACACCTCCGGCCCCACGCCGCGGTTCAGGTAGACGGGGTAGGGGTCGCCCAGCTGGAAGCTGGAGGCCACGCCGCCCGGCATCGAGCGCACGGCGCGCTCGTACAGGGCCTTGGAGCCGGTGGTCCGTTCGAGGAGGAGCGGCATCTCGCGCGCCGCGATCTCCTCCGACCGGTGGATCAGGTGCTGGTCCCGTTCGCTGTACTGGTTCATCTCGTTCTCCGTCCGTCCCGTCGTCTCACCACTTGACCATCACGTGCTTGAGCTCGGTGTAGTGCTCCACCGCGTACTGCGACATGTCCTTGCCGTAGCCCGACTGCTTGAACCCGCCGTGGGGCATCTCCGCCACCAGCGGGATGTGGTCGTTCACCCACACGGTGCCGAAGCGCAGGTGCGCCGAGGCCTCCATCGCCGTGCCGACGTCGGTGGTGAACACCGAGGCGGCGAGGCCGTAGTCGGTGTCGTTGGCCATGGCCACCGCCTCCTCCACCGATCCCGCCCGCTGGACCGTCACCACGGGGCCGAACACCTCGCGCTGCACGATCTCCGCGGTCTGGTCCACGCCGACCACGACCGACGGCTCGAAGTAGAAGCCGTCGCCGTCGCGGACCGACCCGCCCGTCACGGTCCGGGCCCCGGCGGCGACCGCCCGGTCCACGAACCCCTGGACCCGCTCGCGCTGCCCCGCCGAGATCACCGGCCCGAGCTCGGTGGCCTCGTCGGTGGTGGGCCCCACCACCAGGCTGCGCGCCGCCTCGGCGATCGCGTCCACGGCCGCGTCGTGCACGTCGGGGCCGGTGATCACGCGGCAGGCCGCGGTGCAGTCCTGCCCGGCGTTCCAGAACCCGCCGACCTTCACCGACTCGGCAACGGTCGCGAGGTCCGCGTCGTCGAAGACGAGCACGGGCGCCTTGCCGCCGAGCTCGAGGTGCACGCGGGTGAGCGACTCGGAGGCGGAGCGGGCGATGGCCTTGCCGGTCCCCACCGAGCCGGTCAGCGACACCATCTCCACCAGCGGGTGCGCGACCAGCGTGGCGCCGGCCTCCTTGCCGCCGGTCACGACGTTCAGCACGCCCGGCGGGAGGACGCCGCTCGCGATCTCCGCCAGTCGCAGGCTGCTGAGCGGGGTGAGCTCCGACGGCTTCAGCACCACGGTGCACCCGGCGGCCAGCGCGGGGCCGACCTTCCACGCCGCCATCATCAGCGGGTAGTTCCACGGTGCGATCGAGGCCACCACGCCGACGGGCTCGCGGCGCAGCATCGAGGTGTAGCCCTCGAGGTACTCGCCCGCCCCCTGGGTCTCCATGGTGCGGCACGCGCCGGCGAAGAACCGGAGGCAGTCGGCCGAGGCCTCGATCTCGATGCCGGTGGCCGCCACCGGCTTGCCGGCATTGGTCGACTCCAGCGCGACCAGTTCGTCCTGCGCGGCCTCGAGCGCGTCGGCGAGGTGGAGCAGCGCGGCGGACCGCTCGGCCGGGGTCGTGCGTCCCCAGGTGCCGAAGGCCTCGTGGGCGGCGCGCACCGCGCGGTCGATGTCCTCGGGACCGGAGTCCGCGGCCTCGAACACCGCGGCACCGGTCGCCGGGTCGAGGATCGTCTCGGTGGAGCCCGAGGCGGCGGGGGTCCACGCCCCGCCGATGAAGTTCTCGTTACGCAGGTCGGTCAGCGCCACGTTCTGGTTCCCCCTGGGTCGGTCGGTGTGGTCTGATGCGCCCGACCGGTCCACGGGGACGGCTCCCCGTGTTCCGCGTCACATCGAGCGAATCGTTGACCTAAGGTAGCAAATCATTCGGATTCCATTGTTGGTGCGGGAGTTCGCCACGAATGTCTGATGCCAAGCCCTCCGAGACCGACGACCCGGTGGTGCGCCTGGAGAAGGTGACCAAGCGCTTCGGCGACTACGTCGCGGTCGAGACGGCCGACTTCGACATCGCCTCGGGCGAGTTCTTCTCGATGCTCGGCCCGTCGGGCTGCGGCAAGACCACGACGCTGCGGATGATCGCCGGGTTCGAGCAGCCCACCTCCGGTCGCATCGTGCTCCAGGGCCAGGACGTCTCCCGCACGCCGCCCCACAAGCGCGACGTGAACACCGTGTTCCAGAACTACGCACTGTTCCCCCACATGAGCGTGTTCGACAACGTGGCGTTCGGGCTCCGGAACAAGAAGACGCCCAAGGACGTGGTGCGCACCCGGGTGATGGAGATCCTCGACGTGGTGCGCCTGCCCGACATGGCGGAGCGCCGGCCGAACCAGCTCTCCGGCGGCCAGCAGCAGCGCATCGCGCTGGCCCGGGCGTTGGTGAACCTGCCCAAGGCGCTGCTCCTCGACGAGCCGCTCGGCGCGCTCGACCTCAAGCTCCGCCAGGTGATGCAGATCGAACTGAAGCGCATCCAGCGCGAGGTCGGGATCACGTTCATCTTCGTCACGCACGACCAGGAGGAGGCCCTCACGATGTCGGACCGCATCGCGGTCATGACCCAGGGCCGGGTGGACCAGATCGGCACCCCCACGGAGATCTACCACCGCCCGTCGAGTGCCTTCGTGGCCGGCTTCATCGGCACCGCCAACCTGCTCCCGGTCACCGTCCGCTCCCAGCAGGGCGACGAGGTCACGGTGGACTCGCGGGCCGGCGGGCAGTTCCACGTGCCGGCCGGCGGCCGCACCCACGAGGCGGGCTCGGAGGCCACGCTCATGGTGCGCCCGGAGCGCCTGGTGCCCACGGGTGCCCCGCTGCACGGGGGCACCCCGGCGGGCACGATCGAGGCGACCGTCACCTCACTGCTCTTCCAGGGCCCGGTGGTGCGCTGCGGCGTGCGCACCTCGGCGGGTGCCGACCTCGTGGCGCACCTGGGTCCGGAGGACGACCCGGCGAAGTTCACCGTCGGGTCGCCCATCACGATGACGTGGGCCTACGACGGCGCCTACCTCGTCCCCGAGGCCATCTCGGCGGACCAGGCGGGCGTGACCCACATGGACGACGACGAGACCGCGGCCCTGGCCGCCGGCTGAAGGAGAGAATGGGATGCCCAAGCGTGTGACCCGTCGGCAGTTCATGAGCCGGGCCGGCATGGCCGCCGGTGGTCTGGTGATCGCCCCGTCGGTCCTCGCCGCGTGCGGCGGCAGCGACTCGAAGAGCAGCGGTTCTGGCTCCGCGGAGGGCAAGGGCGACGCCCAGATCTGGTTCGACAACTGGACGCTCTACATCGACAAGCCCGACGACGAGCTCTACGGCAAGGGCGGCACCCTCGACCTCTTCCAGCAGCAGAGCGGCCTGAAGATCAAGTACACGGAGGGCATCAACGACAACACCGAGCTGTTCGCCAAGATCCAGCCGCTGCTGTCGAAGGGCGAGCCGATCGGGCCGAACATCATCGCCCCCACGTTCTGGATGGCGGGGCGCCTCCTCCAGCTGGGGTGGCTCGACAAGCTGCCGCTCGACAAGATCCCCAACTCCAAGAACCTGATCCAGACCCTGCAGAAGCCGCCGTCGGACCCCACCGGCGAGTTCTCCCTGCCGTGGCAGGCCGGCATCGCGGGGATCGCGTACAACGAGGAGGTCACCGGTCGTCCGCTGACCAAGATGGAGGACCTCTGGGACCCGGCCTTCAAGGGCAAGATCGGGATGCTCACGGAGATGCGCGACACGATCGGACTGATCGCGATGTCGTTGGGCATCGACCTCGACAAGGCGACCTTCCAGAAGTTCCAGCCGGCGTTCGACAAGCTGAACCAGGAGGTCGAGAACGGCCAGATCCGGCAGTTCACCGGCAACGACTACGTCGACGACCTCGAGCAGGGCAACTACGCGGCGTGCGTCGGGTGGTCCGGCGACGTGGTGCAGCTGTCGAAGTCGAACCCCAAGATCAAGTTCGTGGTGCCGGAGTCCGGCGGCACTCTGTGGTTCGACACCATGGTGATCCCCAAGGGCGCGTCGAACATCGACGACGTGGCCAAGTGGATGAACTTCGTCTACGACCCGGTGAACGCGGCCCGGATCACCGCGACGGTGCAGTACATCTCGCCGGTCGCCGGGGTCCAGGACGAGCTGCGCAAGATGGGCGGGGACGCCGCCGCCCTCGCCGACAGCCAGTTGATCTTCCCGGACGCCTCGACGCTCGCCAACCTGCAGACCTGGGGGAACCTGGACGAGGAGCAGGAGCAGCTCTTCGACGAGGAGTTCGCCAAGATCTCGGGCACCTGAGCGCGGCGGACGAGGGGACGGGAGGAGCGGAGTGGCGAAACGGGCGACGGCCGACGACCGCGGCCTGCGCAAGAGCAAGTGGGCGCCCTACGGCTTCCTGAGTCCGGGGATCATCTGGTTGGTGCTGTTCTTCCTGGTGCCCGTGGGCATCCTGCTGAAGGCGTCGCTGTCCACCAAGCCCAGCCGCTTCGAGGACCCGGTCTTCGACTGGAACTTCTCCAACTTCTCGACCGCGTTCAGCGACTACAGCTCCGAGTTCGTCCGGTCCTTCGTGTTCGCGGGCATCGCCACGCTGCTGGCCGTGCTGATCGGCTACCCGCTGGCGTACTGGATCGCCACGCGGGGCGGCCGGTGGAAGAACTTCCTCATCGGCCTGGTGGTGGTGCCGTTCTTCACCAGCTACCTCATCCGGACCATCGCGTGGACCTCGATCCTCCAGGACGACGGTCCGGTGGTGGGGCTCTACCGGCTCCTGCCGTGGGTGGGCGCCGACGGCCGCATCCTGGCCACGCCGATGGCCGTGATCGGCGGGCTCACCTACAACTTCATGAGCTTCATGATCCTGCCCATCTACGTGAGCCTGGAGAAGATCGACTTCCGCCTCACCGAGGCCGCGGCCGACCTGGGCAGCACGCCGTGGGACGCGTTCCGCAAGGTGGTGTTCCCGCTCTCGCTGCCCGGTGTGTTCGCCGGCAGCCTCCTGGTGTTCATCCCCGCAGCGGGCGACTACCTCAACAACCGGTACCTGGGGTCACCGCAGACCTCCATGATCGGCACGGTGGTGCAGAACAAGTTCCTGGTGCAGTTCGACTACCCCCAGGCCGCGGCGCTGTCGATCGTGCTGATGGTGATCATCACCGCGATGGTGCTCGTGTACTCACGGTTCCTCGGTACCGAGGGGCTGGCGGTATGAGGGGGTCGCTCCGATGACGATGTCGGGCGGGGTCGCACCCCCCGTGTTCGAGGAGGTCGAGGGCGGCCCGCTCAAGGGCAGCGACTCGCCGCGCCGGGTGGGCTCGGGCTGGGGCCGCCGCGCCCTCACCGTGGTGGCGGTGTGCATCTACATCTACCTGTTCCTGCCGCTGATCAACATCATCGTCTACACGTTCAACGACCCGAAGGGCCGCTACAACCTGTCGTGGGACGGGTTCACGCTGGCGAACTGGGCCGACCCGTTCAAGGACGCCGAACTCACCTCCGCCTTCCTGCGCAGCCTGCAGGTGGCGGCCATCGCGGTGCTCGTGGCCCTGGTGATGGGTTCGATGGTCGCGATCGCCCTCAGCCGCTACCGCTTCACGGGCAACAAGGTCACCGAGATCTTCCTGGTGCTGCCACTGACCACCCCCGAGATCGTGCTGGGTGCCTCGCTCTACCAGCTGTTCCTCGGCCGGAACGTGGTGCTCGGCTTCTCCACCGTGACCATCGCCCACATCATGTTCCTGGTCAGCTTCGTGGCGCTCACCGTGAAGGCCCGCGTGCGGGGCTTCGACTGGACGGTCGAGGACGCGGCGATGGACCTCGGTGCGTCGCCCACACGGACGTTCTGGAAGATCACCTTCCCGTTGATCCTCCCCGGCATCCTGGCCGCCGCGCTGCTGAGCTTCGCCCTGTCGATGGACGACTACATCATCACGGACTTCACCAAGGGCGAGTTCACGACGTTCCCGATCCAGGTGAACAACCAGTTCCGCGTGAGCTTCCCGCCGCAGGTCAACGTGCTGGCCACCATCGTGCTGATCGTCAGCGTGCTGCTGCTGGTGCTCACCTCGGTGCGCGGCGACCGCTCGAGCGTGACCACCCGCTGAACGCCTCGCGTCGACCACGTCGGCCGTGCGGCTCTTGCGGTGATCTTGAGGTGGACCTGAGGACGGGTTGACCTCCCGCACGGTTCCCTGAGGTTCCCGACTCCGCTCCCGGGAGACTCCGCGTGTCGACCGTCCCGATCCCTGTACCCGTTCGCCCCCGCCGCCGGCCCGTCGCGGCCGGCGTGGCGCTGGCCCTGGCCGGGGTCCTGCTGCTCGCCGCGTGCGGCGGGGATTCGTCACCCACGACGACCACGGCGTCACGACCGATCGGGTTCAAGGACGTCACGCCGGCGACGATCCGCCCGGGCGACCCGGTGCCGGCGCCGACCGAACCCGTGGTCCTGACGGTGACCGGCCGGATCGGCACCACCAACGTGGGGGACACGCTCCAGTTCGACATGCCCACGCTCGAGCGCCTGGGCCTGATCGAGTACCGCATCGACGACAAGCTCGCCGAGGGTCGGGTCGCCACCTTCACCGGTGTGCCGCTCCAGAACCTCCTGGACGTGGCGAAGCCCGACGCCGGGGCCACCACCCTCGCGACGACGGCCCTGAACGACTACACGGTCGACATCCCGATCGCGGACGCGTCGAAGTACCCGGTGCTGCTGGCGACGTCGGTCGACGGCCGGCGCATGCCGGTCGACCGCTACGGGCCGGTCCGCGTGATCTACCCCTACGGCGCCTACGGCCTGAGGCCCCCGGCCGCGGACGAGAAGCTCATCTGGCAGCTCAGCACGATCGAGGTGCGGTGACCGCTGCCGCGGCCGAACCGGCTCGCCGGGCCGGACGGGGCTCGGGGCGGTGGTGGGTGGCCGTGGTCCTGGTGCTGGTTGCGGCGTGCCTCCTCGCCAGCACGATCTGGCTGGGTGCGCTGCTCGTCGGACAGACCCGCACGCTCGACCGCAGCGTCGCTGCCACGACCCGACTCCTCGAGGCCAACATCCGGACGCTCGGCCAGGTGCAGCGGGAGCTGCTCCGCATGGACGTGGCGCTCGAGCGTCCGGGCACCACACCCGAGCGGCTCGAGCTCCAGCGCGCGTTCGTGGCCCAGCGCATGCGGGAGGCCACCAACTCGTACCAGCTCGGGACGCTCGGCTCGGGCGGGCTGCGGGACCGGGCCCGGTCGCTCGCGCAGCGGTGGACGGTCGAGGTGGAGCCGCTCATCGCCCGGGTCGTTGCCGATCCTGCCGGGTCGCCCGATGCCCGGGCCGAGGCCATCGCCGGCATCGAGCAGCTCGACCGCGACTTCCTGCAGCTGACCACCCGCAGCGAGGCACGGCGCAAGGCGCAGGCCGGCCTCGCGAACACCGCGGCCACCGACCTGCTCCACCGCACCCGGTGGCTGTTCGCCGCGCTGGTGGTGACGCTGACGGCCTTCGCGGTGGCGGCCGGCCTGGCGCTGTGGTCGTTGGTGCGGGCCAACCGTCGGCGCGACGCCACGGCCCGGGAGCTCGTCGCCGTCAACGACGCGCTGCGCGAGGTGTCCGAGGTGGCCACCCGCAACGCCCAGGCCAAGGCCGACTTCCTCGCCAGCATGAGTCACGAGATCCGCACGCCCCTCAACGCGGTGATCGGCCTCAACGAGCTGGTCCTGCGCACCGACCTGACCGACCAGCAGCGCGGCTGGCTCACCACCGCCCAGAACAGCGGAACCCTGCTGCTCGAGCTGATCAACGACATCCTGATCTTCTCGGCGCTCGACGCGGGGGAGGTGCGCCTGTTCGAGGACCCTGTGGACCTCGACCAGTTGCTCGAGGACACCCGGGCGATGTTCGAGGGTGCGGCCGCGGCGAAGGGGCTCGACCTGCGGGTCCACCGGGACCCCGACCTCGACCCCCGCCGCCTCGCCGACGAGGTGCGACTGCGCCAGGTGTTGGTGAACCTGGTCGGCAACGCGGTGAAGTTCACCGACCGGGGCTCGGTGGAGGCGGTCGTGGCGCCCGGGCCGGACGCCGGCACGGTGCGGCTCCGGGTGATCGACACCGGGGTCGGGGTGGGTCCCGCGGTGGCGGGGGCGGTCTTCGACCCGTTCTCGCAGGGCGACGCCTCACCGGCGCGCCGCCACGGCGGAACGGGCCTGGGGCTGGCCATCTGCGACCGCATCGTGGGCCTGATGGGCGGCACCATCGAACTGGCGCCGCGCCCGGGTGGGGGCACCGTCGTGGAGGTGGTCGTCCCGCTCGAGCCCGCGGGCGCGCCCGAGCCGAGCGCTGCCACCGGCGCCGTGGCCGAGGTCGGCGATGAGCCATGGCGCACCCTCTCGGTGCTCGTCGCGGAGGACGACCCCGTCAACCAGCTCGTCACGCGTCACCTGCTCGAGACCCTGGGGATCCACGCGGACGTGGTGGACGACGGTGCAGCCGCGTGTGCCGCGGTGCGTGACGGGCACTACGACCTGGTCCTCATGGACATCCACATGCCGGACGTCGACGGGGTGGAGGCCACCCGCCGGATCCGTGACGGGGCGCGGGGCGGGGCGCGGCCGCGCCTCGTGGCCATGACGGCCAGTGCGCTGGCCGGGGACCGGGAGCGGTTCCTCGCCTCGGGCCTCGACGACTACGTGAGCAAGCCGGTGCGGCGCGAGGACCTCGCCGCCGCGCTCGACCGGACCGTCGCCGCTCGGGGCGTGCCCTCCGCCGGCTGAGGCCTCGCCGCGCCGGTCCGTCGTCGGACGACCGCTGTCACACCCGGGCGACAGGATCGTCCCGTGACCGATCGCCGCCCCGCCCCCTCCCTGCGGCCCGTACCCGAGCGCGCCCCGTCCGCCCGGTTCGCGGAGGTGGTGCGGGTGGTCACCTCGGAGGCCCGGCGTCGGGGCCTCGCGGTGCCGGTGTTCCGGTCGCCGCCGTCACTGCCGGGCGTGGACCGGACCCTCCGCCGACGGGTCGACGGCACGCAGGTGGTGGCGGTCCGCCTCGCCGGCCGGCCGGTCGCCGCCCTGCAGGCCGACGTGATCGATGGTGTGGTCGCTGCGAACGGCCTGTCGGGCCGGCCGGCCGACCGCTTCCGCCGGGCCGCGTGGACCGCCCTCGAGGGTGCACCCCCGGTGCGCCCGGTCCCGACGGCGTCGGCCGCCCCGGGCCCGGTTGCCCGGCCCCACGGCGGGTCCGACGCCTCGGTCGCGTGAGCGCGCCCGGGCCACCCGGCTCCACACCCAAACTGGGTGTGTACCCTCGGGGCATGGCCAAGGTCATCCAGGTCCGCAACGTGCCCGACCACGTCCATGCCGCGCTCGTGCGGCAGGCCGCAGCGGCCGGGCTCTCGCTCTCCGACGCGGTGCTCCGTGAGCTCGAGGTGGTCGCCCTGCGCAACGCCAACGAGGAGCTCCTCGGTCGGCTCGCCCTGCTGCCGCCCTCGGGTGTCGACGGTGCCGCGCTGGTCCGCGCCGAACGCGACGCGGGGGAGGAGCGGCCGGCCCGTGGCGCTCGTCCTTGACGCCTCCGCGACGGTCGACCTCCTGCTCGGCCGCCCGGAGCTCGCGATCCATCTGCGCAACGAGGACCTGCACGTCCCGTCGCACTTCGACGTCGAGGTGACCGGTGCGCTGCGCCGCCTGGAGTCCTCCGACCGTCGGCGATGGCGAGCGGTGATGATCCGTGCCCGCGCCGACCTGGCGACGCTGCGCCTCGTCCGCCACCCGGCGCTCGGACTCGTCGACCGGGCGTGGGAGCTCCGACGCAACCTGACGGTGGCCGACGCGGTCTACGTGGCTCTGGCCGACGGTCTCCGCGCTCCGCTGTTCACCACCGACCACCGTCTCGCCCGTGCGGCCGCGCGACTGGTGGAGGTGGTCGCCCCCGCCTGAGGGTGCGGCGCCCGTGGGTCCGGGCACGCCGGTGGCAGCATGTCGGCCGGCCCGGGTGGCGTAACTGGCAGGCGCAGGGGGCTTAAACCCCCCGGCTCTTCGGAGCGTGAGAGTTCGAATCTCTCCCCGGGCACGATCACCCCGGACCGGACCGCGCGATCCGCCGAGCGAACGCCGTCAGCACTCGCCCCGCGCCGGCCCGGGAGCTCAGGTGGTGGCAGGCGGGTTCGGGTCGATCATGAACCCGAGGCCCTGGGCGCGGGCGATGATCGCGGACATCTCGTCCTGGTGCGCGGCCACGTACGCCTCGTTGGCCGCGACCAACTCCGCCGACGGCGTGGGATCCGCCGCCAGCGCCGCCATCTCGTCGGTGTCCGGCAGGCCGGCGAGGCGCAGGCGGTTCCTCAGCGTGTCGGAGTACGCCACCGCCTCGGCGAAGCCGCGGCCGATGTCCTCGCCGGCCGGGTTCCGCACCACGACCGCCCCCTCGCAGATCTGCATGCCGCTCGCGAAGAAGGCCGACTGCCCGCCGTCGACGATCGGCGTGAGGGTGAACTCGGCGATGTCGTCGGGGAGGTCGTCGAAGCGGAACCGGTAGTGGTTCGGATGCCACGTGTGGGTGGCCGGGTACCGGTCGGGGGCCGGGGTGTGGTCGACCTGCACCCAGTCGTCCACGACGACCGAGCCCCACACCATCCGGGTCGCCCCGTGCTCGTCCATGTAGGTGCCGCTCACGCGGCGGGTCATCGTGGGCGGCGGTGCATCATCGGCGCAGCCGTAGAACGACGAGAACGCGCTGGCGTGCTGGGCGAACACGGTGACCTGGCGGTCCTGCGGCAGGTGGGTCATGAACCAGTCCCAGCCGGGGGGCTCGGGCGGCGCCACGGTCTGGGAGGCCCGCAGCACCTCGTGCGGCGACACGCCGGCCAGCGCGCCCCACTGGTGGTCGAACCACAGCTCGCCGCGGACGATCCGGATCTCCCGGCCGTCGATGGTGATCGTGCTGCGGTCCCCGTCGAGCGAGATGGCGGGGAGCGAGTAGTAGATGGTGCCGAGGCCACCGACCGACGGCATGGCGCCGTGCTCGCCCTGCTCGAGCACACCCCGGCCGCCGGTCAGCTGGAGGTCGCAGGCCAGCGCCAGCGGTCGGTCGCCACCGCGATCGGTGCCGGCGGCCCGGACGCGCATGGGCAGCAGTGCCGCGACCCCGTCGGAGGTGAACGAGTTCACGCCGACGCTGAGGGAGAACGGTGAGGCGTTCGTGCGGATCAGGCCGCTCGTGCCGAGGGCGACGAGCGGCTCGGCCTGGTGGTGCCGGTCGCCGCGGGTGCTGATGGCGAACTGCACCTCGACCGCGAGGTTGTCCACCGGCGACAGCCCGACCTCGGTGGCGAACGCCGGCGGGTACAGCGCCCGCTCGAACAGCATGAACTCGATCCCGTACTCCTGGCCCTCGGCGTCCCACATGCTGCCGACCAGGAAGTGCCAGCCGACCTGGGCGCCGAGGTCGACCCGATCGTCGTGCGGGAGGTGGATGCGCACGTCGTCGGGGATGGGGGCGTAGCCGTCGTTCGACGCCGCGCCCATCAGGTCCCGCATGGTGTACGCCTGCAGCGGGGTCAGCGAGTCGCAGTGCTCGAGCATGGCCCGCCACAGGTCCCGACGGTCCACGAGGTGGCTGACCGGGTGGTCGATCACGTGGTGCAGGTAGCGACGCATCCGTACTGCCGTCTGTTCGGGGCTGTTGCGCCGGCTCGTGAGCGTGGCGAGCGTGCCGGGATCGACCCGGGCGGGGTCGAACTCGGTGAGGCCGAGCAGGCCGGCCGCGTCGCGGAGGACGTCGTCCGGCAGGTCGCCCGTGGCGTCGAGCGTGTCACTGGTGCGGGGTGTGGAGTCCATCGCCCCCTCTATCGGCACCGACCACGCCGACTTGCGCGGAACGGACCGGGTGCGGGGGAGGGGACCCACATCGGTTGACCGATATACATCGGTGGTCCTATGTTTCGGCCATGGCGACCCAGGCGGAGCGACGGGCCGAGACCCGGCGGCGGCTGCTCGACGCCGCGGCCGAGCTCTTCGCCGAGCGGGGCGTGGACGGCGCCTCCATCGACGCCATCGCCGAGCGGGCCGACCGCACCTCGGGTGCGGTGTACGACCACTTCGGCGGCAAGGACGGCCTGCTCTTCGCCCTGCTCGACGGCTGGGTGGGCGACGCGGCGGTGGTGGTGGGTGCCGAGCTGTCCGGGGCCACCACCGTGGACGAGCGCCTCGGAGTGCTGTGGCGCAACGTGTCCTCCCCGGTGGCCGGCGACGGCAACTGGATCGCCCTCGAGCACGAGCTGTGGACCTACGCGGCGCGCACCCCGGGGGCCCGTGAGCACCTTGCGGCCCGGTACCGGGCCGCCTGGCACGGCATCCTCCGTGCCGCCGGCCAGCCCGACGACGGCTCCGACGAGCTCGGCCCGGTGGTCATCGGCCTGCTGTTCGGCCTCGAGATGATGCGCCGCATCGACCCCGACGCCGTCACCGACGACCTCGCCATCGAGTCCCTCCGCGGGGTCCTCGCCGGCACCGAACGAGGAGCCCTCCGCCCATGACCGTGACCGCCGACCTCGACGGCATCGACCTGCTGGCCGACACCTGGGGGCGGGGCGTGCCCCACGACCAGTTCGACCGCCTCCGTCGCGAGGCCCCCGTCTACTGGCACCCGGAGCCCGATGGTCCCGGCTTCTGGGCCGTCACCCGGCACGCGGATGTCCGGGCCGTGAGCCACGACTGGGAGACGTTCTCGAGCGAGCTGGGCGCCACCTTCATCCCCACCCAGGACGAGGAGGCGCTCGCCCAGCTCCGGCTGTCCATCCTCAACATGGACCCGCCCCGCCACA
This sequence comes from Microthrixaceae bacterium, assembly GCA_049316905.1. GTDB lineage: Bacteria > Actinomycetota > Acidimicrobiia > Acidimicrobiales > Microtrichaceae > CAIPVR01. The sequence goes on along the minus strand of JBMOJH010000049.1, from coordinate 2,122 downwards.
ACCGGGCCCGGCGGCTGGTGTCCAAGGCCTTCACGCCCCGGATGATCGCCCGGCTGGTGGCCGAGATCGACCGGCGGGCCGAGGCCGTCATCGACGGGGTGGTCGACCGCGGCGGTTGCGAGTTCGTGGAGGACGTCGCCGCCCAGGTCCCGGTCCAGATGATCTGCGAGATGATCGGCCTCGAGCCCGAGCAGTGGCCGCGGATGTTCGAGATCTCCAACGACCTGATCGGCTCGCGGGACGACCCGGAGTTCGCCGGCGTGGACGCCGCCGCGGCGTCGGGTGAGATCTACGCCCTGTGCGACGCCGTGGCCGAGGACCGCCGGGTGAACCCGCGGGACGACCTCATGACGGCGCTGGTCGAGGCGGAGCTCGACGGGGAGCGGCTCGACAACCTCGAGCTGAACCTGTTCTTCATCAGCCTGGTGGTGGCCGGCAACGAGACCACCCGCAACCTGATCAACCACTCGCTCCTCGCCCTGCTGGACCATCCCGACCAGGCCCAGCGGCTGCGGGACGATCCCTCGCTGTGGGACACCGCGGTGGACGAGATGCTCCGGTGGGGCAGTTCCATCCACAACTTCCGACGCACCGCGGCCCGCGACACCGAACTGGGCGGCGTGCCCATCGCCGAGGGCGACAAGGTCGTGATCTACTACGCCTCGGCCAACCGGGACGAGGACGTGTTCGAGGACCCGCACACCTTCGACGTCGGCCGCACGCCCAACGACCACGTCGCCTTCGGCGGCGGTGGCGTGCACTACTGCCTGGGCGCCAGCCTGGCCCGGGCCGAGATCCGGGCCACCATGCGTCAGGTGGTGGAGCGGCTCCCGAACATCCGGCTGGCCGGACCCCCGGAACGGCTGACCAGCGATTTCGTCAACGGCATCAAGCGGATGCCGGTCACGTGGTGAAAGGAAACACCGATGCGCACACAGCTCTGTGACGACCTGGGGATCGAGTTCCCCATCTTCGCCTTCACGCACTGCCGCGACGTGGTCGTGGCCGTGTCCAAGGCGGGCGGCTTCGGCGTGCTCGGCGCCGTGGGCTTCTCGCCCGAGCAGCTCGAGATCGAGCTGAACTGGATCGACGAGCACATCGGCGACCACCCCTACGGCGTCGACATCGTCATCCCCAACAAGTACGAGGGCATGGACGCCGACATGTCCACCGAGGAGCTCACCAAGATGCTCCAGGACATGGTCCCCCAGCAGCACCTGGACTTCGCCCGGAAGCTGATGCTCGACCACGACGTGCCGATCGACTCCGAGGACGACGACAACACCCTCAAGCTGCTCGGCTGGACCGAGGCCACGGCCACCCCGCAGGTCGAGATCGCCCTGCAGCACCCCAAGATGACCCTGATCGCCAACGCCCTCGGCACCCCGCCGAAGGACATGATCGACCACATCCACGCCGAGGGCCGCAAGGTGGCCGCGCTGTGCGGGTCGCCCTACCAGGCGCTCAAGCACGCCGAGGCCGACGTGGACATCATCATCGCCCAGGGCGGCGAGGGCGGCGGCCACTGCGGCGAGGTCGGCTCGATCGTGCTGTGGCCCCAGGTCGTGAAGGCCGTGGCGCCCCGCCCGGTGCTCGCCGCCGGCGGCATCGGCTCCGGCGAACAGATCGCCGCAGCGCTCGCGCTCGGTTGCCAGGGGGCGTGGTCCGGCTCGCAGTGGCTGATGGTCGAGGAGGCCGAGAACACCCCGGTCCAGCAGCAGGCGTACATCGACGCCGGCTCGCGTGACACGGTGCGCTCCCGGTCCTTCACCGGCAAGCCCTGCCGCATGCTGCGCAACGACTGGACCGAGGCCTGGGAGGCCCCGGACTCGCCCGACCCGTTGGGCATGCCGCTGCAGTACATGGTCTCCGGGGTGGCCGTGGCCGCCACCCACAAGTGGCCGGACCAGACCGTCGACGTGGCGTTCAACCCGGTCGGCCAGGTCGTCGGGCAGTTCGAGAAGGTCGAGAAGACCTCCGCCGTCATCGAGCGGTGGGTCAACGAGTACCTCGAGGCCACCTCGCACCTCGACGCCCTGAACGAGGCCGCCGCCGCGGGCTGACCCGCGGCGCGTTGGCGCCCCTGAGTGATCTCCGGCGGGGGCCGGGCCCGAGGGCCCGG
>JBMOJH010000048.1:0-23530 GCA_049316905.1 Microthrixaceae bacterium | reverse complement strand
CCGTGCTCGACCTGGTGCGCCGCCGGGCCCCCGCCCTGCTGGACTGACGCTCCCTCGGTCACGGAGGTCGTGGCCGGAACCGGGACCGTTGCGACGAGCGCAGCGAGGAGCGCAGGTCCCGGGAACGGCCACGGCGTCCGTGACCCTGACCTCCGTGACCCCCACCGACTCAGTCGGGCAGGTGCCAGCCCGGCGCCGGGGGCAGGTCGCGCACCGAGGGCGGGCCCCACGTGCCGGGCACGTACTCCTCCACGGGCCGCGGCGCGGCGAGGAGCGGTGCCCCGACGGTCCACAGGCGTTCGATCCCCTCGGCGGTGTTGAAGAGCGTGTGGTCGCCCACCATCACGTCGTGGAGGAGGCGCTCGTAGGCCTCCAGCTCGGCCCGGGGATCGAAGCTGCGCCCGTAGTCGAAGTCGAGCTGCGCCGGCCCGAGCACCATGTCCGGCCCCGGCGCCTTCGACAGGAAGTCGATGCGGATGCCCCCGGGCTCGCCGATCTCGAAGACCAGCTCGTCGGGCCCGGAGCCGTCGAGCTCGGGGAACATGTGCAGCGGCGGTTCGCGCAGGGTCAGGGTGACCACGCGGCGGCCCTCGGCCATGCGCTTGCCGGTGCGCAGGTACACCGGGACGCCGTCCCAGCGGTCGTTGTCGATCCGGGCCTCCACCGCCACCAGCGTCTCGGTGTCGGAGTCGTCGGCCACCGCCGGCAGGTCGCGGTACCCGCGGTACTGGCCCCGGGCGACCCGCGCCGGATCCAGCGGCGCCAGCGCGTCGAAGACCGCCTGACGGTTCGCGGCGAGGGCCTCGGCGCTGAAGGCCGCGGGCGGCTCCATGGCCACGAAGCCGAGCGCCTGGAACAGGTGGGTCACCACCATGTCGCGGAACGCGCCGGTGGCCTCGTAGAAGGCGGCGCGGTCCTCCACGCCGAGCGTCTCCGGGACGTCGATCTGGATCTGCGCCACGTGGTGGCGGTTCCACACCGGCTCGAACAGCTGGTTCGAGAACCGCACCGCGAGGATGTTCTGCACGTCCTCCTTGCCGAGGAAGTGGTCGATCCGGAAGATCTGCTCCTCCGCGAACACGGAGTGCAGGAGACCGTTGAGCGCCACGGCGGAATCGAGGTCGGTGCCGAACGGCTTCTCGAGCACCACCTTGGCGCCGTCGGCGGAGAGACCCGACGCCCCGAGCCCGCCCACGATGTCGGCCATGGCCGCCGGCGGGATGGAGAGGTAGTGCACGAGGCCGCACGAGGAACCGAGCGCGGTCCGGGCGGCGGACGCCGCGGCGGCGAGGGCGTCCATCCCGGTGCTGGTGCTCGGCACGTACTCGAGGCACGCGGCGAACGCATCCCATCCGGCCCCGGAGGCCGGTACCCGGCCGAAGCGGTCCACCGCGTCGCGCACGTGCTCCACGAACCCGTCCCGGTCGAGCGAGTCGGGCGAGGTGCCGATGATGCGGTACCCCGAGGGCATGAGGCCCACCTCGGACAGGCGCAGGAAGCCCGGCAGCAGCTTGCGGGCGGCCAGATCGCCGGTGGCGCCGAAGAGCACCACCACCTGCGGGTCGGGCGGGGCGGCCGCGGTCACCGGCGCTCCAGCCACACCGCCTCGTCGCCGCGACCCATCACGACGTCACTGACCATCCCGGGCGGGAACAGGCCGTGGTCGACCACACCGGCGGTGGCCGACAGGCGCGCCGCGAGCTCTGCCGGGTCCCCCACCTCACCGAGGTAGTCCGCGATCACGCCCCCGTCGGGGCTCCGCGGCACATCACGGAGCTCGACGTCGCCGAGGCGGCGCAGCGTGGTCGGCAGCCCGTACTCGAGGAGCTCGAGCGGGATCGGCGCCGTGATCGCGTCGACCGTCTTGGACGAGTCGATCATCACCACGAAGCGCGCCGCGCTGGCCGCCACCACCTTCTCCCGGGTGTGGGCCGCGCCGCCCCCCTTCACGAGCCAGAAGTCGGGGCTGACCTGGTCGGCGCCGTCGATCGCGATGTCGAAGGCGTCGACACCCGCGAAGTCCTCGGTCGGGATGCCGAGCTCCGTGGCCCTCGCCTCGGTGGCCGGCGACGTGGAGACGCACCGGATGCCTCGCAGGCCCCTTGCCGCCAGCGCGTCGAGCAGGTGGGCCACCGTGGTGCCCGTCCCCAGCCCGACGGTCATCCCGTCCTCGACCAGCTCCGCGGCGGCCACCGCCGCTGTCCGCTTCTCCTGCTCCGCGCTCACGCGCCGCTCCCTTCGTGGTGTCCGGTCGGCCCCGGACCGGCTGCGGCCCGGTCGGCCATGATCAACGACGCCCCGGCCGTCACCCGACCGGCCGGCAGGTCCCGCCGGCCGGCGAGCAGGCCCTCGAGCGCCTCGCGCTTGGTGTCACCCTCGACCAGCCACAGCAGCTGGTCCGCGCGGGCCAGCGCCGGGTACGTCAGCGTCATGCGGTGACGGCCCTGGTAGGTCCCGCCCGTCGTGGCGACGAGGCGGTCCACCACGTCGAGCACCGGATCGCCGGGCACCAACGACGCCGTGTGGCCGTCGGGACCCAGGCCGAGGTGCACGAGGTCGAACCGCTCGGGGATGCCCGCGGCGTACTCCGCGCACGCGGCGGCGAGGTCGTCGGCCTCCACCGGCATCGGCCGCACGTCGGCCGGGGCGCCGGCCAGCGCGGCGCGCAGGTGGCCCAGGTTCCGGTCGGGGTCGTCCGCGGGCGCCACCCGCTCGTCCACCTGGTAGAGCACCACCTGCTCCCACGGCACGTCCTCGTGCTCGAGGTGGGCGAACATGGCCCACGGGGTGCGGCCACCGCTCACCGCGAAGGACACGGCGCCGCGTGCGGCCACGGTGTCGCGCAGTCGGGCAGCCACCCATGCCGCGGCCCGGCGAGCGAGGGCGTCGCCGTCGTCGACGACCTCGAGGGTGTGCTGCACCGCTACTTGCCGCCGCCGTCGCCCTCGGCGGGCTTCTCCGCGTGACCGCCGAACTCGGCCCGCATCGCGGAGAGCACCTGGTTGCGGAAGGCGCCGAGGTCGCGTGACTCGAACCGCTCGTTCAACGCAGTGGAGATGACCGAGGCCGGCACCCCCTCCTCGACCGCGGCGAGCACCGTCCAGCGACCCTCCCCGGAGTCCGACACCCGGCCCGCGTACTGGGTGAGCTCGGGCGACCCGGCCAGCGCGGCGGCGGTGAGGTCCACCAGCCACGAGCCGATCACCGATCCCCGGCGCCACACCTCGGCCACCTCGGCCACGTCGATGTCGAACTGGTAGTACTGCGGGTCCCGCAGTGGGGTGGTCTCGGCGTCGACCTCGTGGGTGCGGGTGCCCACGTCCGCGTTGCGGATGATGTCGAGCCCCTCGGCGATGGCGGCCATCATCCCGTACTCGATGCCGTTGTGGACCATCTTCACGAAGTGCCCGGCGCCGTTCGGACCGCAGTGGAGGTAGCCGTGCTGGGCGGTGCCGTCCGGCCGGTGGCGCCCGGGCGTGGGATCGGCGCTCCCCTCGCCCGGCGCGATGGTCCGCCAGATCGGACCGAGGCGCGTGACCGGCTCGTCGTCACCGCCGATCATCAGGCAGTACCCGCGCTCGAGACCCCACACCCCGCCGCTCGTGCCGCAGTCCACGTAGTGGATCCCGGAGGGCCGCAGCGCCGCGGCCCGGTCGATGTCGTCGCGGTAGTACGAGTTGCCGCCGTCGATGATCGCGTCGCCGGGCTCGAGCAGCGGCGCCAGCTCGTCGATCGTCGACTGCACCGCCGCGGCCGGCACCATGATCCACACCGCGCGGGGCGCGTCGAGGGCCTGGACGAGCTCCCCGAGCGAGGCGGCACCGGTGGCCCCCTCCCCCTCCAGGGCGGTGATCGCCTCGGGGAAGACGTCGTGCACCACGCACGAGTGGCCGTCGCGCATCAGCCGGCGGACGAGGTTCGCCCCCATCCGGCCGAGGCCGACCATGCCGAGCTGCATCGGGTGTTCGGTGGTCATGCGGGTGGGCTCCCCTCGCCGTGGCTGCTGAGACGAAGGTACCGGCGCACGAGCTCGTCGGTGGACGAGTCCTGGCCGGGGGGCGCCGGAGCGCCCTCCGCGAGCTGTGGCGCGATGCGGCCGGCGAGGACCTTGCCCAGCTCCACGCCCCATTGGTCGAACGAGTCGATGCCCCAGACGGCGCCCTGGGTGAACACCGAGTGCTCGTACAGCGCCACGAGTGTGCCGAGCCGGTAGGGGGAGATCTCGTCGGTGAGGATCACCGACGAGGGACGGTTGCCCTCCATCACGCGGTGCGGCACCACCGCCTCCGGCGTCCCCTCGGCGCGCACCTCCTCCGCCGTGCGACCGAACGCCAGGGCCTGCGCCTGCGCGAACACGTTGGCGGTGAGCAGGTCATGGTGCGCGCCGAGCGGGTTCGGCGTGCGGGCGAAGCCGATCAGGTCCACCGGCACGAGCGTCGTGCCCTGGTGCAGCAGTTGGTAGAAGCTGTGCTGGCCGTTGGTCCCGGGCTCTCCCCAGTAGATCGCCCCGGTGTCGACCTCCACGTGGGTGCCGTCGAGCGTGACGTGCTTGCCGTTGGATTCCATCGTGAGCTGCTGCAGGTAGGCCGGGAACCGCTTCAGGTACTGCTCGTAGGGCAACACGGCCACCGTCTGGGCATCGAAGAAGTTGCGGTACCAGACGGCGAGGAGACCCATCAGCACGGGGAGGTTGCGGTCGAAGGGCGCCGTGCGGAAGTGCTCGTCGAGGTCGTGGAACCCGCGCAGCAGGTCGCCGAAGGCGTCCGGGCCGATCGCCAGCATCGTCGACAGGCCGATCGCCGAGTCCATCGAGTAGCGGCCGCCGACCCAGTCCCAGAAGCCGAACACGTTGGCGGGATCGATGCCGAACGCGGCGACCGCCCCGGCGTTGGTCGACACCGCCACGAAGTGCCGGGCCACCGCGGACTCGTCGCCCAGTGCACCCACCAGCCAGTCGCGGGCGGAGCGGGCGTTCGTCATCGTCTCGAGCGTGGTGAAGGTCTTCGACGACACGATGAACAGCGTCTCGGCGGGATCGAGGTCGCGGGTGGCCTCCACGAGGTCCGTGCCGTCGATGTTCGACACGAAGCGGAAGGTCATGCCGCGCTCACTGACATGGCGGAGGGCCTCGTAGGCCATGACCGGACCCAGGTCGGAGCCGCCGATGCCGATGTTCACCACGTTGCGGATCGGGCGGCCGGTGGCACCCGCCCACCGGCCGGCGCGTACCTCGCGGGAGAACGCGGCCATGCGGTCGAGCACGTCGTGCACCTCGTTGACCACGTCCACCCCGTCCACCACCAACGTGGCGTCCCGCGGGAGGCGCAGGGCGACGTGCAGTACCGACCGGTCCTCGGAGACGTTGATGCGGTCACCCCGGAACATGGCGTCGATCCGGTCCCGCAGACCGGACTCCTCCGCCAGCCGGACCAGCAGCCCGACGGTCTCGTCGGTCACCCGGTGCTTGGAGTAGTCGAGGTACAGGCCGAGGGCCTCCGCGGCGAGCCGGGTCCCGCGGGTCGGATCATCGGCGAACAGCTCGCGCAGGTGGCGACCGGCGACCTCCGCGTGGTGCGCCCTCAGGGCCGCCCACGCCGGGCGTTCGGTCAGGGGGACGGAGGGGGTTGCTGCAGGCACGGTGGGTCCTCGCGGATCGGGGCCGGTCGGTGGGCCCTCATCGGGCAGGTTCGGACGAGTCTGCCCGCCACAGCCGCGCGGTGGTGGCCGCATCGGCCGGTCGACCGAACAGGAAGCCCTGGCCGTACTCGCAGCCGAGATCCCGGAGCCGCTCCACGTGCTCCTCGGACTCCACCCCCTCGGCGGTCGTGGCGAGCCGGAGGGAGCGCGCCAGGCCGACCACGGCCCGCACGATCGCCTCGTTCTCGCGGTCGACCCCGAGGCCCTCGGTGAAGGAGCGGTCCACCTTCAGCACCCCGACGGGGAACCGCTTCAGGTAGCGCAGCGAGGAGTAGCCCGTGCCGAAGTCGTCGACCGCGAGCCGCACGCCGAGGTCGACCAGCTGCTCCATCGTGGCGGTCTCCGCGATGGACTCCTCCATCATCACCGACTCCGTGATCTCGAGGAACAGGTCCCGGGCGGGGAGTCCGCTGTGGTCGAGCGCGGCGGCCACCCGGTGGGGCAGGGTCGGGTCGGCGAAGCTGCGCGCCGAGACGTTGGTCGACAGGCTCAGCGGCGCGCCGGGGCGCTCCGCGTTCCACGCGGCCACGAGCTCGCAGGAGCGCCGGAGGACGTGGTCGTCGATCGCCACGACCTGGCCGGTCTCCTCGGCCACCGGGACGAACTCGTCGGGCTGGAGCAGGCCCCGGACCGGATGGCGCCATCGGACGAGGGCCTCCAGGCCCATCACCTCGCGGTCGGCGAGCCGCACCACCGGCTGGAACCACACCTCGAGCTCGTCACCCGCGAGGGCCCGTGACAGCTCCACCTCCACCTCGACGCGGCGCCGGGCGGCCTCCCGCAGGGAGGGCTCGAACCGAGCGGCCCGGCCGCGGCCCTGCTGCTTGGCGCGGTACATGGCGAGGTCCGCGTCGTCCACGAGGGAGTCCGCGGCGGGGGGTCGGCCGTGCGGGTCGCCGTCGGGGCCGGCAGTCGGCCAGACCGCGATGCCCACGGAGGCGGACGGCACCAGCAAACGGCCCTCCAGGTCCATCGGCCGGGCCATCACGGCGAGGAGCCGGTCGGCGAGCCGTTCGGCCTGGCCCGGACCCGTGCGGTCACTGACCACGATGAACTCGTCGCCGGCGAGGCGGCCGACCAGGTCGCCGTCGCGGACCGCGCCGCGCAGCCGGCGGGCCACCTCGGCCAGATACCGGTCACCGGCCGCGTGGCCGTGGGCGTCGTTGACCTGCTTGAACCGGTCGACGTCCACGAACAGCACCGCCGCGCTCGGATCACGGGTGGACAGCCGCCGGGCGAGCTCCTCGATCACCGTGGCCCGGTTGGGCAACCCGGTGAGGTCGTCGTGGGTGGCCTGGTGCACGGCGGCGTCGAGCGCGGAGTCGAGCGCGCCACGGGCCCGCCGCTCCGAGCGGACCGCAGCCACCACCTGGGCACCGAGGTCGATGCTGCGGGCCATCGCCCTCAGCATCGAGCGCTCCTCGAGGTCGAAGGGTTCATCGGCCCGGCCGATGACGAGGAGTCCGTCCTCGCCCAGGGGTGACCAGCTGAGGTGCACCTCCCCGGCCCGGAGCCGGCACACCGTGGGCCGCGTGGCGGCCGACCCCGACAGCTCCGCCCGCTCCTGGGGGGTGACGCCGATCGCGTACCCCACCCGGCCCCCGTCGATCAGCAGGGCCACCTCGGCGTCGACCGCCTCGGCGACCCGGTCCACCGCGCTGCGCACCGCGTCGGGATCGTCGATCGAGAACGCGGCGAGCACTTCGGCGAGCTGGTGCAGCGACCAGGGGACGTCGTTCACGAGCGCGGCACCACGTCAGCCCAGGGCCAGCACCACGAGGGTCTGGTTGTGGAAGCCGCCGGCACCGCGCGTCCGGGCGATCTCGCCGTAGGTGTAGAAGCCCGCCAACGGGACGCCGCCGACCGCGTCGGACACACGGGCGAGCTCCTGGCGCACCCCGCCGTCCGCGTCGGTCCCGTCGAGTGGGTCCGGGTCCCCGTCGAGCACCGAGCGGCGGGCCACGCAGTCGAAGACCAGCGCTCCGCACGGCTCATGGCCACCGAGACCCTCCACCGCGGCGGCGCACGCGTGGTCCGTGGCCCGCAGCACCGTCTCCTGGTCGCCGGTCATCGGCCAGGCCGGCCCGCCCTGGGGTACCTCGGCGATGCAGTGCAGGGTGCGGCTGACGGGGTCACCGCCCGCCACGAAGCGGATCTCCAGCCGGTCCCGGCGCCGGATGCCGAGCGGCCGGGTGAGCGCGAAGCGCGTGAACGCGGCGGGGTCCGTACCGAGCTCGGGCGGGGCGCCGAACGCCTCGAGGTACGCGTCCATCGCCGGGCGGTCGTCGAGGGTGCGTACCTCCACGCCGTGCGACGACGTGACGAGCAACGGCTCGCCGACCGGCTGCCATCCGTGGGCCACGCCGATGCCGATGGGGGCGTCGGAGCTGACCGCGGCCGCCACGACCGAGTGGCGGAGCACCCGGTCGTCGTGCACGCCGTCGCCGTGGACCTGCAGGGTGCGCTCCATCGCGAGGTCGTCGCCCGCGCAGCCGCCCACGAGCGGGAACTCCGTCCCGGCGACCTCGTACGCACCGCGCACCACCTGCATCTGGTCGCCGCACAGGCCGTCGGCCAGCAGGATGAGCACGCCGTGGCGCCGCCGCGGCACGCGCTCCGCGCACCGGGCCGCCTCGGCCGCGGCCGACCGCAACCCGTCCTCGCTGCCGGTGCCCACGCCGGTCGCCACGTCGAGCCCTTCGCCCCCGAGCAGCCAGAGCACGAGCCCCCGGTCGGTCGCACCGCCGTCGCTCAGCTCGCCGGCCGTGGAGCAGCCGATCAGCTCCACGCCCTCGCCCAGACCGGCCCGCACCTCGTGCACCACGGCGGTGAGGTCGTAGGCGGGCGAGCAGAAGAGGATCGCGAGTTGCGGGGCGGCGCCCGCCCGGGCGGTGGCCAGCGCCGCGGCCACGGCCCGGCCGGGGTCGGGGTCATCGGATCCGCCGGTCCCGACCCACCGCGCGCCGGCACCGGCGGCGGGACCCACGGGACCATCCAGGGACGTGTCGATCGTCACGATCCGAGGCTACCGACGCGACACCCCTGCTCCACCCGGGCGACAACTCCGGGCTCCCGCGGGGCCACCCGCGGATGGCACCATGGCGTCGACCGTGGTGGTCCGACCGTTCGGGGGAACGGGCGAGGGAGATCGGGGAGCCGGATGGACCGACGTACGTTCCTGCGTGCCGGGGGTGCTGTGGGCGCCGGCGCGGCGCTGGGGCCCGCACTCGCCGGGTGCGTCCCGGTCGGGGGTGGCGGGAGCGGCGGGGCGGAGTACGTGCCCGGGCGCCTGCCCACGGGCTCGGTGCTCGACTCGCCCGCCGCCGAGTGTCCGATCGAGCACGTCGTGGTGGTGATGATGGAGAACCGCTCCTTCGACCACTACCTGGGCTGGCTCTCGGCCGACGAGGGGTACCTGGAACGGGGGCGGCGGAACTACGGGGGCGGGTTCGCCATCGACGCGGCACCGCGGCAGACCTACCTCCGCCCCGACGGCACGCCGGTCGATACGTACTCCCTCGGCGGCGGTACCTCGCCGGCGGGTTTCCGCGGGTGTGGGTTCGCCGATCCCGGCCACGGCTGGGGCGCCGGCCGGGCCCAGCGCGACGGCGGGTTCCTGGCCTCCGGCTCGGGCAACGACGAGTTCGCGCTCGGCTACCAGGAGGCCGCGGACCTGCCCTTCCACGCCCGGATGGCCCGCCGCTTCACCACCTTCGACCGCTACCACTGCTCCGTACTCGGTGCGACGCAGCCGAACCGCCGCTACCTGCACTCGGCGCAGTCCGGCGGGTACAAGAACAACTACCTGCCGATCGCCGAGCTCGGTCACCAGTGGGACACGATCTGGGACCGGCTGCGGGCCGCCGGCGTGCCGTGCCGCTCGTACTCCCCGGACCTGCCGTCACTCGCGTTCTGGGGGCCTCGGATGGGCGACATCCTCTCCCCCATCGACCGGTACTTCGAGGACTGCGCCCGCGGCACCCTGCCGGCGGTCACCTACCTCGACCCGCCGTACCTCCCGTGGTGGCAGGCCGACGACCACCCGCTGTGTGATCCGGCCGCCGGCCAGCGTTACCTCCGCGACGTGTTCCGGGCCTTCGTCCGTTCGCCGAACTGGGAGCGCGGCCTCTTCGTGCTGACCTACGACGAGTGGGGCGGCTTCTTCGACCACGTGCCGCCGCCGGTGCTGCCCGACCTGCTGCCCTCGGCCGTGGACGACGACAACTTCGGCCAGGCCGGGTTCCGGGTGCCGACGGTCCTCGCCTCGCCCTACAGCCGACCCGGGTACGTGGACCACCGGCTCTACGACCACACGTCGATCATGCGGTTCGTCGAGTGGCGGTTCCTCGGGGCACCCGCCGAGGGGGCCGGGGGCGCCGCGGGGTGGTCGCTCACGCCGCGGGATCGCAACGCCAACAACATCGGGTGGTCGCTCGGCGCGGCGCAGCCCGACCCGGAGGTGTTCGACCTCGACGGCCTACCGCTGCGGGCACCCACGCCCAACTGCACCGGGGACCCGCAGCTGGTCGCACCGGGCATGCAGCCCGACGTGGGCGCCCCGGCCCCCACGACCGCACCCACCGGGGCAGCGGTCGGGGCAGCGGTCGGGGCAGCGGTCGGGGCAGCAGTCGGGGCAGAAGTCGTAGCCGACGCGCCGCCGGGGGGTGGACCCGGCGACGACCTGCTCGTCGCGCTGGAGGCCGGGTACTTCGAGCGGATCGGTGTGGACACCGAGCCGTCGTCCCTCGCCGGCACCTGGGCCGGCGGCGGGAGCGTGGGCTGACCGACCGCCGGACCCGCCCGTGGCCCGCCCGGGCCCGGGCACTCCACGGCCGACCGGGCCGAATACGGTGACGGCGTGCTGAGCGTCCGGTGGTGGGTCGCCCTGGGCCCCGGATCCGACCCGGGTGACCCGCTGGGGGCCGGCGACTGCGAACAGCTCCGACCGGAGGACCTGGCCCAACCGGCCAACGCGACGTCATCGCTGGTGCTCGCCCTCATCGGGGTCTGGCTCCTGCTCCGGGCCCGGCGGCTCGAGGAGGGCCGCGGGGCGGCCGCGTTCTTCGGGGTGGTCACCCTGCTCGCCGGCCTCGGCTCCGTGGACTACCACGGCATCCAGACGGCCGCGGCCCAGTGGACCCACGACGGCGGCGCTGCGCTCCTGGTGGTCACCGCGGTGGTCATCCCCGTCGGGCGCCTCGTGCGGCGCCGGCCGGTGCTGCCCGGCTGGAGCGCGTTGCGCGGCGTCGCGCTCGCCGGCGCGGGGACGCTGGCCGGTCTGGCCTACCTGGGCGGACGCTCCGGCAGCGGGCTGTGCGACCCGGAGTCCGTGGTGCAGCTGCACGGGCTCTGGCACCTGATGATCGGTGTGGTGGCCGCCCTGTGGGCGACCGCGCTGTGGCCGGTGCCCGCTGCGCCGCCGGCGCCGGGCACGTGGGCCGCCCACCGGTTCCTGCGTCGCATCGTCACCGTTGCGGCCCGGCTCGTGTACCGCGACATCGACACCGACGACCTGTCCGACCTCGAGGACGGCCCGGTGGTGGTCGTGGCGAACCACTTCGGCGGGCTCGCCGACGCGATCGTGCTGATGGCGGTGCTCCCGCGGCGGCCGCGCATCCTGGCCGACGACGCGATCTGGCGGGTCCCGGTGGCCCGCTCGGTCATGCGGGGCATCGGCGCCGTCCCCGTGCACCGCGGCCGCTCCGGCTCCACCGACAACCACTCGATGTTCGCCACCTCCGCCGCGGCGCTCGACGACGGCGACCTCCTCCTCATCTTCCCGGAGGGGGTCACCCGCGACGAGCCGAGCATCGGCCGGGTGCACACCGGGGCCGCCCGCATCGCCGCCGCCGCCGAGGTGCCCGTGCGCGTGGTGCCCCTCGGCCTGCACTATGCGGACAAGGCGGCGTTCCGCTCCGACGTGGCCGTGCGGCGCGGCCGGACCGTGGACGTGTCGGCGGGCGAGGTGGACGTGGACGCGGTGACCGACCGCATCGCCGGCGAGCTGCGGGCCGCGGCGCCGGACTATGCCGACTGGGACGAGGTGGCCGCGCTCCGGTGCGCGGCCACGGTGGTCCTCGAGGAGGTGGATCCGCGCGAGCGGGTGTCGATCGGCGAACGGGAGCGCCTCGCCCAGGCCTACGCGGATCTCCCCGCGCCGGTCACCGACGGGATCCGTGCCGCGGCCGAGCGGTTCCTGGCCGACGGCGCACGCCCCGTGGAGCGGCGGCGCTCGACCGTGGGCGCCCGCGTGCTCCGGGCCCTCGTGTGGGTGCTGGCCCTGCCGTACGCCACCGTGGGTGCCATCGTGTACGGCGTGCCGGTCCTACTCACCTGGGCCGCGAGCCGCCTTCGGGTCTCCCCGGCGGTGCGGGCCACCGTGGTCCCGATCGTGGCACTGCTGACCTTCCTGGTGGCCACGGTGGTGGCGCTGGTGGCCGGCGGGCGTCGCAGCGACGGCGACGGCGTGCTGCTCGGCCTGTCGCTGCTGCCGGTCGCCTTCATCGCGCTGGTGTACGTGGTCGACACCCTCGCGGGTCTGATCCGCTCGGGATGGCAGCGGTTGCACGGCGACGACCGCACCCGTCGGGCCGAGCTCGTGGAGGCGGTGGTCCGGGCGACGGGCGTGGCCGTGCCCGGCCCGTCGGATGCGGTCGCGGCCACCCCGGTCGGGGTCGGCCCGGGTGCGGCAGGCGGCGCGGCGTGAACCTCCTGCCCGGCGTCCCGGCGTGGTGGTGGGCCCTGCCCGCGGTCGCCATCTGGATCGCCGCGCTCGTGGACGTGGCCCGGGACCACGCGGCCTCGGCCGACTCCCGCCTCCTGTGGGGCGTCCTGCTCGTGGTGGCCGCCCCCCTCGCCCCGCTCCGGTTCGTCCTGCGGCGCAAGGTCCAGGAGCCACGACCGACCGCGGTGGATCCGGCCCGCGCCGGGTACATCACCCGGGTGGAGGCCCTGACGCACCGGCCGCCCGGCGACGACCTGTCGGTCGCGGGAGGATTCGTTGATGGAGCACCAGGGGAACCCGCCGGTGGCTGAGCCGCCGATCGGCCTCGACGCCCGCGGCACCCGCACCGAGCGCGACGGCATGGGCACCGTGGAGGTGCCGGCGGACCGCTACTGGGGCGCGAGCACGCAACGGGCGGTCGCCCACTTCGCGATCGGCGACGACCGCATGCCGGTGGAGGTGGTCCGCGCCTACGGCACACTCAAGGCGGCGTGCGCGGCGGTGAACGCCCGGGCCGGACGGCTGACGCCGGAGCTCGGCGAGCTCCTGGAACGGGTCGCCGGCGAGGTGGCCCGGGGCGACCTCGACGACCACTTCCCCCTCGGCGTGTACCAGAGCGGTTCGGGCACCCAGACCAACCAGAACGTCAACGAGGTCATCGCGAACCGGGCGCGACAGCTCCAGGGCCGGCCGCTCGGCGCCGCGGAGCCGGCCGACGACACGGCGGATCGGGACAGCACGGTCCATCCGAACGATCACGTGAACCTGGGCCAGTCGAGCAACGACACGTTCATCACCGCGGTGCACCTCGCGCTGCACGGCGTGGTCGTGGGCCACACGGCCCCCGCGCTGGAGCGGCTCGCCGGCGCGCTGCGGGACCGCTCGCAGCGGTGGGCCGACGTGGTGAAGCTCGGACGGACCCACCTGCAGGACGCCACGCCCCTCACCGTCGGCCAGGAGTGGGGCGCGTTCGCGTCCTCGGTCCGGGACGCCGCGACGGAGCTTCGGCGGGCGACCGACGGCCTGCTCGAGCTGGCCGTCGGCGGCACGGCGGTGGGCACCGGCCTCAACTCCCACGACGGCTTCGGGGCGGTGGTGGCCGGGGAGATCGCCCGGCGCACGGGTCACCCGTTCGTGGAGGCCGAGGACCACTTCGCGGCGCAGTCCACCCTCGACCGGGTCGTGCGGGTGCACGCCGCGCTGCGGGGCGCGGCGGTGGCGGCCACCAAGGTCGCCGACGACCTGCGCTGGCTGGGCAGCGGGCCGCGCGCCGGCCTCCACGAGCTCGTGCTCCCCGCCAACGAGCCGGGCTCGTCGATCATGCCGGGCAAGGTGAACCCCACCCAGTGCGAGGCGCTCCTGCAGGTGTGTCTGCGGGTGTTCGGCAACGACGTCACGGTGGCGCAGGCCGCCGCGGCGGGCAGCCTGCAGCTCAACACGTTCCGTCCGGTGGCGGCGGCCGCGGCGCTGGGCTCCGCGCGGCTGCTCGGCGACGGCGCCGACCGCTTCCGCGAGCACCTGGTGGAGGGGGTGGAGCTCGACCGGAGCCGCATCGACCGCTACGTCGCCGACTCGGCGATGCTCGTCACCGCGCTGAGCCCCCACATCGGCTACGACCGGGCGACCGCCATCGCCCACCACGCCACGGAACAGGACCTCCCGCTCCGCGACGCCGCGGTGGCCCTCGGCGTGGACCCGGACCTGTTCGACCGGGTGGTCGATCCCGTGGCCATGACGCGACCCGACCCGGCCTGACGGCCGGGCCGGATCGGTCCCGCACTTCGTTCCAGCGGGTCAGGGCCGCTCAGCCGGGGCAGGCAAGGTCCAGCAGCGCGATCCGCCAGTTGTTGAACAGGCCGATCAGGAAGGTCGACTCGAGCAGCTGGAAGTTCACGCAGTTGCCGGCGGCCCCCTGGCGGATGCGGATCCACAGTCGCTCGTTCTCGATGCCCGGGAAGATCGGCGGGTACACCATCCCGGCCCGCAGCATCGTGAGCTCGTTGTTCACCACGCTGATGTCGCCGAAGAGCCGCTTGCTCCCCGAGCTGAGGAGCGCCTGGCCCTGCAGGTTCAGCACCGGTCCCACGGCCGGGTCCACCACGAGGGAGCCCGACACCGCCGCGGCCACCACGCCGGGGGCGAAGAGCACCCCGGAGCCGGTGGCCCGGAGGCCGTTGTCGTCGACGACCACGAGGCCGTTGAAGGAGCCCACGGAGCGGGCGCCGTCGGTCAGGGTGCCGCCGACGTTGCCGCGGAGGCTGCGGAGCACCCCGGCGTTGTCGAGCGCCAGGCTCAGGCGGCCCGACACGTCGGCACCCTCGGCCTGGAAGCGACCGTCGACTGCGAGGCGCACGCCGGTTTGGTCGCCCGACACCGCCAGCGAACCGGAGAGCGTGCCCTTGCCCACGTCGCCGACGATGATCGACCCGGTGAGCGAGAGGCTCTCCAGCACGCCGTCCGTGATCGTGATCGTGCCGTCGGCCTCGGCGGCCAGCCCACCGGTCTCGATCCTCCCGGTGAAGGCCAGCGACGTGGTCCGCCGGGTGGACTCCACCAGCGCGGAGCCCCGACCGATCAGGTTGCCCACCCGGAGGCTGCCGTCGACCGTGGTGGTCACGGTGCTCCCGACCACCGTGGTGGTGATCTGGCCGGAGACCTCCACGATCTCGCCGATGTCGGTCACACCGGTGAACGAACCCTGGGCGACGGCCCGTAGGTTCGGCGTCGCCGAGGTCGGGTCGAAGCGCAACGAGCCACGGAGCGAGAGGACGGTGCCGCCCTTGTCGACCTCGAAGAGCCCGTCGAGGGTCACGATCCCGGCCGCGTCCACGCTCGCCGATCCCGCGGCCCGGGCGACCCCGTCGGGGCCGAACGAGCCGGAACCGAGGAACGACGCCGAGATCCCGGTGGCGTCACCCCGCAGGGTGACCCGACCGTCGAGGGCCGCGACGCTCCCATCGGGCTGCACCCCCGAGAGCGACACGTCGATGAAGCCGTCGACGTTCCGGATGTTGCCGTCCACGTCGAGATCGGCCTCGAGCCGGACGGCGACCTGGTTCTGCTGCACCCGCACCTGACCCTGCACCAGCAGGTGCAGTCCGGTGGTGGTGGTCGCGGTCAGCAGCACCCGGGCGTTCTCGATCTGCACGTCGCCCACCTGGAGGCCGGGCACCTGGGCGTCGAACGTGAACGAGTTGATGCCCGCGGAGCGGACGAACGAGCCGGTGACCGACAGCGGATCCGCGGCCACCCCCGGAAGGTCGAGGCGGCCGCTGACCGTGACGCTGAAGTTCTCGAGGTCGAGGAACGTGCCGTCGAACGAGAGGGTGGAGACCGCGCCGGCCGCGGTGACCCGGATCGAGCCATAGATGCGGATGCCGTTCGAGGTCAGCTCCACCCCCAGCGACAGGATCTCGACGTTGGGCGCCTGGGCCTGCCCCGGCGCGAGCGTGGGCGAGAACGGCACCGGCTTGAGCTGCGGACCATCCGCGCTGTTCCCGACCGGGAGGTAGAGGTCGGCGCCGATGATCTCCGCCGTCTGGAAGTTCAGCGACGCGTCCTTGTCGGTGCAGGACCCACCCCGCTGGATCACCTCGCCCCTCGACTGCAGCACCGTGTTCCGGTCGAGCGCGTAGACGAACGGCCGCTGCGGGGTGATCGGCACGCCCTTGTCGTCCACCTTGAACCGCTGGTCCCACACCTTGCACAGCGCACCGCGGTTCGCGGGCACCAGCGTGGTGGTGGTCGTCGTCGAGGTGGTGGTCGTCGTCGGTGCCGGCGGCGCCACGCACGCGGCGGCCACGACGGCCACCACGGCCAACGCCGCGAGGAGGGCCGCCGGACGGACGGATCGGGTGGTGCCGGCTCGGCCGGACACGGGGTGCTGCACGGTGTCTCCCTGGGTCGTCATCGCCACACCGCAAGGTCGCACGGGCGGCTTAGCCCGGCCTTATGAGGACGGTTCGGGAATCGGCCCGGTCACGGCATCCGGTTCCCCGGCAGGGGTGCCACCGGGTCGAGGTGCTCGCGGGCGTCGGATCCGGCGTCGGCCGGACCGCCCGCCCGGCTCGCTGACAGGAACGGGACGGTGTACGGGTCCGCGGCGGTCGGGTCCACGCCGTAGCCCTGGTCGGCGAGACCGGCCACGGTCAGGCGGCTGAGCCGCTCGTCGGGGTCCGAGTAGCCGGTCATCAGTTCGCTCTCGAAGGTGCTCTCCCGCCAGTGACCCAGTGCGGTGCCGGCACCACCGCCGGCCTCCACCGGCACCCGGCCGGTGCCACCCAGGGCCTGCCACGCGGCCACCCCGGCCGGACCGTTGTACCTGGGATCGGTGAGGGCGTCGTCGATGAAGCCCTCGAGCACCCAGTTCGCCCCCAGGCCCAGCACGTGGCCCATCTCGTGGAGGATCACGCCGTAGAGGCGACCCGCAGCAGCCAGGCGGTCGAGGTCCGCCGTGTCGAACTCCATGATCCCGAAGTAGGCCTGCCCGCCGAACTCCCGGCTGAGCAGCGCGCCGGCCCGCCCGAGCACGCCACGGGGCCCGTCGATGTCGAAGTCGCGCGCCGCGATGAGCACGTCGTCGACCGTGCCGTCGAAGGCGGGGATCCAGCCGAGGAAGTCCTGGGGCACCGTGAGCTGCTGGTCGGGCAGGCCCGCCACCACCACCCGGGCCCAGCGGTCCGCAGCGGCCTGGAACACCGCCCGGTACTCGGGACGCATGGTCGGGGCGAAGCTCAGGTCGATCCGGAAGGTCTCGGACGGGCCCGGCGCCACCGACAACGAGGTCGACGCGGTGACGGGTCCGAACGTGCCGTCGCTCACCTCGAGCAGCGGGAGGCGGGGCCCGGCGCCGGTGAAGGTCACCGAGACGGAGTCCGCACTGTCGCAGTCGGAGATCGTGCGGTCGACGGTGCCGTCGCCGTCCTCGTCGAGGCGACAGGTCAGCACGTCACCGTTCGGATCGCTGATCGTCCACCCGAAGGTGGCCGTGACGGGGGCCTCGGTGCGCGCCGCCACCACCGCGAACCTCGAGATCACCGGTGGCGACGGCGGCACGGTCGGCGCCGGTCCACCGCCGCCGGGCGCCGGCGCGCACGCCGCGGCGACCACCACGGTGGCGATCGCCACGAGCGATCCCCGCCGCAGCGTCCGCGACCGTCGCCGGCGGGAGTTCCCGGGCCCCTGTCGGCCCACGTCCGATGCACGCACCGCTGCTTCCACGCCGCTCCCCCGTCGCCCTGCTGTCGCCCGTGTCGGCCGTCCCCGGCCGACCGGCTCAGGGTACCGGGCGACGCACGACCGGTCAGGCCCGGGGCCGGGCCTCCCAGGCCGCCGGGTCCGACACGAGGTCCGTGACCACCTCGGGGAGGTGTCCCGAGGCGACGTCGGCCACGGTGGTGTGGTCGAGCACGGCCCGGAGGTTGGCCCGCACGGCCACCCACACGTCCCGGAGGGGCGCGGCGGTGCCGGGGTACTCGAGCTCGTGGGGCGGCAGGCCCCGGACCTGCGCGATGGGACCCTCCACGGCTCGGATCACCTCGGCCAGCGAGAGCCCGTCGGCCGCACGGGCCAGACGGAACCCGCCGGCGGTGCCCTGCTGGCTCGCGATCAGCCCGGCCCGGCGGAGGTCGGCGAGGATGCCGCGGAGGAACCCCACCGGCAGCTCCTGGGCGGTGGCCAACTGTTCGGCGGGCACGGGCACCGGAGCGCCCGCGGCGGCCTCCCGCGCCGCCAGCTCCACCAGCGCCCGCACCGCGTAGTCGACCCTGGCCGTCACGTGCACCGGCGCAGTCTGTCAGGCCGTCGCTAGCGTCCCACCCATGACCGACACCGCCGGCACCCCCGGATCCGACCGACTGTTCTCCATCCGCGGGCGCACCGCGCTCGTCACGGGGGGCTCGAGCGGCATCGGACGGATGATCGCGAGCGGCTTCGTGGACGCCGGCGCCCGCGTCGTGATCGCCTCCCGCAAGGCCGACGTCTGCGCCGAGGTGGCGGCCGAGCTGTCGGAGCGGGGCGAGTGCGTGGCGATCCCAGCGGACCTGTCCACCGAGGACGGGTGCCGACGCCTTGCGGACCAGGTCGCGGAGCGCGAGGACCGGCTCGACATCCTGGTGAACAACGCCGGGGCCACCTGGGGCGCCCCCATGGAGGACTACGGCGAGGCGGCCTGGGAGCGGGTGCTCGCGCTCAACGTGAAAGGGGTGTTCCACCTCACGAAGTTCCTGCGGCCGCTCCTCGACGCCGCGGGCGACCCGGAACACCCGGCCCGGGTGATCAACATCGGCTCGATCAACGGGATCCGCCCGCCCCTGCTGGACACCTTCGCCTACTCCTCGTCGAAGGCCGCGGTGCACATGCTCACCCGGCACCTGGCGATGCAGATGGCGCCGCTGGTGACGGTGAACGCCATCGCCCCCGGGCCGTTCGAGTCGCGGATGATGGCCGCCACACTGGAGGCGTTCGGGGAGCAGATCGCGGCCGGCGCACCCCTGCGGCGCATCGGCCGGCCCGACGACGCGGCCGGTGCCGCGATCTTCCTCGCGTCGCCGGCCGCGTCGTGGATCACCGGCGTGGTGCTGCCGGTCGACGGCGGGATCACCTACGCCACTTCCTGACCCGCCGGTCGGCCCCGGAGTCGGCCACCCAACCGATCCGCCCGGTCCCGGCGGCCGACCCGGGACGAGCAGGACGCGACCCGGGATCAGACGCGGACAGGGCCGCCCCGGAGGGCGGCCCTGTTCCTCGACCGGTGGTCGTATCGGACGCTCAGCTGGTGGTGGTGCCGTTGTCCCAGACCCGGAAGAGCTGACCGGCGGGGCCGTTGGCACCAGAGGGACCCGTGGGCCCGCTGGCACCCGTGGCTCCGTCGGCGCCACCCCCGCAGCCGCCGATGAGAGCACAGTTGCCACGGGCACCGCCCGGGCCACCGATCGCCGGGCTGGCGAACGCACCACCGAGGCCGCCGGCGGCCGGGATGGCCGGACGGAACAGGCTGTTGGCCGTGAGGTTCAGCGTGCCGATGCCGCCGTGGAACACCGCGATCGACGGGCCACCGGCGCCGCCACCGGCACCGCCGCCGCCTCCACCGGCACCGCCGCCACCGCCGCCACCGCCGCCGCCTGCCTCGCAGCAGGACTTGCCCCCGCCGTTGCCGCCACGACCGCCGTCGCCGCCACGACCGGCGGCCTGGCCGGCCCCGCCGACGCCGCCCGTGGAGGACGTCACGGTGGAGGTGGTGAGGTTGACCGTCGAGTTGCAGCCGTAGACGCCGAAGGAGCCACCGCCGGAGGTGCCGCCCTGGGTGCCGGCCTGACCGCCGTTGCCACCGGCCGCACCACCACCGCCGCCGCCGCCGGAGGCGCTGGCGGACTTGCCGCCGCCACCGCCGCCACCGCCGGAACCGGCGGCACCGTTCGTGCCGGCGCCCCCGTTGGTGGGCACGTAGAGGTCACACGAGGTGGAGGTCAGCGAGTTGCTGCCGGCCGGACCCGCCGCACCCGCAGCACCGCCGCCGCCACCGCCGCCACCGCCGGCGTCACCGCCGCAGCCGAAGATGGAGCCGCAACCACCGCCGCCGCCACCGCCGGCCGCCGGGCCGGCGCCGTTGGCACCGCTGCTGCCGCCACCGCTGTAGCTGCCACCCGTACCGCCGTTGCCGCCGCCGTAGGTGGTGCCACCACCGCCGCCGCCGCCGCCGCCGCCGCAGCTGGCGCCGCAGGCGTTGTTGCCGCCGCCGCCGTCACCGCCGCGGGCGGCCTGACCGGGAGCACCGGCGCTCGCGCCGGTGCCCGCGATGCCGGGCTGGGCGGTCACGTCGGAGAGGAGCACGTTCACCACCGAGAGGCCCAGTGCCCGGATGCCGTAGGCGCTGCGGCCCGCACCGATGGTGGTGCCGCTGTTGACCTTGGTGTTCTCCACCTTCACGTTGGAGCCACCGGTCACGAGGATGCCGGTGGCGTTCGGGCCCTGGCCGCCGCCGACCACGGTCTGCGGTCCGGCCGCATCACCAATGGTCACGCCGGTGGAACCGCTCGAGACCACGAGGCCGGTGGCGTCACCCGAGGTGCGGGCCACACCCTGGACGCTGAGGCCCACGAGCTTCGAGTTGCTCACACCGTTGAGCGTGACCGGCACGGCCGAGGCGGTGCCGAAGATCGTCGAGACCTCGGTGGCGCCGAGGTCGCTGAAGTCCTGCTTCCACCCACCGCTGATCTCCATGTTGGAGACCACCGAGAGCGGGCCGGTGTAGGAGCCACCGGCCACGATCAGCGTCTTCACGCCGTTGGCCACGGCGTTCGCCTGACCCTCGACCACGCTCGAGCACGGGTTCAGCTTGGGACCGCAGGTCGGACCGGTGGTCCCCGTGGGTCGCACGTAGAACTTCGGGTTCGGGTCCTGGGTGACCGTGATCGTGATCGGGGGGCTCACCGAGGTGCCCGCCGAGTTCGTCAGCGTGAGGCGGGCCTGGAAGGTGCCGACCGACGTGAAGTTGTGCGAGGTGGTCTGGCCGGTCTCGGTCGGGCTGCCGTCACCGAAGTCCCACGAGTACGTGAGGCCGGTCCCGGTGCCCGGGAGCGAGCCGGTGGAGTCGAAGTCCACCGTCAGCGGGGCGAAGCCCACCGTGGGCGATGCCCCGGCCACGGCCACGGGCGGACCCGGGTCGATGGTGGTGGTGGTCGTGGTGGCACCACCGCCACCCCCACCGCCGTCGGGTGCCGCGCACCCGAATGCGACGAGGGCGAGCACGCCCACCAACGGAACGAGCGCTCTGCGGATCTTCATGCTTTCCCCCTCACCGGTCCCGCCGGCTGGCGGAGACCGGCACACAGCCAGTGATGGAGTAACAGGAGATGCCGGGTGCGGTCAACGCACCGCGGCATCTGCCCGGTCGGACCTGTCGGATCAGTTGTACACGGGGCAGCCCACCAGCCCCGGGAGGATGAGCGTGGCCAGCGGGCGGGCCAGGAAGCTCCCGCCGGTGAGCTGGACCTTGGAGCACCCGCCCTCGGGCTTCATGTAGAAGTCCGCCTCGAGGTAGGTGGGGATGCCGATGATCGAGATGTAGAAACCGGCGCTGGTGGCCTTCATCCCCGCCGCCTGCGAGAGCGTGAGACGGGCCGAGGCGATGGTCAGGCCGATGATCTGGAGCTTGCCGGAGCCCGCCAGGCTCCAGCTCGGGGTGAGCAGCGACGAGGTGAAGGTGCCGCGGAAGGTGACGCCGAGCGGGAAGTTCGTGGTGGTGAGCGACCCGGCACCGGTGAGGGTGACCTTCTGCGAGTTCGCCACCACGGCACCGTTGAAGTCGAGCAGGCCCCACGAGTCGAGGGCGAGCGAGCCGCTCAGGTTGCCGGTGAGGCTGAGGAGGGTGCCGTTCGGGCCGAAGCTGGCGGCCACGTCGCCGAGGAGGTTGACGCGGCTGCCCACGCTGAGGCCGCCCGAGAACTTCAGCTCCAGCGGACTCCCGTAGGTGCTGCGCACGCTGAGCGTGGCGCCGGTGAGCGTGGCGTCACCGAGCTGGAGCGGACCGATCACGTTGGCGTCGAGCTGCACCGTCTCGGCGATGCCGTCGGTGATCACGACCACGCCCTGGATGTTGGCGTTGAAGCCGGCGCCGGTGAGGTTGGCATCCACGTTCAGCGTGGTGGTGGCGCCGTTGGTCTCGACGATGGCGGTGCCCGCGGCCTTCAGGGTGCCGATCTTGAAGTTGCCGGTGACGACCGCACGGAGCTGGCCGCCCACGATGGTGGTGTCGACGGTGCCGTCGACGGAGACGACCTGGCCGTCGTTCAGGGTGCCGGAGAACGAGCCGCCGCCCTGCAGGTTCAGGAAGGGCGTGTAGGCGGTGACGCCGTCCCACACGATCGACCCGTCGAAGCGGACGAAGTTCCCGCCCTGGTTGACGTCGATCTTGCCCACGAAGGTGGCCTTGTTCGACGCCAGCGTGAGCGAGCCGTTGGCCTCGTTGACCTGCAGGTCGCCGAGGATGCCGCTGGCCGAGAACGAGATGCTCGTCTCCTGGGCGTTGCCCCGGATCTTGACCGTGCCGGTGAGGTCGGCCTTCTTGCCGCCGGCCATGGTGCCCACGAGGTGGGCGGAGATGTCGGCCTTGGCCGAGATCAGGGTGCCGGTCGGGTCGAAGGCCACGTCGACGGTGCCGCTGACGGTGCTCGGACCGATCTTCAGGCTGCCCTGGATGGAGGCGGCCACGCCGGCGGCCGGCGAGGCCGTGACCTTCAGGGTGGCGTTGGTGACCGTGACGTCGCCCACCTTCACCGAGGCGGCGGCCGCCGTGAGCGACAGCGAGGGCACCCCGTTGACCACCGTGAGGGTGCCGTTGAACGTGAGCGGCGAGGTGGTGATGCCGGGGATGACGAAGCTGGTCGAGGACAGGTTGACGGACCAGTTGTCGAGGTTGGCCAGCGTGCCGACGAAGCCGATCGTCGACGTGGTGCCCGACAGCGTGACGTTGACGTTGCCCCGCAGCGTGATGCCGTTCGGACCGATGTCGGCCGAGAGGGCCTGGACGCTGAGGTTGTCGAGGACCGGCTCGGCGGCCTTGATCTCGTCACCCGTGATCGCAGCGACCTTCGTGGTGCTGGAGGGATCCTGCTTCTCGGCGACCTCGGTGCCCTCGGCGAGGGTCGCACCGTCGAGGGTCACCTTCGCGTTCGACGAGGTGCACGACGACCCGCTCACCGTGGTGTCCTCGGCCTTGGCGACCACCTGGTCCTTCACGAGGACGGCCTGGTCCGCCGTGGGCGGGGCCGTGGTGGCCTTCTCGTAGAAGTTGCAGAACTGCTGCTGGGCGGAGGGGCCCGACGGTGCCGAAGGGGCACACGCGGCGAGCACGCCCGCGACCATGGCCACGGCGAGCGCAGCTGCTGCAGTACGCGCGGTCCGGTGATGCCGCGTCGTCGGATGCCCCATGTGGGTGTCCCCCCTGAATCGGCGCCCCGAGGGGCGCATCGCCACCTGTGACCTTAGACCATCCACAGGCGTGGTGACAGATGTTCAGCGAAACCGCGAACTGCGTTCAGTCGACCACGCCCCCGGGACGGGCGCGAGCACCGTCCCCCTGGCGCCGAGAACGGCGCCGCCCTAGCGCCG
>JBMOJH010000047.1:0-25650 GCA_049316905.1 Microthrixaceae bacterium | reverse complement strand
GTCCCCGAAGGCCCGGTCCCCGAAGGCTCAGTCCCCGAAGGACGTGCTCTGCTGCTTGGAGAACACCACGGCGCCGAGCACCACCGCGAGTGCCACGCCGGCGATCGCGAAGCGGAGACCGTTGCCGTCGGACTCCATGTTGAGGATCACCGGCAGCACCAGCAGCGACACCAGGTTCATCACCTTGATGAGCGGGTTGATGGCCGGGCCGGCGGTGTCCTTGAAGGGGTCGCCGACGGTGTCGCCGATGACCACGGCCTTGTGGACGTCGGAGCCCTTGCCGCCGAGGTTGCCCTCCTCGATGTACTTCTTGCCGTTGTCCCAGGCACCGCCCGCGTTCGACAGGAAGTTGGCCATCAGGGCGCCGACGATGATGGTGGCGGCCAGGAAGCCGCCCAGGGCGTACGCCCCGAGTCCGAAGCCGATCACGATCGGCATGAGCACGGCGAGCAGCGCCGGGGTGGTGAGTTCCCGCAGGGCGGCACCGGTGCAGATGTCGATCACCGGGCCGTAGTCGGGCTTCTCGGTGTAGTCCATGATCCCGGGCTTCTCGCGGAACTGGCGCCGGACCTCCTGCACCACGGTGCCGGCGGTGCGGCCCACGGCCAGGATGGCCAGCGAGGAGAACAGGAAGACCACGGTGGCGCCCACGAGGCCGCCGGCGAAGGTCTTGGGATCGGCGATGTTGATCGCCACCTCGCCGAACTTCTGGGCCACGTCGCCCGGCCCGGGCAGATCGGCGGCGATCGTCTCGCGGAAGGAGGCGAACAGCGCCACCGCGGCGATCACGGCGGAGCCGATGGCGAAGCCCTTGGTCACGGCCTTGGTGGTGTTGCCCACGGTGTCGAGGCCGTCGAGGATCTTCTCGGTGGTGCCCTCGAGCTCGCCGGACATCTCGGCGATGCCCTGGGCGTTGTCGGCGATCGGACCGAAGGTGTCCTCGGCCACCACGATGCCGGTGGTGGACAGCATGCCGATACCGGTGAGGGCCACGAGGTAGAAGGCGAAGAGGATCTCGCCGCCGCCGAGGCCGAGGCCCACGAGGATGGCGACCGCGATGGCCACGACGGCCCACACGGCGGACTCCATGCCGGAGGAGATGCCCGAGAGCACCACGGTGGCGGGGCCGGTGCGGCCCGACTCGGCGATGTCCTTCACCGGCTTGAACTGGCTCGAGGTGAAGTACTGCGTGATGCGGCTCGCCACCTGACCCAGCACCACGCCGACGACGATGGCGAGGAACATGCGGAGGCCCACGTTGGACAGGGGCACCTCACCCTCGCGGACCACCCGGAACGCCGGGGTGCCGACGTAGCCGAACGCCAGGACCGCGGCGCCCACCAGGGAGATCAGCGAGGCGATGTTGAGGCCGCGGTTGATCGGCTTCAGGGCGTCGGTCTCGCCGGAGCGGGCCTTCACGAGGAAGATCGACACCATGGAGGCGACGAGGCCGACCGCCATCATGGCGAGCGGGAAGATCAGGCCCTTGGCCCGCTCCCCGGGCAGGATGCCGATCGACTGGAACGCAGTGACGCCCAGGATGATGTTGGCGACCAGCACCACGCCGAAGGACTCGAAGAGGTCCGACGCCATGCCGGCGCAGTCGCCCACGTTGTCGCCCACGTTGTCGGCGATGGTGGCGGGGTTGCGGGGGTCGTCCTCGGGGATGCCGGCCTCGACCTTGCCCACCAGGTCGGCGCCCACGTCCGCGGCCTTGGTGAAGATGCCGCCGCCCACGCGGAGGAACAGGGCCAGCAGCGAACCACCGAAGCCGAAGCCCACCAGGATCGCCGAGGCGGTGTTCTGGAAGATCATCACGATCGCGGTGGCGCCCAGGAGGCCGAGCCCCGCGGTGAAGAGGCCGACGGTGCCGCCGGTGCGGAACGCCACCTGGAGCGCGGCGTCCATGCTCCCGGACCGGGCCGCCGCGGCGGTGCGCACGTTGGCCTTGGTGGCCAGCCACATGCCCAGGAACCCGATGAAGCCGGAGAACAGCGCCCCGAGCAGGAACGCGAGCATCCGGTAGAGGCCGGACTGCCAGCGGTCGAGCCCCACCTCGGTGCCGGGCCGGAGGATCGCCGTGGACGTGGCGAACACGACGGCCGCGAGCGGCACGACGATGATCAGGATCGTGCGGAACTGGCGCTTGATGTACGCCATCGCGCCCTCGTGCACCGCGTCGGCGATCTCGTTCATCTTCTCGGTACCGGCGTCCTTGGACAGGACGCCCCGCATCATGGCGAGGCCGACGAGCAGGGCGATGACGGCCACTCCGGCGGCGAACAGCAGCCAGAACCACTCCTGGCTGTCGAGTCGGAACACCTGGTAGCCGCCCTCGGCGGCGAGGATCTGCGTCATGGGACGTCTCTCTGTGGTCGGTGGGTCTGGCGGGCGCCCGCGTCGGGGCGCGACGAGCGCCGGTTCCCCGGCCGGCGCCCGGGGAAGTTCAGTGGAAACGGTCTTCCGGCGTCAAAAGCGGGCCGGCCCGACGGACGGGCGGCGGACCGGGTGTCGCCCGGGCGCTCAGGCCTCCTGCGCCGAGCGCTCGCGCCGGCTGCGGAGCACCTCGATCCCGATCGGCACGAGGGACAGCGCCACGACGCCGAGGATGGCCACCTCGAGGTTCTCCCGGATGAAGGCCACGTTGCCCAGGAAGTAGCCGAGCAGGGTGACGCCCACGCCCCAGAGGAACCCGCCGAGGATGTTGTACCGGACGAACGTGCTGTAGTGCATGCGTCCCACGCCGGCCACCACCGGGACGAAGGTCCGCACCACGGGGACGAACCGGGCGAGCACGATCGCCTTCGGTCCGTGGCGGTCGAAGAAGGCCTGGGCCTTCTCCACGTTCTCGTGCTTGAACAGCCGCGAGTCGGGTCGCTTGAAGATGGAGGGGCCCACCTTCCGGCCGAACAGGTAGCCCACCTGGTCACCGGCGACCGCGGCGATGAACACGCCGATGAGCACCACCCAGATGTTGAACTGGATGTCGTTGCGCCCGAGCGTGCCGGCCGAGGCCATCCCCGCGATGAAGAGCAGGGAGTCGCCGGGGAGGAAGAAGCCGATCAGCAGGCCGGACTCCGCGAACACGATCCCGAAGAGCAGCAGATAGCCGCCCTTCTGGATCAGGTCCTCCGGGTTCAGCAGGCCCAGGAGGGCCGGGAGGTGACTCACGGGCGCCGAGGGTACCGCCCCGACCCTCCCGACGACCGCATCCGCGTCATGTGCGTCCGACCGGCGCCACCGTGCTGGTGGTCGTCGGTGCAGCGGTCGTCGGTGCGGCGGTCGTCGGTGCAGCGGTCGCCGGCGCAGCGGTCGTGGGCGGGGCCGCTCCGGCCAGGGCGGCCGCGGCCCGGGCGACGAGGGCGCGGCCGGCGGCCACGTCGGCCTGGTACCCGCCGAGGTCGCCATTGCGCAGCTTCTGGTCCGCCCGCGTGAAGGTCTGGTCCGCCTCGGTCAGCAGCGCCGTGGGGTCGCCGCCGCCCTGTGCCGGGACGGTGGTGGTGGTCGCGCCGGACCCGTTGTCGGTCCCGTTGGCCCCGGAGGAGGTGTCGGGCGGCGCGCCAGAGGCCTTGTCCGGGTCGCCGTCGAGCAGGTCGGCCAGGGCGGCCGGCAACGAGTCGCCGAAGCCGACCGTGTCACCGGAGGTCACCACCACCCGCTTCAACGAGAAGCGGCCGCTCTGTTCCTCCTTCGCGTAGATCGGGCGCAGGTAGAGCAGCGAGTCGCGGAACGGGAGGATGAGCAGGTTGCCGAACTGGACCCGCGAGCCGTTGGAGCCCACCTGGGTCTGGTACACCGAGACCGGCTGGTAGGTCACCATCTTCTGGTTCGCCCGCAGGGGGCCGTCCACACGTGTGGAGCGTTCCAGCTTGCCGTCCTCGCCGCGACCGGCCATCACCACCTGGCGGAGCTTCCCGTACGAGCCGGGGTCGTTCGACGCCACCATGATCGCGGTCAGGTTCCGGGCCGAGTCGTCGCTGGAGGCGAGCACGAACGGGCGCGTGAGGACGAACTCCGGCTCGCTGTCCGGCGTGAGCTGCATGAGTTGGTAGTAGGGCTCGATCCGGTCCAGCTGGGAGTTCGGCTGCGCGAGGGCCGTGCTGTCGGCCGCCGCGGTGCCCGCGGAGGTGTTCGGCGGCTGCTGGGCGACGTCCCACCGGTCGCTGTTGTTGAAGAACGACGACGGGTCGCTCTGGTGGTAACGGCCCCAGACCGCGGTCTGGGTCTTGAACAGCAGTTCCGGGTAGCGGAAGTGCCGCGACAGCGACTCCGGGATCTCGGTCGTGTAGACGCCGGGGAAGGCCTTCGCCCAGGTCCGGATGATCGGGTCCTGCGAGCCGTAGAGGGTGTCCACCAGGTACATGTCGACGGTGCCGTCGTACGCGTCGACCACCGCCTTCACGCTGTTGCGCAGGTAGTTGAACGAACCCGTTGCGCCCGTGGTGACCGCGGCGGCGTCGAGCGACTCGGCGTACGGGAAGTTGGCCGAGGCGGTGTAGCCGTCGATGACGTACTTGACCCGGCCGTCGACGAGCACGCCGTACGGGTCCTCGTCGAGGATCAGGTACGGGGCGATGGTCTGCACCCGCTCCTTCACGTCGCGGATGTAGATCACCTTGGAGCTCTTGGTGAGGTTGCCCGAGATCATCGGTTCGATCTCACCGAAGCGCAGGGCGAAGGCGGCCTTCCGGGGCAGCGTGTTGATCGGCACGCCGGCCTTGCCCTGGTACTGCGTGGTGACCTGGTCGGTGCTGAGCTCCGTCTGGTCGGTGCCCACGATGCTGTACCCGTCCATGCCCTCGCCGTGGTACAGCTCCGGGCGGTCCAGCGGGGGCAGCCCGGTGACCTTGACCGGGATGTTCGACACCAGGAAGTTCGGGTCGCCCCGGCCGTCCACCGAGTTCGCCGGCGCGACCGCGGCGGCGTAGCCGTGGGTGAAGACCAGGTGCAGCTTCTCCCACGTGGGCGCCGCGATGCCCTGGGTGTTGAGCTCGCGGGTGGACACGATCGTGGGTTCGCGCACCGGCGCCGCGCCGTCGCGCTGGACCACGTAGCGGTCCACGTCCACGTCGCGGAACGCGTAGAACTCGCGGCCGAACTCGAGGTCCTGGATCGTCGGCCGGATCACGGTCGGGTCCAGCAGCCGGGCGTTCGTGAGGTTCGACTGCTGCGGCGCGATCTTCTCCGCGGTCAGGTCCGGCGAGTACACGAAGTCGGTCTGCTCCACCTCGCTGAGGCCCAGGGCTTCACGCGTGGCGGAGATGTTCCGCTTGATGAACGGCTTCTCCTTGGCGAGCTCCGCCGGGCTCACCTGGAACCGCTGCACGAAGGCCGGGTAGGCGCTGCCCACCACCAGCGCCACGAGCAGCCAGAGGGAGACGACGATCGCGGGCAGGGCCCAGCCCTTGCGCCGGATGTTCACCAGCAGCAGCACCGCGACGAACACCGAGATGAGGATGAGCAGGTTGATGGCGGGGAGCCGGGCGTTGACCGCGGTGTAGCCCGCGCCGTCGAAGGACCGGCCGGGCGCGTAGAGCAGCTCGAAGCGCTGCAGCCAGTAGTCGGCGGCCTTCACGAGCGCGGCGAGCGCGAGCAGCACCGACAGGTGGGCCTTGGCGTTCGGGGTGACCCGCTCACCGAGCGGCTGCACCCGGATCGCGCCGTTGAGGTAGTGCACGACGGCCACCACGATCGCCGTGACGAGGAGGAAACCGAACAGCCAGTCCACCACCTGGGTGAGGAACGGCAGCTTGAACACGAAGAAGCCGATGTCCTGGCCGAACTGGGGGTCCTTGGTCCCGAAGTTGCCGCCGTACCGGAAGAGCAACCACTCCTGCCACTGGCCGGCGGCGCCGAGGCCCGGCACCACGGCGATCAGCAGAGCGACCACCACCTCCATGACCCGCTGACGGCCGCTGATCAACTCCCGGTAGCGCACCAGGAGCTCGTCGTCGTGACCGGCGACCGGGCGGAACCGGGGCGCGATGCGGTCGGCCACGAGGAGGTTCAGCCACAGGATGACGAAGAAGATCAGGGTGGCGCCCACCCCGAGGGTCACCTTGGCCGACAGCAGCTTCCGCCAGACCGCTGCGAGGTCGAGGGCGTCGAACCAGAGGAAGTCGGTCCAGAACGTGGCCAGGGCACGGATCGAGAGCAGCAGCACCACCACGACCACCGCGACGACGGCCACGATGGTGCGGCCCCGGTTGGGATGTGCCGAGGCACGATCCTTCTTGCGCTCCCGCCGTGACGGGCGGGGCATGTCCTCGGGGTACCGCACGGCGGCGAGGTTACCGAGGGGCTGGTACGAGGAGGCATCGGCAGCCCGGATGCGCGGGCGGCACGACGTCGCCGGTGGGGAACTCCTCTCCCACCGGCACCGGGCCGGCCAGTGCGTTGTCCTCGGCGTCGCTGCACGGCAGGCCGCCGTGGTCCGCGACCCAGCACCAGGTGGTGCCCGCCGGCGCGGCCCGGCGGGTTCCCTCGGCGAACCCGGCGGCGGCCAGGTCGCCCGCGAGCTGCGGGACGGAACCCGAACGGAACTCTCGGTAGGCGGCCCGCACGGGATCGGCCAGCTCCGCCACTTCCAGGCCCGCCTCGTCGGCCTCGTCGAGGACGCGCTGCAGGTGGGC
The DNA here is from genome assembly GCA_049316905.1 of Microthrixaceae bacterium. Taxonomy (GTDB): domain Bacteria; phylum Actinomycetota; class Acidimicrobiia; order Acidimicrobiales; family Microtrichaceae; genus CAIPVR01. Next base: position 19,018 of record JBMOJH010000047.1, on the reverse strand, counting down.
GCGGCGTCGCTCGAGCAGCTCGTCCACCCGGGCGGTCAGGACCTCGGCGGCCACGGCCCCGTCGGCCGGTGGGGCCTCGGCGCCGGTGAGCTCCGCCCAGAGTTCCGCGCCCGCGGCGACGGCGGCGGAGAACTCGTCGGTCAGCGCGTCGACGAACCGCACGGTGTCGGGACCCGGCGGCAGCAGCTCGGCCAGGTCGACCCGGCCCTTGCGGTGACGACGCAGGCGGTCGAGCACCTCGTTCTGCTCGTCGGAGACCAGGCGCTTCAAGGTGCGGGAGAGCCCCTTCTCCGCCGGCTCCAGCAGCTGGTCGCGCCGGTCGAGCAGCCGCGTGGTCGGGTCCGGCTCGGTGAGGGCCACGACCACGGGCTCGTCGTCGGGCCGGGTCTCGTCCGTGTCGTCCTGCAGCACGGCCACGCCTCCCGGCGCGGCGTCCGCCGCCGACCCGGCAGGAGGTTCGGAGGCCGCCGGGGCCGAGGCCACCTCGCCGCCCCCGTTCGCGGACCCCCCGCTCCCCGCGCCGACGATGTCGGTCCCGTCGGCGGGCTCGCCCCCGGCGTCGGCGCCGCGCTCAGCCCGGATGCGCTCGAAGAGGTCGTGCACGGTGGCGCCGGGCGACGGCTCGTCGTCGATCGGCGCATCCGGTCCACCGGCCCGCGGGGCCGCGAGGCCCACCACGTTGTCGGTGCCGCCCGGATCGATCGTGGCCTCGGCCTCGTCGACGGAGGCGCCGGTGGCCTCGACGGGCTCCTCCACGACCTCGACCTCGACGATCTCGGCCACGTCGACCTCGCCGAACGCGGTCGCCGCCCCCGTGTCGTCCCCGATCTCTGCCCCGGCGTCTGCCCCGGTGTCTGCCCCGGTGTCTGCCCCGGTGTCCTCGTCGGTCTCCGCCCCGGTGCCCGCAGGGACCTGCGGCACCGAGAGCTCACCGGTGCGCAGACCCGACTCGAGCTCGGTGACCACCTGCTCGATATCGTCGAGCACCGTGGCGGCTGCGGCCTCGCCCGCCACCTCCGCGGCGCGCTCGCTCCCGGCGAGGTCCTCGACCACGGCATCGAGGGCGGCACCCGCATCCGCGAGCGACGCCATGATCCGGTTGCGACCGGCGCGGGCCGCCTCGATCTGCTGGCGCGCCGTGCGACGGCGCTCGGCGAGGTCGCGGAGGATCCGCTCGCGCACCCGACGGGCCTCGCCCACCATCTCCCGGCCCTCCTCGCGGGCCCGCTCGCGTTCTGCCTCACCGGCCTCGGCCGCCTCGGCCCGGATGCGCTCGCCCTCGGTGCGGGCGGCGGCGAGCTCCGCCTCGGCCGTGCCCCGGATCGCGGCCGCGGCGACCTCCGCCTCCGCGGTGCGCTCGTCGAGCACCGACGCGGCCGCCTCGAGCAGTCGGTCGTGCTCGGCCTGTGCCTCGGAGCGCAGCCGGGTTGCCTCGTCGGCCGCCTCGGCCCGCAGGTGCTCCGCCTCGGACCGCGCCTCGTCGCGCAGGGTCGTGGCCTCGGAACGGAGTGCCTCGGACTCCTGTTCCGCCGCGGACCGCGCCGCGGAGAGCGCCTCGTCGGCCTCGGCGACCATGCGGGCCGCGTCGGCCTCCGCGTTGGCACGGATCTCCGCCGCGGCCGAACGCGCCGCGGCCACGATGCGGGCCGTTTCGGAGCCCAGGACCTCGGTGATCCGCTCCTCGTCCGCGTCCCGCGACGCGGACAGCGCGGCCTCGAGCTCGTCGACCCGCGCCGCAAGGCGCTCGTCGCGCTCCTGCCAGGCCCGGAGCGCATCCGCGGCGCGGCCGAGCAGCTTGCGGACCTCCGCCGGCTCGAACCCCTTGCGGGACCGGGCGAAGCTGGCACCGGAGAGCGCGGACGGGTCCAGCGCCGGTGCGTCCGGGACGGAGTCGGTCATGGCCGAATGCTACGGGCGGCACCGCGTCCAGTCGCGGACGGCACCGCACTCCGACCGTGCGGTCCCCGGCGCTCGCGGATGTGGTCCGGCCGACCTGTCAGCCGGGCACGCCGGACGGGGTCGCGGGCGCAGCCGCGGCCTGCGAGGCCGCCACCTTGCGGGCCTCGGCGTCCACGTTGCCGTCCGGGTCGAGGATGCGGATCGCGTCGTCGAGCGTGGCCACCGGCCGGAGCTCGAGGTCGTCGCCCGCGACCCGCTCGATGGCCCGGCGCTCCGCGGCCGGCGTCGACTCGGGATAGAGGAACAGCTTCACGCCGTTGCGCTTGACCGCCGCGACCTTCTGCTCGATGCCGCCGATGGCGCCCACCGTCCCGTCGGGGAGGATCTCGCCGGTCACCGCCACTCGGCGACCGTCGGTGAGGGAACCGGGCGTCAGGCGGTCGATCACGGCGAGCGCCCAGGCCAGGCCCGCCGACGGGCCGGTCACGTCACCCGAGTCGATGTTCACCTGCACGGGGGAGTCGAGCCGGGGGTCGTCGGGGTCCACCGACACGCCGAGCACCGGTCGCGCGGCGTCGTCGGGGGCGGCGCCGAGGGTGACGGTCACGGTCTCGGTCGCGTCCCCACGACGGACCTGGACGGTGACCTGATCCCCGGGGGCAGAGCCGTCGAGCGCTCTGCCGATGTCGGAGGGCAGCGCCACGGGCCGACCGTCGACGGCGGTGATCACGTCGCCGGGCCGGAGCAGGTCCTTCGACGGGCTGTCGTCGGACAGCCCCAGCACGCGGGCCCCGTTCGCGGTGAACTCCGCGGGGTACCCGAGCCGGTTGAGGGCCACCTTCGTGGCGACCAGCTTGGACAGGTCCATGCGCTGCTGGTTGACCTGCTGGCTCTTGCCGCGGCCCTCCTTGCCGTAGATCTCGTCCTCCGACTTCACCTCGATCGCGTCGTCGACCGCGCCGCGGAGGAGCGTGGCGACGGTCGCCTGGTCGATGTACACGGTCGTGAACATCACGGCGCCCTTGGTGCGGTAGGTCGGGGCACCCTCCACGCTCACGAGCGGCTCCGACGCTCGGACCGAGCCGGGCTCGAGCAGGTAGTAGGGCGTGGGCACGAACAGCAGCCCCGCGAGCAGGGCCAGACCGGCGAGGATCGCCCCGAGCCAGACGAGGCGGCGCCGCGAACGTCGCCGATGCGGACCGGTCGCGTCCGCGACACCGGCGTCGACGAGGTCATCACCACCCGGGGTGCCCGGGGCGGCGGCGGATGGAGGTGCGTCGCCGGGATCGGCCGGGGCGCCGGGGGTCGGTAGGCTGCTGTCCGTCATGGGTGCGTTGGTCGTCGGTCTCGTCCTGGTGGTGGTGGCCTCGGTGGCCCTCGGCGCGGCCATGTTCGGGCGGCGACCGGTCCCCCAGCCTGCCACCGGCCGCGCCGCCGGCGGTCGTGGGGCTGTGACCGCCCCCAGTTCGAACGGCCGGAACGGTCGGGCCGCGGCGAACCGCATGACCGTGACGATCCCCACGAAGGTGAAGGTCCGCTCGGGCCTGCTCCTGCTCCTCACCGTGCTGGTCATCGCCGCGCTGGTGGGGGTCGCCCTGAGCATCGTCACGGTGCTCGGCGGTCTCGTCGTCGCCTGACTCCGGGCGTCATCACCCCGGCGCATCGCTCGGCGCCCGGCGATCACCCCGACCCGGGTCTCGACCGCTGCCCCGGCGCGACCGGACCCGGGCGGTCCGCCCGGGTCCGGAACTTCGGATCAGCGGGCCGCGACGGGCCCGGGCGTCAGCGGCCGAACAGGCCCCGACGTGTCGGCTGGGCCGGCTCCGGGGCCTCCGGGGCCGGAGCGGGCTGCGACGGCTGGGCCGGCGCAGCACCGGGCGGCGGGCCGAGCGGCGAGCCCGCGCCGAAGGTGGTCGGCTCCGCGGGTGCCGGCGACGGCGCGGAGGGAGCGGCCGGCTGCGACGGGGCGGCCGACGGCGCGGCGGGCGCACCCGGGGCCGCCGGCGACGGAGCTCCTGGTCGCGCGCCCCCCTGGGTCAGGGCCTGCAGCTCCACCCGGAAGTAGGGCTTCAGCTCGAACTTCACCTCCTCGAGGGCGAAGATCCGGGCGTTCTCGATGCCCTGTTCGTTCCGCAGCTTCTCCACGAAGGCCACGGCGCCGTCGATCGACTCGAACTGGTTGTACCCGGGACTGCCGTCCTGGGTCTGGAAGATCACCATGTGGGACACGTTGGTCTCCTGTCTTGACGCGTCCGGGACAGTGTACGGGTGCATGAGCCCGAGGCGGTCGCTCCTGACGAAGCAGTTGTGGCCCGACGCGCCGCGGTGGTGATGGCGGGCCACACCGGCGACGCCGCCACGGCGGTCGCAGGCCTTGGTGACCCGGCCCCCGCCGTGCGGGCGGCCGCCCTCGGCGCGACCGCACGCACCGGCGACCTGGACGACCGACGCCTGTCGAGGGCGCTGGCCGACCCGGATCCGTCGGTGCGGCGCCGGGCGGCCGAGTTGGCGGCCGTCGCGGGCGGCGACGGTTCGCTCGCCGCCCTCGCGGCGCTGCTCGCCGACCCCGACGACCGGGTGGTCGAGGTCGCGGCGTTCGCCTGCGGCGAGCACCGGACCGCGGGCGACCCGGAGGTGGCCGCACTGGCCGGGGTGGCCACCGGCCACGCGGACCCGCTCTGCCGTGAGGCAGCGGTGGCGGCGATCGGCTCCCTCGTCGGCCGTGGCGTCACGGGCGAGGGCCGCACCGCCCTCGATGCGGTGGTGGCCGGTTGCGGGGACCGGGCGACGGTCCGCCGGCGGGCGGTGCTGGCGCTGGCCGCCTTCGACGGCCCGGAGGCCACCGAGGCGCTGCGCCGCGCGACCGCCGACCGCGACCTCCAGGTGCGCCAGGCCGCCGAGGAGCTCCTCGCGATCGACGAGGGCGACTGATCGACGCGACCCGAGCCAGGACGCGCCACGGGGGCCGGCCCGTCCGGACCGGCCCCCGTGCACCACGATCCGTCAGCCGCCGGTCTGCTCGCGCAGCTGGTCGGAGTAGTCGACGATGTCGCCCTGCGGGGCCCACGCGCCGCCCTGGCGCTTGACGAACTGGAGCTGCTCGTAGCCGAACGGGTCCTTCTCGCCGTCGGTGTTCCAGTTGAGACCCTGCAGGTTCATCCCGAAGGTGACGTTCTTCTGGAACCACGCCGTGTTCATCACCTTGGCCCGGTCGAGCTCCGGTGCGGCCTTCAGGAGTTGCACCAGATAGGCGCCGAAGTTCCACCCGGCGGCCACGTTGAGGTCGTCGAGCTGCGCCGGGGACAGGCCGTACTTGGCGCCCTCGGTCTTGAACTCCTGCACGCCGGCCTCGCTCGCGCTGGCCGGATCCGCCGGGTCGTAGGTGGCCCGGGTGCTGATCGCACCCTCCGCCGCGTCACCGGCGAGGCTCATCAGCACCTTCGACGAGCACGTCAGGGTGACGTAGGTGGTGGGGGTCCAGCCCGAGTCCTTGACCGACTTGAGGGCGTTCGGACACGGGATCGAGGTGACACCGAGCAGCAGCGCGTCGGCGTTCGTGGCCTTGAGCGTGGTGACCTGGCCGCTCGCGTTCTCCGCGGTGCGGGGATCGAAGGTCTGCTCGCCCACGACGGTGATCTTGGTGCCCTCGATCGCCTTCTTGAACGCCGTCACGTAGGACTCACCGAAGCTGTCGTTCTGGGCGAGGATCGCCACCTTCGCGTCCGGCTGGTTCTGCTTCAGGTAGTCGGCGAAGGCGATCGACTCGAGCGCGTAGTTCGGCAGGCCGTTGATGATCCACGGGTCCGTCGTGGGGTCGCCGAAGCCCGGGAAGCCGGTGGCCACCGCGAGGTTCGGAACGCACAGGCCCTTCTCGGCGAAGTACTGCTGCGCGGCCTTGTTGTTCTCGGTGCCGACCACGCCGAGCAGCGCGAACACGCCGTCGGTCCCGGCGAGCGTCTCGACGTTGGAGCGGGTGCGCTCGGGCAGGTAGGCGTCGTCGAGCGAGGTCAGCTGGAGCTGCTTGCTCTTGACCCCGCCGTTGGCGTTCGCGAACCCGAAGTACGCCTCGATCCCGGCGCGCACCTCGTCGAACACCTTGAAGGTGCCGGAGCGGGGCAGCGAGTTGCCGATCTTGATGACGTTGCCCTCGGTCCCCTGCGTGCCGTTGTAGTTCGTGCAGTCCTTCGTGGTGGCCAGGTCCGTGGACCCGGACGCCTCGGTGGTGGCGCTGCCGGAGTCGGAGCCGGAGCCCGAGTCGTCGCGGCCGCCGCACGCCGCGGCCACCAGGCCGAGGGCCAGCAGCACCGCGCCGAGTCGGCGCACCGTGGATCCTGTGGTCATGTCATGCCTCCTGTGGTTGGGTCGGATTCAGGTGATCGGGTGACGCGGTGGTGGCGGCGTCGGTGGACCCGCGACCCGGGCCCCGCTTGCGTCGGATCCAGGCCTCCACCTTGCGGTAGATGCCCACGATGCCGCCGGGCGCCACGAGCATCACGACGATGAGCACCACGCCGAAGATCACCTGCGAGTACCGCTGTGACTCGGCGGGCACGGCCTCGCGGAGCAGCACCACGACCATCGCGCCGAGTACCGGGCCGACGATGCTCGCCGCGCCGCCGAGCACCGCGGCCACGAGCAGGGTGATCGACAACGCGATCGTGAAGGACGTGGGCGAGACCTGGTTGTTGAGGACGGCGAACATCCAGCCGCCGAGCGCCGCGATGGCCGCCGACAGGCCGAAGGTGACCACCTTGTAACGGTCGACCGACACGCCGGCGACCTCGGCGGCGGTCTCGTTGTCGCGGATGGCCACCAGCCCGCGCCCCACCCGCGACCGGGTGAGGTTCCGGACCAGGAGGAACACGACGATCGCGAGGACCAGGAACACGTAGTAGCGCCACTGGTCGTCCGCGAGGCCCGTCCAGCCCGGCGCCCGGAACCCCGCCTCGCTGAGGAAGCGGCGGCGGCCGACCTCCTCGAGCAGTGCGGTGTCGCCGTAGCCCTCACGGGGCAGGAGCTGGCGGCCGACGCTGCCGCCGGTGATGTCGCCGAGGCGGATCACGAGCTGTGGGAACAAGGTGGCCAGGCCCAGCGTGACGAGCGCGAGGTAGACGCCCGTGATGCGGAGCGCGGGCAGGCCGACCGCCACGCCGAGCAGGAACGCGGCCAGCAGCGCCACGATGCCCGCCACGAGAAACGACTGGTTGTAGTCGACCGTGAGGATCATCGTGATGTAGGCGCCGAGGCCCAGGAACGCGCCGTGGCCCAGCGAGATCTGGCCGTTGAACCCGGTGAGCAGCGCGAGCCCGAGGGCCGCGACGGCCACCCACATCACCTCCGAGAGCCGGTTCACGGCCTCCGGGGCGAGCGACTGGGGCACCACCAGGGCCACCACGACCAGGACGCCGAAGAGGGCCCAGCGCCAACGGGTGCCCGGGGTGCCCGGCACGGCGGCGCTCATGCCCTCGCCACCCGGGCGCTGCCGAACAGGCCCTGCGGACGCACCAGCAGGACGACGAGCACCAGCACGAAGCCGGGCAGGAGGCGGAGGTCGGGCCCGATGACGTCGACGTAGCCCACGACGAGCTCCGACACGAGGCCGATGATGAGGCCGCCGACCACGGCGCCGAGCGGGCTGTCGAAGCCGCCCAGCGTCGCCGCGGCGAACGCGTAGATCAGGGCGACCTGCATCATGTTGGCGTCCACCCCGAGGTTCTGCGACGCGGTGAAGGTGCCGGCGAGGGCACCGATCCCCGCCGCGAGGCCCCACCCGATCATGAGCGTGCTCATGACCTTCACGCCGGCGAGTGCGGCGGACTCCTGGTTGGCCGTGACGGCACGCAGCGCGAGCCCGAGCTTGGTCCGCTGGAACAGGAGCCCGAAGCCGATCACCAGCACCGCGAGTACGCCGAGGAGGCCGAGCACCTGCACGGCGATGCCGGCGCCGAAGATCTCCACGCGACCGTCGCCGAACACCCGCGGCACCTTGGCCGGGTTGGAGCCCCAGATGATCCCCGCGCCGTCGTTGAGGATCAGGAACAGTCCGATCGTGACGATCACGATGGCCAGCGGGTTGCCGGCCGGACCTCCCAGGCGGACGATCAGCAGCCGGTAGAGCAGCGCGCCGATGGCGAAGCCGATCACCATGGCCAGCAGGGTGGCGGCCCACCAGGGGATCCCCGTGTCGAGGAGGGCCCAGGCGATGAAGGTGGTGAACATCGCCAGCTCGCCCTGGGCGAAGTTCAGCAGGCCGGAGGCCCGGAAGATCACCACGATGGCCAGGGCCAGGATCGCGTAGACGGCACCCGCGGCGAGGCCGTCGAACACCCGTTGGACGAAGAGTTCCACCTACACCCCCAGGTAGGCCCGGCGGACGACGTCGTCCGCGGTCAGTTCGGCGGCCGTCCCGCTGGCCACGATGCGGCCGGTCTCCAGCACGTAGCCCCGGTTCGCCACGGCCAGCGCCAGGTTGGCGTTCTGCTCCACCACCAGGACCGCCGTGCCCAGGTCGCGGTTGATCTCCGAGATGCGGTGGAACACGTCCTGGGTGACCAGCGGCGCGAGGCCGAGCGACGGCTCGTCGAGCAGCAGCAGGCGCGGCCTCGACATCAGGGCCCGGGCGATGGCCAGCATCTGCTGCTCGCCGCCGCTCATGCTGCCGGCCGGCTGGTCGCGCCGCTCCCCGAGGCGGGGGAACATGGTGAGCCAGCGCTCGATGTCCTCGGCCACCTCGCCGGCGGGCCGGGTGAAGCCACCCACCCGCAGGTTCTCGATGACGTCGAGCTCCCCGAAGGTGCCACGCCCCTGGGGGACGTGCGCCACGCCGAGGCGCACGAGGTCCTCCGGGCGGCGGCCGGTCACGTCCGCGCCGTCGAGGGTGATCGTGCCCCGGGTGGGGATCATCCCGGACAGTGCCCGCAGCGTGGTGGTCTTGCCGGCGCCGTTCGCGCCGAGCACCACCACCACCTCACCGGCGGCCACGTCGAGGTCGATCCCGTCGAGCACCTCCACCGGGCCGTAGCCGGCCCGCAGGCCCCGCACCTCGAGGAGGCTCATGCCCCACCCCCCAGGTAGGCCTGGATCACCTTCGGGTCCCGGCTGACCTCCTCGGGCGTGCCGTCGGCGATCTTCTGACCGAACTCCATGACCACCACGTGCTCCGAGATGCCCATGACCATGCCCATGTGGTGCTCGACCAGCAGCACGGTCAGCCCGAAGTCGTCGCGCAGGCGCACCACGGTCCGGCCGAGCTCACCGACCTCCTCGTGGGTGAGGCCGCTCGCCGGCTCGTCGAGCATCAGGAGGCGGGGCCGCGCGGCAAGCGCGCGGGCCAGTTCGATGCGCTTGAGCGTGCCGTAGGGAAGGCCCACGGCCGGTCGCCCGGCCACCGCGGTGAGCCCGAGGCGGTCGAGCACCTCCATGGCGTCGGAGCGGAGCGCCCGTTCGCGGCCGCGCACCGGGATGCCCAGGGCACCGGCGAGGAACCCCCCGGACGTGCGGGCGTGCGCACCGATCATCACGTTGTCGACCACCGACAGCCCGGGCACCAGGGCCAGGTTCTGGAACGTCCGGGCGATGCCCCGGCCGGCGATCTCGTGCGGGGCCAGAGCGAGGAGGTCCTCGCCGGCGAACGTCACGGCGCCGTGGCTCGGCTCGTACAGCCGGCTGATCACGTTGAACAACGTGGTCTTCCCGGCCCCGTTCGGACCGATCAGGGCGCAGATCTCACCCTCCTCGATGGCGAAGGACAGGCCGTCGAGGGCCACCACGCCGCCGAAGCGCACACCGACGTCATCGACCTCGAGCAGTGGCACGGGTGCGGAGTCCTCCCGGACACGACGCCCGAGTCCCCCCCGGACGGCGGCCCGAGACTAGCGGCGCCGCGGGCCCCGGCGGCGCTTGCTCAGCGCCGGCGCCCGTGCACACGGTCAGCGCCGGGCGCCCATGAACATGTCGCGGAGTTCCTCGTAGGACTCGATGACGCGGCCCGCGCCGAGCACCACGGCCTCGAGGGGCTGGCGCACCAACTGCACCGGCACCTCGGTCTCCTTCGAGAGGCGGAGGTCGAGCCCCTTGAGCAACGAGCCACCGCCCACCAGGTTGATCCCCCGCTCGATCAGGTCCTGCGCGAGCTCGGGCGGCGCCTCGCTGACGCAGCTCAGCACCGAGTCGACCATCGTGTTGACCGGCTCCGCGATCGCGCCGCGCACCTCGAGCGCGGAGAGGATGACCGTCTTCGGGAGGCCGGACATGAGTTCGCGGCCCCGCACCTCGGCGCGGACCTCGTCCGGCGTGGGGTGCGCCGAGCCGATGAGGATCTTGATCTCCTCCGCCGTCTGTTCGCCGATGGCGATCCCGTACTCGCGGCGGATGTAGGTGATGATCGCCGCGTCGATGTCGAACGAGCCGACCCGCACCGCCTGCAGGGCCACGATCCCGCCGAGGGAGATCAACGCCGTCTCGGAGGTGCCGCCGCCGATGTCCACCACCATGTTGGCGGCCGGTTCGTTGATGGGCAGGCCCGCGCCGATCGCCGCGGCCATCGGCTGCTCGATCAGCTGGGCCTCCACGGCGCCGGCCTTGCGGGCCGCCTCGGTGACCGCCCGCTTCTCGACCGCGGTGATCGCCGAGGGCACGCAGATGACCACCCGTGGCCGGTTGAACCGGTTCACGCCCACCCGCTTGAGCAGCAGGCGGATCATCTCCTGGGTGACCTCGAAGTCGGTGATCGCACCCTGGCGCAGCGGTCGGACCGCCACGATGTAGCTGGGCGTGCGGCCGATCATCTTCCAGGCCTCGCGGCCCATGGCCAGGACCTCGTTGGTCCGGCTGTTGAGCGCGATGACGGAGGGCTCGTTCAGCACGATGCCCTCACCCCGGGCGTACACGAGCGTGTTCGCCGTGCCCAGGTCGATCGCGAGGTCCCGGGCCAGCTCAGGCCCCTCGCCGCCGTGACGAGGTGGGCGGCTGCCCGTCGTCGTCGGGTGCCAGGGCCCGCATCTTCTCGCTGAACTCGTCGATCGACGAGGTCCGCGACGTGGCCGGGCGGTTGCGCAACCAGAGGACCATCACGCCGACGACACTCACCACGACAGCGAGCAGCAGGAACGCGAGGTTGCTCACGGCGCCGCCACCTCGTGCGCCGCCCGGAGGGGGCGGGCGTCCGCGCCCCAGTCGCTGCCGTCGGTCCAGGTCTCCTGCTTCCAGATCGGCACGGAGTCCTTCACGGCGTCGATCCCGAATCGTGCGGCCTCGAACGCCGCGGCGCGGTGCGGTGCGGCGACGGCCACGACCACCGCCTCCTCGCCGAGGGGCACGTCACCGGTCCGGTGCACGAGCGCCACCCTGCCCACCTCCGGCCAGCGCCGCCGCAGCTCGGCCGCCACCTCCCGCAGACGGGGCACGGCCTGCTCCTCGTAGGACTCGTACGCGAGGGAGGTCACGCCGGCTCGGCCGTCCGAGTGATCTCGGGCGTTCCCCGTGAAGACCACCACGGCGCCACAGTCGGGCCGGCCCACCCAGCGGCGGATCTCGTCGACCGGCAACGGACCGGGTACGAGCTCGCAACGGTCGTCGGGGGCGGGCGACGCCACCGACTCGTCCCTTCGGTCCACGGCGGCCATCGTACGCGAGGGTCGCGATCACCCGGAACCCGTCCGTCGGTAGGGTGCGCCCGTGCAACCGCCGGCCGCCGGACCACCCGACGACGGGGACGACGAGGACCTCACGGCGGTCGGCCCGGCGGCACCCGTCGAGCGCACGTGGATCCACCCGAGCGAACGGGCCATGGTCCAGCGGGGCCACACGGACCGGCGCCGCAGCTCCCGGCTCGCGATCGCACTGGTCCTGGTCGGCTCCGGGCTCCTGGTGGCGGGGGTGGTGCTCGGCGTCGGTCGCCAGGGCGACGAGCCCGCACCCTCCCCCGAGGCGCTCGCCCGTCCATCGGTGGCCACGGTGACCGTGGTCGGCGCACCCGGTGGGACCACGACCGTCACCGCGGTGGTCCTCGACGGCGACGGGCACCTGCTCACCCGGGCCACCGCGCTGGCGGGTGCCACCGAGGTGTGGGCCCGTTGCGGCGACCGCGCCCCGCAACGGGCCGAGGTCGTGGCCACGGATCCCACCACCGACCTGGCCGTGCTCGCCGTGCCCGACGCCGGCGGCCGTGCCGTCGTGGCGGGCTCGGCGCGCGTGGGCGACGGCGTCCTGGAGGTCACCGCGAGTGGCGGTGAGGGCGACCCCCGGGCGGACCGTGGCGAGATCGTCGATGCGGGCGTCGACGACGTCACCCCGGCGGGCACGGTCCGGGTGGACCTGCTGCGGGTCGCCGTCGGCGACGCCCCGGAGGGATCCGGCGCCGCGGCCACCTCGTCCACCGCGGCCACGGTCGCGATCACGCGCACCGCCGGGGCCGCAACGGGCGACGGCGGCGACGGCGTCCTTTTCGACCGCCGCGGCCGGCTGGTCGGCATCCTCGTGGGACCGGGCGCCGACGGTGACGGCGAGCTCGCCGTCACCGGACGCGACGCCCTGCGCGCCGCCCGTTCGCTGGTGGAGTCGCGGCGGGTCGAGCGGGCCTGGATCGGCGTCCAGGCGACCGACCTCGACCGACCCTCGGCCATGGCCCGGGGTCTCGAGGGCGGCGCCCTGGTGGTGGCCGTCACCGCCGGCGCACCGGCCCAGGCCGGCGGCCTCGCGCCGGGCGACGTGATCGTCGCCTCCGGCGGCGAACCCGTGCGTCGCATGGTGGACCTGACCGCCGCGCTGCGGAAGGGCGAACCGGGCTCGGCCGTGGCGCTGACCGTGGTGCGCGGCCCGGACCGGCTGACACTCACCGTGGTCCCGACCTCGGCGCCCTGAGCGGACTCCGGGGCGACGGGACCGGGGGGAGGACGCCCGGACCGCCGGGCGCCGTACGATGCGGGCGTGGACCCCATCGGCGACGGCGACGACCAGGAACCCCGTGGAGAGCCGTTCGGCCTCGGCGACATCGGGTTCTTCCTCCAGGACCTGTCCCGTCGGCTGAGCGGCAGCTCGTCCGGCAGCTGGGACGCTGCGGCGCAGCTGGCCGGCTCGATCGCCACCGGCGGCGTGGCCGAGGACAACGTGGATCCGGCCGACCGGCTCGCGGTGGAGCAGCTCGCCCGGGTGGCGGAGCTGCAGATCGCCCAGGCCACGGGCCGGGAGCTCGAGGAACCCGTGCGGGTCGAGGCCCTCAACCGGACCCAGTGGGCGCGCCGCTTCCTCGACGACGAGAAGGGCCTCCTCGAGCAGCTGTCCGGCTCCCTGGGCCGCGCGCTGCAGGCGCAGCTCGGTGAGCTCGAGCGCGAACTCGACGGGGAGGACGCCCCGGACCTGGGGGCGCTCGGCCTGCCGGGCGGGCTCCCGCCCGACGCGTTGGTCCGTCAGGTGATGGGGATGATGGGCCCGATGCTGCTCGGGATGATGGCCGGCAGCACCGCCGGGCACCTCGCCGCCCGTGCGCTCGGCCATTTCGAGCTCCCCCTGCCGCGGGGCCGCGGCGCCGCGCTGACCCTGGTCCTCCGCAACGTGGACGAGTTCGCCGACGGGTGGAGCCTGCCGCGCGACTCGGTCCGACTCTGGGTGTGCCTGTCCGACGTGGCGCACCAGCAGGTGCTCGACCTGCCGCACGTGCGGACCCGTCTCGAGGAGCTGCTCCACGCGTACGCGTCGGGCTTCAGCGACGACGTGGCCGACATGGAGCGCCGCATGCACGACCTCGGCGTGGGCGACCTCCTGGGCTCCGGCGAACCGGACCTCGCTGCGCTCCAGCGCCTCGCGGGCGATCCCGACGTGCTGCTCGGCGCCATGCAGTCCGACCAGCAGCGGGAGCTGATGCCGCGCATCGAGGCGCTCGTCGCCACGATCGAGGGCTACATCGACCACGTCCTCGACAAGGTCGGTGACCGCCTGCTCGAGGGCTACCGCCCGCTGACCGAGGCACTGCGCCGGCGGCGGGTGGAGTTCGGTCCGGAGCAGCGCTTCGTCGAGCGGCTGTTCGGCCTCGAGCTGTCGCAGTCCACGTTCGACCGCGGCTCGGCGTTCGTGGGGGGGATCGTGGAGCGCGCCGGTGAGGACGCGCTGGCCACCCTGTGGGCCGGCCCCGAGCACCTTCCCACCCCGGCGGAGGTCGACGCCCCCGGGCTGTGGTTGGCCCGCAACGGCATCGAGCTGCGCGACGACCTCGACCTCGGCACGGACGAGGACTTCACGATTCCGGACTTCCTGCCGCCCGACGGTCTGGACTGACGGCCCGGACCCGCCGCACCACCCCGCCGCCCACCTCGCGGGCCGTCGGCAGGCGCGGCGGCCGCCGACCCCGGCCCATCGCGCGGAGGGCGGCACCGAAGAAGACCGCCGCGGCGAGCGAGAGCGCCGCCACCAGGAACCCGCCGAGGCGCGTGGGCATCGGCACCACCACCGGCAGGAACGCCCCGAGCACCCAGGCGACCTGGAACCGGGACTCGAAGCGGGCGAACGAACGGCCCCGGTTGGCATCCGGGGCGTCGCGCTGCACCACCGCGTCGAAGGCCTGCTTCCCGGACGAGGCGGCCACGGCCACCAGGAAGCACATCGCGGCCTGGCCCGTGAGACCGGCCAGCAGCGCGCCCACCGCGCCGCCCATGAGCGCGAGCACCACCGCGCCGAGCAGCAGGTACTCCTCGCGGGCGCGCCGGCGCACCAGCGGCGCCAGCGCGGCACCCACCAGCCCGCCCGCGACCGACATCACGACCACCACGCCGAAGTGCCAGACCGGGGGCGCCCCGAGTGGTGCCACCAGGTCGGCGGAGGTCACCCGCTCCCCCACCCACCGGTCGCCCGCGAGGCGACCGGTGGCCACCCCCGGCGGTGGTGGTCCGGTGTCGCCGCGCAATGCGAACGCCAACAGGAAGGTGACGAACCCGACCACCGCGCGCAGCGTGCCCATCGCGGAGGCGGCGGACCGCACGCCCGCACTGCGCAGCTCCGCCACCTCCTCCGGTCCGGCGGGCTGCTCGGCCACCGTGGTGGCCGGCACCCGCAGCGACGCCACCACCGCCGCGGTGAAACAGACCGCCGCGAGGGTCATGGTGGCGCCGGGGCCCACCTTGAGGAGCACCGCGCCGGGCACACCCGCCGCGAACCCCGCGAGGCCCGACAGCAGCTGGAGCTTGGAGTTCGCCTCCACCAGTCCGGCATCGGAGTGCACCACCGTGGGCACGATCGCCGCCTTGGCCACCTGGTAGCTCTTCGCGAGGACGAGCATCAGGAACGCCTCCGGGAACAGCAGGAGGCTGTCGGAGCCGACCGCGCCGATCATCAGGACCGCCACCGCGGCCCGGCCGACGGTGCTCCCCACGAGCATCAACCGGTGGCCACCACGGGCCCGGTCCATCGCCGGTCCGATCAGCGGCCCCACCAGCGCGAACGGCGCCATGGTGAACACCAGGTACAGAGCGATCCGCCACCGGGCGCCGGAGGGGTCGACGTCGAAGAAGAGGCTGCCGGCGAGCGCCATCGCCACGAGCGCGTCGCCGGCCAGGGACAGCACGTGGGCGAGCGCGAGCCGCCCGAAGGGGCTCTCCACGTCGATCCGCCGGGGCGTGGGCCGGAACCGGGGGGTCGGCCGGGTGCCCGGCGGGCCCGCACCGGGGTCCCGCCCGTCCATGGCCACGGTCTCATCGTAGGGGCCGCGCGCCGCGGCCGGACCGGCGGCCGACCCGCTGGAGCCAGGGCCCCGACCCGGAGCGGGCCGGGCGTGTCGCTCAGCCCTTCGGGGCGACGAACTTGTAGCCGAGTCCCCGGATCGTCACGATCCGCACGGGCCGCGACGGGTCGTCCTCCACCTTCGACCGCAACCGCTTGATGTGCACGTCGAGGGTCTTGGTGTCGCCCACGTAGTCGCTGCCCCACACCCGGTCGATGAGGGTGGCCCGGGGCAGCACACGGCCGGCGTTCTCCATCAGGAGGGCGAGCAGCTCGAACTCCTTGAGCGGCAGCGCCACGAGCGTCCCGTTCACCCGCACCTCGTGGCTGTCCGGGTCGAGCTCGACGCCGTCGATCCGCAGGACGTCGGAGGTGGCTGCGGGCGCCTCGGCCCCGCGGGGCTGACGTCGGAGCACGGCACGCATGCGGGCCACGAGCTCCCGGAGCCGGTACGGCTTCGTCACGTAGTCGTCGGCACCCACCTCGAGGCCCACGACGGTGTCGATCTCGGCGGTCTTGGCCGTGACCATGATGATCGGCACGTCGCTGCGCTGGCGGATCTCACGGCACACGTCGAGACCCGACACCGTGGGGAGCATCACGTCGAGCAGGATCAGGTCGGGGTCCACGGCGTCGAACCGGTCGAGGGCCTCGGCCCCGTCGCGGGCGATCTCCACGTCGAAGCCCTCCCGTCGCAGTCCGACGGAGAGGGCCTCGATGAAGGCCTCCTCGTCCTCCACGACGAGCACGGTGGGGGTGGCGGTCATGGTCGTTCGGCCTCCGATGGCACGGGAACGGGGATCTGGCGCGGTTCGTCGGCGCCGGGCCGCGGGAAGCGGCGGGCGTCGGGCCGGGGCAGCGTGAGGGTGAAGGTGGTGCCCACGCCCTCGGTCGAGTCGACGGCGACGTCGCCGCCGTGGTTGCTGGCGACGTGGCGCACGATGGCGAGGCCGAGGCCGGTGCCGCCGGTCTCGCGCGAACGGGCCCGGTCGACGCGGTAGAAGCGCTCGAAGATGCGGTCGAGGTCGCGGCGGGGCACCCCGATGCCGTGGTCGGCGACGGCGAGTCGCACGAGCCCGCCGGCGGGGTCCTCCTCGGCCACGACCAGCACCTCGGAGCCCTCGGGTGAGTACTTCACGGCGTTGTCGAGCAGGTTGTAGAGCGCCGAGACGAGCTGCCGTCGGTCGCCGTCGATCTCGACCGACGCCGGCACCTCCAGGCGGACGGCGATACCGGCCTGCTCCGCCGCCGAGGCGAGACGACCCTCCGCCTCGGCCACCACGGAGAGGACGGTGATGTGCTCGAACTCCGTGTCGTCGCCGAACTCGATCCTGCTCAGCTCCAGCAGGTCGTCCACGGTCCGGCCGACGCGCTCGGCCTCGAGGATCATCCGGCTGGCCAGACGCTCCACCACCTCGCGGTCGGGTTCGTCGCGGATCGTCTCCGCCAGGAGGCCGAGGGCGCCGATCGGCGTCTTGAGCTCGTGGGAGATGTTGGCCACGAAGTCGCGGCGCACCGTCTCCGTACGGCGCTGCAGCGAGCGGTCCTCCACCACGGCGAGCGCGCCGTCGGCCCGCCCGTCGGAGAAGGGGTAGGCGGTGACCACGAACGACTCGGCCGGGGGCCCGAAGAGCTCCACCGCTCGGCGCACCGTGCGGCCCGTGACCGCCTCGGTGAGCAGCTCCTCCACCGCCGCGGCCACCAGGACCCGTCCGTCACGCGCCGAGGCCAGCGATCGCGCGGCCTCGTTGCGGAACAGCTCGGTCCCGGTGGCGTCCCAGACCACGATGCCGTGCTCGAGCCGGTCCACGGCGTGACGGAGCCGGTACAGCAACTCGTCGCCGGGCTCCGCTCCGGTCGCAACGTCTGCGCCGTCCGGCTCCCCGCCGGCCGTGGTGTCGTCCGGGGACGGTCCGGTCACCCCGACCCCCACAGCGGGCTCCGGGGCGCGGAGGACCGGCGTCGTCGGTGCGCCGTCCGCGGCGTGCCCCAGGAGCCGCTCGGCGGTGTCGGCGCGCAGCGTGGCGGCATCGGCCTGACGGCGCGCGGCGACCGCGACGGACCCGACGACAGCCAGGGCCACCACGAGCACGACGACGGCGACGATCATGCGTCGGTCCCGTTCTGCGACGGGTCGGAGCCGTCCGGGTCCGTGTCCGGCAGCTCATCCGCACCGACACCGCGCAGCTTGTGGCGGGCGGAACCGGTGTGCTCGGGCAACCAGCCGGTGACCATGTACATCACGCGCTCGCCGATGTTGACCGCGTGGTCGCCGATCCGCTCGTAGTAGCGGCCGATCATCGCCATCTGCACGCCACCCTGGAGGTTCAGGTTGTCGCCCGCGTGCTGGGTGAAGATGGCCTGCACGTAGCTCACCTGCAGCTCGTCGAGCCGGTCGTCGATGTCGTCGAGCGCGGCGGCGAGCGAGGTGTCGGCGTCCACGTAGGAGTCGATGGCGGTGCGGATCAGGAACGAGGCCTCCACACCCATCTGCTCGATGAGGCCGCGCAGCTGCGGGCCGAACTCCACGTCGTAGATGCGCCGTGAGGACTTGCAGACGTTGACCATCAGGTCGGCGGACCGTTCGAGCTCGGAGATCAGCCGCAACGTGGTGAGCACGAAACGCAGGTCGCCGGCGATCGGGGCCTGCAGCGCGAGCAGCTGGCAGCACCGCTCCTCGAGCCCCAGGCAGAAGTCGTCGATCACGTCGTCGCCGTCGATGAGCACCTGGGCCGCGTGAAGATCCCGGTCGAGGAGCGCGGCGGTCCCCCGTCCGATGGTCTCGGAGACCATCGCCCCGAGGCGGATGAGGTCGCCACGCAGCGACTCCATCTCCTCGTGGAACTCGATGCGCAGTTCGTCCATCATGAGCTCCCGGTCCTGCGCCCGCTCAGCCGAACCGGCCGGTGATGTAGTTCTCGGTGCGCTCGTCGCTCGGGTTCGAGAAGATCGTGTTCGTCCGGTCGAACTCCACGAGCATGCCGGTGCGGAAGTCGCTGTCGGGGTTCACCTCGGTGGAGAAGAAGGCCGTGGCGTCGCTCACCCGCGCGGCCTGCTGCATGTTGTGGGTGACGATCACGATCGTGTAGTCGGACTTGATCTCCACCATCAGGTCCTCGATCCGGCCGGTCGCGATCGGGTCGAGCGCGGAGCATGGCTCGTCCATGAGGATCACCTCGGGGTCCACCGCCACCGCACGGGCGATGCAGAGCCGCTGCTGCTGGCCACCGGACATGCCGAGGGCGGAGGCCTTCAGCCGGTCCTTCACCTCGTCCCAGAGCGCGGCTCGCTGGAGCGACCGTTCGACGATGTCGTCGAGCTCCGACTTCTTCTTCACCCCGCCGATGCGGGGCCCGTAGGCGACGTTCTCGTAGATCGACTTCGGGAACGGGTTCGGCTTCTGGAACACCAT
>JBMOJH010000046.1:0-26928 GCA_049316905.1 Microthrixaceae bacterium | reverse complement strand
GGGGTGCCGCACCGGCGCCCCGACGCCCGTCCGGTCGCGTGTGGACATCGATCGCCGGGCTCGAACCGTCCCGGTCGGGGGTGCCTCAGGGCAGGTCGAAGCGCTCGCCCACGAGCTCCTCGCTGAGCTCCCAGAGCGCGGCGGCCCGGTCGTCGTCGAGGAGGTACGGGAGGAAGCCGTTGGTGCCCGGATCCGCGTCGAGCTCCCCGAGGCCGCAGTCGGCGAGGTAGGCGCCGTTCGCGGCGAGGAGCCCGGGGTCCTCCGACGTGGCCGCCCACACCTGGGTGGCCGCACCCGCCTCCACGGACTTGAACTCCATGCGCCCGCCGCCGCTGCGCTCGGTGGCGAAGGCGAACATCTCGGCGAGGAGCTCGTCGTTCAGGTGACGGCCGAGGTCCGTGACGATCCCGCCGGGGTGCACCGACCAGCTGTGCAGCCCCAGGCCCCCGGCGCGGCGCGCGAGCTCGCGGGCGAACAGGGCGTTCGCGGTCTTCGAACGTCCGTAGGCGGTCCATGCGGAGTAGGGCGTCCGCTCGAAGTTCCAGTCCTCGAGGTCCACGTCGGCCCGCGAGTGCCCCGCCGAACTGAGGGTGACCACCCGCGGCGCGTCGCCCCGGAGGAGTGCGGGGGCCAGCCGGGCGGTGAGCAGGAAGTGGCCCAGGTGGTTGGTGCCGAACTGGGTCTCGAACCCATCGACCGTGCGCCCTTCCGGGCACGCCATCACGCCCGCGTTGTTGATCAGCACGTCGACCGCGTCGTGGTCCACGAGGAAGTCGTCGGCGAAGCTCCGGATCGACGACAGGTCGCCGAGGTCGACCACGCCGGTCTCGCACGACGCGCCGGGGACGGTTGCGAGCAGGGAGTCCCGGGCCTCCTCGGCCCGCTCGGCGGACCGGGCGAGCAGCGTCACGTGTGCGCCGTGGGCGGCGAGCGCCCGGGCGGACTCGCGGCCCAGGCCGGTGGCGGCGCCGGTGATGACGAACCGGCGGCCGTCGAGCTCCGCGCCGTCGAGGACGTCGTCGGTGGTGGTGGTGGGGCCGAACGTGCTGGTCATGGGCGCAGTCTGGCCCGCGGCCGACCGCCTACGCCCCGAGTCCGGCGATGCGGGCGAGGAGCACCACGAGCAGCAGGAGGCTCATGATCGTCTGGATCATCATCAGCACCTTGCCGCTCCGGCCGTGGACCACCTCGGCCGTCGGCCCGAACGTGGCATTGGTGTTGAACGACAGGAACACGTAGTCCATCCAGCCGGGCCTGCGGTCGGGCCGGTACGGGTCCTCCGGGAACTCGAAGACGGGGTGCCGGAACTCGGTGTCGATCAGCCGGTACCAGAGGGCGAAGATGATCACGGTGCTCGCGTAGACGAGCCCGACGTCCCACAGGAGGGCGAGGCGCTCCACCTGGCGGAACTCGGCGGTCCCCACGAGCGCGACCACGTTCTCGAGCAGGTTCACCGTGGCGAGCGACAGGTAGGCGATCACCGCGGCGGTGATCCACTTCGTGCGTACCTTCAGCAGCTCCGCGGCGACCGCCACCACCAGGGTGACGAGGAAGAGCACGTCGGAGACGTCCTCGCCGGACTCGATCACGCTCCGCAACGCCGGCTCGGACGACACCGGCCCCAACGACACCCGCGTGGCGATCACCAGGTCCAGGAGCTGGGCCGCCACGATGAAGGCGATGAACGACCAGAAGGGGATGGTCCGTTCTCCGGCGGGGGTGGCGGCGTCGGTGTCCGTCATGCGCGGCGAGCGTAGGACCGCCCGGCGGTTCCTTCGCGGACTCATGGTTGCCGCCACAAGCACGCTCGGCGCTAGAGTTCCGCCATCACGTTCGACGCCGATGATCCCGGCCGGGGGACGCCCCACGAGCTCCGCTCGTGCACGATCCACGGCTACCGGCGCGCCTACCGGCTCTCCGGTTCCGGCCCGGCGCTCCTGCTGGTCCACGGCATCAGCGACGACTCGTCGAGCTGGCTGCCGGTCATGGACCGCCTGGCGGAGCGGTTCACCGTGATCGCACCCGACCTGCTGGGCCACGGTGCGTCCGACAAGCCCCGCGCCGACTACTCGGTGGCCGCGTTCTCCAACGGCATGCGCGACCTGCTCGACGTGCTCGACATCGACACGGCCACGGTGGTGGGGCACTCCCTCGGCGGTGGGGTGGCCGCCCAGCTCGCGTACCAGTACCCCGACCGGGTGGACCGCCTGGTGCTCGTCAGCACCGGGGGCGTGGCGCGCGAGGTGAGTCCTGTGCTGCGCATGGCCGCCCTTCCATACGCAGAGCTGGGCAGTTGGCCGCTCTTCCGCCTGCCGGGTTCGGTGGGGGCCGTCCGCCTCGCCCTCGGTGCACTCGGTGCGCTCGGCGTGGACCTCGGCCGTGACGCGGCGGAGGTCGGCCGCGTGCTCGGCGGCCTGCGTGACCGCCGGGCGCGGGTGAGCTTCAACCGCACCCTGCGGGCCGTGGTCGACCAGCGCGGCCAGCTCGTCACGATGCTCGACCGGGCCTACCTCGCGACCGCCATGCCGACCCTGATCGTGTGGGGCGGCCACGACGGGATCATCCCCGTGGAGCACGCCGCCAGGGCGCACCGGGCCCTGCCGGGCAGCCGTCTGGTGATCCACCCGGAGGCCGGGCACTTCCCGCACCACGAGGACCCCGACCTGTTCGTCGACGAGCTCCTGGACTTCATCGACGCAACCGTCCCCTTCGAGCACGACCCGGAGGTGCGTCGCCACCTCCTGCGGGCGGGTCGGCCCGCCACGCAGGGCGAGGGCCGTACCGCGGGCCCGGATGGTGCGGATCCGGATCCCGGGTCCGAGAACCCGCATCCCGCAGTCCTCGGCTGATCCGGTCGGGTCGGTTCAGCGGCCCCAGCCGGCACCGGCCGCGGCCCGCGTGACCGCGCGACGGACCTCGGTGGGCTGGAACACGTCGGGCAGGACGGCCTGGTCGATGCCGCGGCGGAGGCGGAGGGTGCCGTCGGCCTCGAGCCGCTCGAACCAGAAGCCTCCAACCCAGCGTCGGGTCGACGCGCACCAGACCTGCAGCTCGTGCATCGGTGAGATGTCCGGCAGATCCGCCACGTTTCGCCCCTCGTACCCGTACTCGATGACCCCGGGTCACCGACGGCGGTCATCGTGGCACCGGCGGACACGGAGGTGGTGGACCCGTTCCGGGCGTCGGGTCGGGCGCGATCGGGGCGACCCGGTCCGCTCCTCAGGGGCGGGGCGGGTCGGGCACGAGGTCGGCGCCGGCCGGCTCGCCGAGTGCGCCGGCGTCGATTCGAAGGGCGGCCTCGGGCGCAGCGCTCCGCGCGCCCAGACGGCCGCGGCGCCGCAGCGTCCGCGTGATCCGGGCCCGGTTGTAGCGCTGGATCGCGATGAACGGCAGGTGGGCGATCCATCCGAAGCCGATCATCACCAGCCCGAGGTACCAAGGGCACCAGATCAGGAACAGGGGCCCGGAGCCCGCGTTCATCCAGTGGACCAGCTCGGCCCGGCGGGTCTCCGCGGCGAACCGGTCGAGGAAGCCGTCGGAGCGGTCGCGGATCACCCGCTTGGAGAAGCCGCCGCGGAACAGGTCGCCCTTCTCGGGGAGCTTGTCCTTCCAGCGCCGGATCCGCAGCCGCTTCTCGTAGAAGCGGCCGTCGTCCTCCCAGGCGCGGGGTCGGGTGATCCACCGGTCCCGCGACAGGTAGGACAGGGGGAGTCGGTGCACGAAGAAGCCGGTGGTCAGGCCGAGCAGCACCCACGCCAGGCAGGACACGAGGATGGCTCGGCCGAGGCCGAGATGGATGAGCACCTCAGCCCCGGGCGCCCACGGCGATCTTCCGGCCCCGCCACTCCACCGAGTGCCGGACGTGCGTCCGCCAGAGGGAGCGGGCGAACACGCCGAAGAAGAAGACCACCAGGACGGGGTAGAGGGCCGCGGTGAGCAGCCCGAAGCGTCCGACCTGGCGGAACATGACGGCGAGCTGGGCCACGAACAGAGCGTAGAGCGCCAGGCCGACCGCGAGGGGGAGACTGCCTCGGACGCCGTCGACGAGGGCACTGGCCGCCGAGCCCATCCCGATGATCCAGGCGACGATGGCGAGCAGTCGTCCCGGGCGGGTGGCACCGGCGCCGGAGGCGAAGTTCTTCGTCCACCCCTCCACGAGCTGGCGCACCCCGGCGGGGTACATCCGGAAGCGGATCGCCGCCGCTCCGGTGAGGACGTCGACGCCGAGGCCGGCCTGCTGGTAGCGGGCCGCGAGGGCGAGGTCCTCCACGACCTCGTCGCACACGGATGCGTGGCCCCCGACGGTGCGGTAGTCGCCGACGCTCGTGGCGAGCACCGGTCCGAACGCGCCGGTGACCGGACCGCGGCCGCCGGCGCCCGTGCCCATCACCCCGATGACGTTGAACAGCGCGCTGAGCTGCTCGTACGGGCGCTCGGTGGCGTGGAACGGCTGCACCGACACCAGCCCGCCGCGCCGGCGCAGCTCCGAGGCCAGACGGCCGAGGGCGCCGGGCTCGAGACGGACGTCGGCATCGAGGAACACGAGGAGGTCCTCATCCGCGGCGGACGCCTCGGCCGCGGACGCACCGGTGTGGCACGCCCAGCACTTGCCGGTCCAGCCCTCGGGCAGGTCCGGCGCCGGGATCACCTCCACGAACGGGAAGGACGAGGCGATCTCCGCCGTGGCGTCGGTGGAGTGGTCGTCGACCACGACCACGCGGCAGCCGGCGGGTCGCTCACGCTCGAGGTCGGAGAGGATGCCGCGGAGGCTGAGCTCCTCGTTCCGGGCCGGGATGACCACCGTGACCCGCCCGCCGTCGCCGTCGAGCGGCGTGACGTCGGAGAGGTGCCGGAGCCGACCGAGCGCCCACCAACCGAGCACCCATGTCACTCCACACACCGCCAGGGTCACCGTCACCGCACGTCCCTTCCGTCGGGGCCTGCCGACTCTTCGTCCGGCGGGCGGCGGTCGGATGCACCACCAGACTGCTCCAACCGGACCGGTCACGACGGGATTCCCCGGCCGGCACGCCGTCCCGGGGCGGTCGGGCCGCCGGATCGGCGAATACCGCGGCCGGGGCCCGGGCATGGCTCATGATGTGTCGGTGAGTCCCGACAGGAGCGCCATGCACCAGATGCGCCTGTTCCCCGGCGAGGACCGGTTGACGGTCGTGGTGCTGGACCGCGGGCACGGGGACGGTGCCCTGCTCCTCCGACGCCTGCGTCGCTCGCGTCGCGTGGAGGCGCTTCCGATGGCCCCGTCCGAGCTGCGGGGCGAGGGTCTCCCCCGACGTGCCGCCGCGGTCCTGTCGGTGGTGGAGGACCACCCCTCCGCGGTCGTAGGGGTGCGCCGACTGGCCGAGCGGCTCGGCGAGGTCCCCCTCGTCGCCGTGGTCGACGGCCACGGCGACCTGGCGCTCGCGGTGCTGGAGGCCGGCGCCGCCGAGGTCCTCGAGGCCGAGCACCTCTCCGGTCCGCGGCTGGAGCGGGCGGTGCTCGCCGCCGTGTCGCGGCGCGTGGCCGACCGTCGCGACCCGGTGCGCTTCGCGCCCGACCCGCTGACCGGGCTGTTGACCCGCGCCGGCCTCGCGGCCGAGCTGCCCCGCCGACTCGCGGACGCGGAGGACGAGGGCCGCAGCATCGCGGTGCTCTACGCGGACCTGGACCGTTTCAAGGCCGTGAACGACACCCGGGGGCACGCCGCGGGCGACCAGGTGCTGGTGGAGGCCGCGGCCCGTCTGCGGCGCGCCGTGCGGTCCTCCGACCTCGTCGTCCGCCTCGGCGGCGACGAGTTCGTGGTGGTCCTCGACGGCCCGGAGGTCCAGCGCGTGGCCGACGAGGTGGCCCGCCGTATCGTCGCCGGGTTCGCGGCGCCGTTCCGCGTGGATGGCCACGAGGCCTCGGTCGGCATCAGCGTCGGTCTCGCCCTCGCGCACACCGGCGAGTCGGCCACCGACCTCCTCGCCCGTGCCGACCGGGCGCTCTACCTGGCCAAGCGCCGTGGCCGCGGCCGCGTGGCCCGCTACGACGACTCGGTCCACGAGGTGGTGGCCCGGCAGGCGACCGCCACCGGCCTCCTCCGTGACGCGCTCGAGCGCGACCTGCTGGAGCTGCGCACCACCCCCGTGGTGGACCGCTCCGAGGGTGCGCTGGTGGGCCACCTCTCGGTGCCCACCTGGGGCGCGGCCGGTGTGGCCGGAACCGCGGGCGGCGTCCTGCTCGGCGGTCCCGGGGACGTGGCGGCCGAGGCCGGCCTCTGTCGCGAGCTGTTCACCTGGACCGTGCGCCAGGTCCTCGCGGATGCCCACCGGCCGCGGCCCGTGGGCGCGGAGGTGCGCCGGTACCTGCACCTGCCGCCGATGCTGCTGCCGGCCTCACCTATGGAGGCCGTCGAGGCCGCCGCGGGGCCGGGCGCGGACCTCACCTCGGTCGTGGCGGTGCTGGACGAGTCCTCGTTGCTCGACCCGGGTGACGACCGCGGCCTGCGGGACCTGCTGCGGGCCGGGGTCCGTCTCGCCGTGGGCGATTTCGGGGGCGCCGTCGGGTCCCTCCGCCTGCTCGAGCGGTACCCGTTCGACTCGGTGTGGGTGTCGCCGTCGGTCGTCGACGGTCTCGCCGAGGACCCGGTCCGACGCGCCGTGCTGCGCGCCACGCAGGAGGTGGCCGGCGCGCTCGGCCAGCGGGTGGTGGTCGACGAACCGGGTCGCCGGTCGGACGAGGCCGCGCTCGCCGCCTTCGAGGGCGTGGCCGTGGCCCAGCGCTCCGTCGACCTGGGTGTGCTCGAGGGCCACGTGGTGGTCCGGCCCGAGCCCGCCGACGGGAGCCCGCGGCCCCTGCGGCAGTAGCGTTGCTCCACCGGCGGCGGGGGCTGCCATCGCAGGAGGACCAGTGCTGCAGTTCACCGAGGAGCACCAGATGTTCCGCCAGACCGTGCGGGACGTCGTCCAGAAGGAGATCGATCCCTACGCGGACGACTGGGAGCGCACCGGCGATTTCCCGGCCCACGACCTGTTCCGCCGCTTCGGCGAGCTCGGCCTCCTCGGGCTCGAGTACGACGAGCGCTGGGGCGGCGGCGGCGCGGAGCACGTCTACACGATGATCATGGGTGAGGAGGTCGGCCGCTGCGCCAGCCTGGGCGTGGCCATGGCCCTCAGCGTCCAGACCGACATGGCGACCCCGTCGCTGCACCTCTACGGCTCCGACGAGCTGCGCGAGAAGTACCTGGTCCCCGCCGTGCGTGGCGAGATGGTCACCTCGATCGCGGTCTCCGAGCCCGACGCCGGCTCCGACGTGGCCGGCCTGCGCACGCGTGCCGTGCGCGACGGCGACGAGTGGGTGATCAACGGCGCCAAGATGTGGATCACCAACGGCACCCAGGCCGACTGGATCTGCCTGCTCTGCCGCACCTCCGACGAGGGTGGGTACCGCGGCATGAGCCAGATCGTGGTGCCCACCGACACGCCCGGCTTCGAGGTGAGCCGCAAGCTCGACAAGCTCGGCATGCGGGCCTCGGACACGGCCGAGCTGGTGTTCACCGACATGCGGGTCCCGATGTCGAACACGATCGGTGGGATCGGCCGCGGCTTCCAGCAGCAGATGACGCAGTTCCAGAACGAGCGGATGATCGCGGCCTACCAGATGGTGGGCGCCACGGAGCTCGCCCTCGAGCGCACCGTGCAGTACCTGAAGGAGCGCCAGGCCTTCGGCGCGCCGTTGATGGCCAACCAGTCGCTCCAGTACGAGCTGGCCGACATCGCGGCGGACCTCGACCTGATGCGGCACCACAACTGGGCGGCGGTCGCGAAGTACCAGCGCGGCGAGGACATCACCCGCGAGGCCACCGTCGCCAAGCTGAAGGCGGCCCGGCTGGCCCGCCGGATGGCCGACGCCGCGGTCCAGTTCCACGGCGGGATGGGCTACGTGGAGGAGAACTGGCCGGCGCGGTTCTTCCGCGACACCCGCCTGTGGTCGATCGGTGGCGGGGCCGACGAGGTGATGTTGCGCACCCTCGCCCGCATGAACGGGATCATCGGCGACTGAGCCGTCCCTACCGTTCTGTGTGGCGAGCCGGTGGCGATCGCCACGCGCTCGCCACACAGAACGGGGGGATGGCGCGGTAGTGTCGGCGGCACAACCGCATCCGGGGAGCTCGGTGGAACCGGGCTGAGAGGGTGGCCGTCACCGCCACCGACCCGTCGACCTGATCCGGGTAATGCCGGCGGAGGCAGCATGTCCACCACCCTCGTGTTCGCAGGTGGCCCACCCGGGGCGCCCGTGCCATCCCCGGCGGCAGTACGCGCGGTCGCCGAGGAGCTGCTCGGTTCCCCGACAGGGTTGCGCGTGGTGGCCGCGGATTCCGGGCTGCACCTGGCCGAGGCCCTCGGCGTGGTGCCCGACGTCGTCGTGGGCGACATGGACTCCGTCACCGGCGGGGCGCTCGAGCGTGTGGCGGCCGCGGGCGCCCGCATCGAACGTCACCCCGAGGACAAGGACCGCACCGACCTCGAGCTGGCCCTCGCCGTGGCGGCCGCGGAGGCGCCGGAACGGATCGTCGTGATCGCGTCGGCCGACGGCCGGCTCGACCACCTGCTCGGGGTGGTGGCCGCGGTGACCACCCCGGCCCTTGCCCCGGTGGAGGTCACCGCGTGGGTGGGACCCCACCGGGTCCTCCCCGTGCACTCGCGGCGCACCGTGTCAGGTGTGCCCGGTGCGCTCGTCTCGCTCCTCGCGGTCGGTGGCCCGGCCCGGGGAGTGAGCACCACGGGCCTGCACTGGCCCCTCGAACGCGAGGACCTCGACCCGTTCGCCGGGCGCAGCCTCTCGAACCGCTTCGCGGGCGCGGCCGCCACCGTCGAGGTGGCCGCCGGCGCTCTGGTCGTGATCATCCCCGAGGAGGAGGAGGAACCCTCATGAGCACCCACTCCCACCGCCGCAGGGCGGTCGTCGCCGCGGCCGCTGCTCTGGCGATGCTCACCGCCGTGGTCGGCTGCACGAGCGACGAGGGCACGGGCACGTCGTCGTCGGCCGGCGGGTCGTCGCCGAAGAAGGTCACCCTCGTGACCTACGACTCGTTCGCGCTCCCGGAGAAGGCCGCGGCGGCATTCGAGAAGGCCACCGGCGCGGAGATCGAGGTGCGCGCCGCGGGCGACGCCGGGGCGATGCTGTCGAAGGCCCTGCTGTCGGCCGGCGCCCCCGAGGGCGACGTGATCTTCGGGGTGGACAACACCCTCGCCGGGCGGGTCACCGCCGAGGATCTCCTCGTGCCGTTCACCCCGAAGGAGGCGGCGGACGTGCCGGACGCCCTGAAGCTCACGGGTGAGCCCGGCCGGCTCCTCACACCGATCGACACCGGTGACGTGTGCGTGAACGCCGACTCGCAGTGGTTCCGGGAGAAGGGGATCGAGCCGCCCCGCACCTTCGCCGACCTCGCCGATCCCCGGTACAAGGACCTGCTCGTGACCCCCAGTCCGGTCACGTCCTCGCCGGGGCTGGCGTTCCTCGTGGGCACCGTCGCGAACTCCGGCGAGGACGCGTGGTCCCGCTACTGGGAGCAGCTTCGGGCGAACGGCGTGAAGATCCGCCCGAGCTGGGGCGACGCGTGGAACACCGACTACACGGTCAGCGGCGGGGACCGGCCGCTCGTGGTGTCGTACGCGTCGAGCCCGCCGGCCGAGGTGGTGTTCTCCGAGGGCAAGGTCACCGAGCCCCGCTCCGTGGTGCTCACCGACACGTGCGTGTCGCAGGTGGAGTACGCCGGCGTGCTGAAGGGTGCACCGAACGAAGAGCTGGGGAAGCAGCTGGTGTCGTTCATGCTGTCGCCCGAGTGGCAGTCGGAGCTGCCCCTCAACAACTTCGTGTTCCCGGCCGTGCCCGGCACGCCGCTCCCCGAGGAGTTCACGAAGTGGGCGGCACGCCCCGCCGAGCCCCTGACCGTGCCGGCGGCGCGCATCGCCGCCGAGCGGGACGCCTGGGTGGAGCAGTGGCGCTCGATCATGGAGTGAGCGCGGCGGCGTCGCGGCGCCCGGGCGGGCGGCTCGCGGTCCTCGCGGTCGGGTTCGCGGTGGCCGTACCCGTGCTCGCCGTGCTGTGGCACGCGGTGGTCCCGGACGGGTCGCTCTCGACCGACGCGCTGGCGCGGATGCTCGGGTCCGGCCGCACGTGGCGCCTGGTCGCGGTGACGGTGGGGCAGGCCGCGGCATCCACCGCGCTCACGCTCGCGGTGGGGCTGCCGGTGGCGTGGGTCCTGGCCCGACGCCGCTTCCCCGGGCGGCGCGTGGTGCGCACGGTCGCCCTCATGCCGTTCGTGCTGCCGTCGGTGGTGGTGGGTGCGGCGTTCGCCGCGCTGCTCGGCCCCTCGGGGGTGGCGGACCTCCGCGGCACGTGGTTCGCGGTGCTCGCCGCCCACCTCTGCTTCAACCTGGCCGTGGTGGTCCTGGTGGTGGGCGCGGCGGTGGCGGCGCTCCCCGCCGGCCCGGAGCTCGCCGCGCGTACCCTCGGCGCGTCGCCCGGGGCCGCCGTGCGTCGCGTGGTGCTGCCCTCGCTCGCACCCGCCGTGGCGGGTGCGGCGGTGGTCGTGTTCCTCTTCTGCCTGACCAGCTTCGGCGTGCTCGTGGTCCTCGGCGGCGGCGCGGTCAGCACCCTGGAGGTCGAGATCTGGGTGCGGGCCACGCAGCAGTTCGACCTGTCCGGCGCCGCGGTGCTCGCCGGTCTGCAGGTCCTGGCGGTCGTGGCCGCGCTGGGACTGCACGCCCGGGTCACCCGCGGCGAGCGGGGAGCGGGCGGTGGCCGCACGTCCGCGCCGCGGCCGCGGGCCCGGCCGTCGGGGTTCCGGCAGTGGGCCGGCGTGGCGGGGGCGGTGCTCGCGGTCGCCCTGGTGTCCGGCGCGCCGCTCGTGGCACTGCTCGACCGGTCGCTCCGCGAGCCGGGCGGCGGGAGGGGCGCGGCCAACTGGTCCTCCCTCGGTTCCGTCACGGCGGGCACCGGGCTCGCGGTGCGACCGGTCGATGCCGTGCTCGTGTCGCTCCTCAGCGCGGGGTTCGCCGCGGTGGTGGCGGTCCTGGTGGCGGTGCCCGCCGCGGCGGTGGCGGCCCGCCGCCCCGGCGGATTCTCGGACCGCACGCTCCTGGTGCCGCTCGGGGTGTCGGCCACCACGGTCGGCCTCGGCCTGGTGCTCGCCGTCGGCCGGCCGCCGGTGGACCTGCGCCGGGCGTGGTGGCTGGTCCCGGCCGCCCAGGCGCTCGTGGCGGTACCGCTGGT
Organism: Microthrixaceae bacterium; assembly: GCA_049316905.1. Classification (GTDB taxonomy): domain Bacteria; phylum Actinomycetota; class Acidimicrobiia; order Acidimicrobiales; family Microtrichaceae; genus CAIPVR01. The sequence goes on along the minus strand of JBMOJH010000046.1, from coordinate 15,672 downwards.
GGTGCGCGCGGTCATGCCCGCGCTCCGGTCGATCCCCGCCGCGGCGCTCGACGCGGCCGCGGTGCTCGGCGCGGGTCCCCGGCGTCGCTGGTGGTCGGTCGAGCTGCCGATGGTGCGCGGCGCAGTGGCAGCGGGCGCCGCGCTCGCCGTGGTCGCGTGCCTCGGCGAGTTCGGCGCCACGGTGTTCCTCGCCCGCTCCGACCGGCCCACGGTCCCCGTGGCGATCGAGCGGCTCCTCGGCCGCCCGGGTGCGGCGGGTTTCGGCCCGGCGATGGCCTTGAGCTGCGTGCTCGTGCTGCTCTGCGGGCTCGTGCTCGCCGCGGTCGACCGGCTCGGCGAACGACTGCCCGGCGAGGGCGTGCGCCTCGGGCTCTGAGCGCCGCGGCAGACTGAGGGGGTGGACGTCACCGCCTCCCTCCGTGCCGTCGCGCCGGTGGCCGCCGTGCTGGCCGTGGTGGAGGACCTCGGCACCTACCCGGACTGGCTCGACATCGTCGGCCGGGCGGAGGTGGTCGACGGCGACCCGGGCGATCCGGGGCCGGCCTGGCTCGTGGACCTGCGGGGCCAGCTCGGGCCGCTGCGCCGCTCGAAGCGGATCCGCATGGTCCGCAGCCGGCGCGACCCCGACGGCCGGGTCACCTTCGAACGCCGGGAGCTCGACGGACGGTCCCACAGTCCGTGGGTGCTCGACGTCCGGGTCGACCCCGCGGCGGGGGCGAGCGAGGTGACCATGCACCTGCACTACGGCGGCGGGTTGTGGGTGCCGCTGCTCGACCGGGTGCTGGCCGACGAGATCGAACGGTCGCGGCCCCGGCTCGCGGCGCTCGTCGAGGCCGCCGGGTGATCCGCGCCGGCGCGTCGGTCCGGGTCTGGCCCGGGCGGCCCTACCCGCTCGGTGCCACCTGGGACGGGGCCGGCACCAACGTCGCGGTGTTCTCCGAGGCGGCCGCCGTGACCGGCGGCTCGGTCCTGCTGTGCCTCTTCGACGAGGACGGCGCCGAGATCCGGGTGCCGTTGCCGGAGTGCGTCGGCTACGTGTGGCACGGCTACCTGCCCGACGTGGGCCCCGGCACCCGCTACGGCTTCCGCGTGCTGGGTGAGGACCGCCGGCCCGGCGACCTGCACGAACCCACCAAGCTGCTCCTCGACCCGTACGCTCGGGCGGTGTCCGGCTCGGTCCGCTGGGGCGGCTCCGTCCTGCCGGGGAGCGGGACCGACTCCGCGCCCGACGTCGGCCGGTCGGTGGTGGTGAACCCCTGGTTCGACTGGGGCTCGGACCGGCGGCCGGGCACGCCGTGGCACCGCACCGTCCTGTACGAGGCGCACGTCAAGGGCCTCACCATGCGCCATCCGGGCGTTCCCGCCGAGCTGCGCGGCACCTACCTCGGGCTGTGCTCGCCGCCGGTCATCGAGCACCTCCACCGGTTGGGGGTCACCGCGGTGGAGCTCATGCCGGTGCACCAGTTCGTCAACGACCGTCGCCTGGTGGAGATGGGCCTGCGCAACTACTGGGGCTACAACTCGATCGGCTTCTTCGCCCCGCACAACGCGTACGCCGTGGGTGGCGACCGCGGCGCGCAGGTGCAGGAGTTCAAGGTGATGGTCAAGACCCTCCACGAGGCGGGGGTCGAGGTCATCCTCGACGTGGTCTACAACCACACCGCCGAGGGCGGCGCCGGTGGCCCGGTCCTGAGCTTCAAGGGGCTCGACAACCGGGGGTACTACCGCCTGGACCCCGAGGACCCCGATCGCTACGTCGACTACACGGGCACCGGCAACAGCCTCAACATGCGCCACCCGCACGTGCTGCAGCTGATCATGGACAGCCTCCGGTACTGGGTGACCGAGATGCACGTCGACGGGTTCCGCTTCGACCTGGCCGCCACGCTCGCCCGGGAGCTGCACGACGTGGACCGGCTGTCCGCGTTCTTCGACCTCATCCAACAGGACCCGGTGGTGGGGCAGGTGAAGCTGATCGCGGAGCCGTGGGACGTGGGGGAGGGCGGGTACCAGGTGGGCAACTTCCCGCCGGGCTGGTCGGAGTGGAACGGCCGGTACCGCGACAACGTGCGCGACCTGTGGTGTCTCGGTCGGCCGGTGCTCGGCGAGTTCGCGGCGCGGCTCACCGGCAGCTCCGACCTCTACGAGGACGACGGCCGCCGCCCGCACGCGAGCATCAACTTCGTGACGGCGCACGACGGCTTCACGCTGTCGGACCTGGTCACCTACGAGCAGAAGCAGAACTGGGCCAACGGCGAGGACAACCGCGACGGGACCGACGACAACCGCTCCACCAACTGCGGGGCGGAGGGGTCCACCGACGACCCGGACGTGCGGGCCCGGCGCGAGCGTCTGCGGCGCAACCTGATGGCCACCCTGGTGCTGTCCCAGGGGGTGCCGATGCTCACCGCGGGCGACGAGACGGGGCGCACCCAGCAGGGCAACAACAACGCCTACGCGCAGGACAACGAGGTGTCGTGGCTGGACTGGGAGTCCGTGGACGCGCCGTTCCTCGCGTTCTGTCGCCGCCTCGTCGCGCTCCGCCGGTCGCACCCGGCGCTGCAGCGTCGCCGTTTCCTCACCGGCCGGCCCGCCCCCGGCGACCTCCGGCCCGACGTGGCGTGGTTCCACCCGAGCGGGCGGCCGATGGGCCCGGACGACTGGCCCGACGGCACCTCGCTGGCGATGTGGCTGAACGGCGAGCTCGAGGAGACCGACAAGCGCGGCGACCCCGTGCGCGACGCCACGCTGCTGGTCGTGGTGCACGCCGGGGGTGGTGAGCACACACAGCTGCTGCCCGAGCGCGAGTGGGGCGAGGAGTGGAGCGTGGTGCTCGACACCGCGACCGACACCGACGACGGCCCGGCCGTGCGCCACCGGGCCGGTGAGGCCCTGCACCTCGACGGTCCGTCGATCCTGGTCCTCGAACTCGCGTCCTGAGCCCCGCCGGCGGATCTCCGGCGGCTGCACGCCCGATCCGGGCGTTGCGGACCCCTATTTCCCGGGACGAGGGGTCGCGCGGCGGGCGGACCACCGGCCGTCGTGCTCGTGCAGCTCCACCTCGACCCCGAAGGTGCGGCCCAGCAGCGCGGCGTCCAGCGTCGGGCGGAGCGGTCCCGACGCCACGTTGCGTCCGCCGTTGAGCGCGAGGAGGTGGGTGGCCGCGGCGGGGATCTCCTCCACGTGGTGGGTCACGAGGACCACCGTCGGGGCGTCGGGGGCCGCGGCCAGGGCGTCGAGCCGGTCCACGAGCTCCTCCCGGCCGCGCAGGTCGAGGCCCGCGGAGGGCTCGTCGAGCACCACCAGGGCGGGGTCGTTCATGAGTGAGCGGGCCAGCAGCACGCGCTGGCGTTCACCGGAGGACAGCGACCCGAACGTGCGGTCGGCGAGCCGGCCGACCCCCTGGTCGTCGAGCAGGGCGCGGGCGCGGGCCTCGTCCTCCGGTGTGTAGGTGTGCCACCACGGCTCGAGCGCGGCGAAGCGCGCGGACTTCACCACGTCCACCGGGGCCAGGGCGGGCCGCACGAGGTCGGCCATCGCGGAGCTGACGAGCGACACGCGCCGGCGCAGCTGCCGCACGTCGGTTCGACCGAGCGTCTCGCCGAGCAGCTCGACCCGGCCGCGGCTCGGGTGCTCGTGGAGCGTGGCGATGCGGCTCAGGCTGGTCTTGCCGCACCCGTTGGGGCCCAGCACGACCCAGAACTCGCGGGGGTGCAGCACCCAGTCGACGCCGTCGAGCAGGTCGCGGCCGTCGCGTGTGAGGCCCACGCCCTCGAGCCGCAGCACGGCCTCGTCGCATCGGTCCGGTCCGGTGCTCATGAGGCCGCCCGCTCCTCGTCGGTGAGGTGACGTTCCCACGTGGCGTACATGGCGGCGTAGCGGCCGCCGAGCGACACGAGCTCGTCGTGGGTGCCGAGCTCCCGGACCGTGGCGGGGGAGCCGTCGTCGCCCCGGTCCACCACCGCGATCCGGTCCGCCCGCCGCGCGGTGGCCAACCGGTGGACCACCAGGATCGCGGTGCGGCCCTCCAGCAGGGCGTCCATGGCCCGCTCGACCCGGCGTTCGGCGGCCGGGTCCAGGTTGGAGGTCGCCTCGTCGAGCACCAGCACGCGGGGTCGGGCGAGGAAGGCCCGACCGAGTCCCAGCAGCTGGCGCTCCCCGGCCGACAGCGACACGCCGCGCTCGTGCACCGGCGTGTCGAGTCCGTCGGGCATCCGCTCGACGAGGTCGTCGATCCCCACGGCCCGGCACGCCGCCATGATCTCGTCGTCGCCGGCCCCGGGGCGGGCGAAGGCCAGGTTGTCGCGCACCGTGCCCTGGAAGAGGAACGCCTCCTGCGGAACCACCCCGAGCTGGCGGCGCAGCGACGGGATCGTGACGGTCCGCAGGTCGTGGCCGTCGATGAGGACCTCGCCGGCGGTGGGGTCGTAGCAGCGGGCCACCAGCTTCGCGACGGTCGACTTCCCCGCACCCGTCGGCCCCACCACCGCGAGGGTCTCCCCGGCGCGCACCTCGAGGTCGAGGCCGCCGAGCACCTCCGGACCCCACGCCGTGGCGTCGCCCGGGCCGTCCGCGAGCGGCCCCTCGGCCGTGCCGGTCTCCGGGTCCACCGCCACCCGGTAGGCGAAGTGCACGTCTCGCAGCTCGATCCGCCCGGTGATCGGCGGTAGCGGGCTCGCGTCGGGCGCCTCCACCACGGACGGCCGCGTCGCCAGCAGCTCGGCGAGCTTGCTGACGCTCGACCGGCCCTGCTGGTAGGTGGTGTAGAGCTGCACGAGCTGCTGCACCGGGGCGAACAGCAGGCCGAGGTACAGCAGGAAGCTGAACAGTCGGCCGAGGCTCAGGTCGCCGTTGCGCACCATGAGCCCGCCGATGCCGAGGATGACCACCTGTCCGAGGATCCCGAGCGTCTCGCCCACCGCCCCGAAGACCGCGCCCTGGCGGGCGGTGCGGAGGTTCGCCCGGTAGTAGCCCTCGGCCAGCTCGTCGTGATGCGCCACGTTGCGCCCGGCCCGGCCGAACGCGGTCACGGTGCGCACGCCGGCGAGGCCCTCCTGCAGGTCGGCGAGGAGGTCCGAGATGCGGTCGCGCACCTCGTCGTAGCCACGGATCGAGGCCCGGCGGTACCAGACCGAGGTGGCCACCAGCACCGGCACCACCGTGAGCAGCACCACGAGCCCGAGGCGCAGGTCGAGCAGCAGCATGAGCACCGCGATGACCACCACGGTCATGCCCTGCACCGCGATCTGGACCAGACCCTCCTGGAACAGCGCGCTCAGGTTCTCCACGTCACTGGTCATGCGGGTCATGATCACGCCGGCCTTCTCCCGCTCGAAGAAGTCGAGCGACAGCCGTTCGAGGTGGCCGAACACCCGCAGGCGCAGCTGCTCCATCAGCCGCTCGCCCACCTGCACCGTGTAGCCGCCGCGCACCCGGCCGAGCAGCACGTTCGCCGCGATGACCGCCAGGTAGATCCCGGCCACCACGAGCACCACGCGGAGGTCGCCCGCGGTGATGCCCCGGTCCACGCCCACCTGCACGAGGAGCGGCCCGGCGAGGAGCGTGACGGTCTCGGCGGCCACCAGGCCGAGCGCCCCGGCCAGGGCCGCGCGGTGCGGCGCGAGGAACGTGCGGAGCGAGAAGGGCGTGGGGTCGTCGCGCCAGTGGGCGAACTCCACGGGCGGCAGCTCGTGGGCGGGCTCGCGGGCGAGGATCTCGTCCGCCCGTTCGGCGAGCTCCGGCGGCACCCCGGCGAAGGGCAGCCCCGAGCCGGTGGGTCCGCCGAGGGGCGACCCGGGCGGCGGTCCGTAGCTCACGCGGCACCCGCCCCGGAGGCGAGGATCTCGCCGTAGCGCGGCACCCGGGCCAGCAGCTCGGCGTGGGTCCCCTCGGCCACGACGCGGCCGCCGTCGAGGAGCACCACCCGGTCCGCCAGCGTGATGGTGGAGAGGCGGTGTGCGATCAGGACCGTGGTGCGGTCGTGGCGGCGTTCGCGCAGGGCCCGGTGGATGCGCGCCTCCACCTGCACGTCGATCGCGCTGGTGGCGTCGTCGAGGACGAGCACCGCGGGATCCACCACGAGTGCCCGCCCGAGGGCGACTCGCTGGCGCTGCCCGCCCGAGAGCGTGTAGCCGCGCTCGCCGACGACCGTGTCGTAGCCGGCGTCGAGGTCCTCCACGAACGAGTGCGCGTCCACCGCCTCCGCCACCGCCCGCAACTCGTCGTCGTCCACGTCGGTGCGGCCGTACGCCAGGTTGTCGCGCAACGGCACCGAGAAGAGGAACGGCTCGTCGGGCACCACCACCACGGCCGAGCGCACCGCCCCGAGGGCCAGGTCGGGCTCGGGCACCCCGTCGAGGAGGACGGTGCCGCGCCGCGGGTCGTAGAACCGGCAGAGCAGGCGGGCGAGCGTGGACTTGCCCGAGCCGGTCGCCCCCACCACGGCCACGGTCTCGCCGGGCTCGACCACGAGGTCCACGCCGCGCAGCACATCCGGCCCGTCGCCGTAGCCGAACCACACGTCGCGGAGCTCCAGGCGGCCACGCGGGGTGGGCAGGTCGACGGGGTCCGCCGGGTCGGTGAGCTCGGGGGCCTCGTCGAGCACCTCGAGGATCCGCTCGGCCGAGGCCCGGGCGCGCTGGCCGAGGATCAGGAAGAACCCGAGGAACCGGAACGGCACCTGCAGCAGCACGATGTAGGCGTTGAACGCGATGATCGAGCCGACGTCGAGGCGGCCGTCGATCACCAGCCATCCGCCGTAGGCGAGCACGAGCATCGAGCCCACCCGCGGCAGGTTCTCGAGCAGCGGCGACCACCGGGCCCGCACCATTCCCTGCTCCACGTTGGCCCACCGCAGCCGCCGCGCCGCGAGCGCCATGGCGTCCATGCGGGCGCCCTCCGCCGCGAAGCTCTGCACCACCCGCACACCCGCCACCGACTCCTCGACGACCGTGGCGACCTCGGCCTGGCGGCCCTGGATGATCCAGCTGAGCGGGAACAGCCGGTTCCGGAGCACCACGCCCACCACGTACACGCCGGGCAGGGCGATGACCGCGGCGATGGTGAGGCCGACGTTCGTCGCGAGCATCACCACGAGCGCCACGGCGAAGCTGATGACCGAGGTGGCGATCAGCGGCGCCACGGCGAGATAGAGCTGCACCGCCCGCACGTCGCTCTGGCCCCGGCTCAGGAGCTGGCCGGTCTGCACCCGGTCGAAGAACGAGAAGGGCATGCCGCTGAGGTGTCGGTAGAGCATGGACCGCAGGTCCACCTCGATCCGGTACGCCATCCGGTAGAGGCCGAACCGGTACACGACCACCAGCACGCCGCGGGCGAGCGCCAGCACGGTGAGCGCCACCAGGAACGGCGCGAGCGGGGCCTCGTCGGTGCTGACCGCCTTGTCGATGGTGGTGCCCACCAGGGTCGGGACCGCCACCTGGATGGCGAGCGCCACGAGCGCGATCGCGAACGACAGTGCCACCGAGCGCCGGTGCGGCCGCAGGATCGGCCAGAGGCGACGCACCCAGCCCAGGCGGAGCCCGTCGGCCGCCCGGACCGGCGGGCCGGCGGTCAGTCCCGGCCCCGCCGCGATCGAGTCGGTCACCGCTGGACGGCCGGATCGCCGAACTTCTCGGCCAGGTACTCCTCCATGGCGTGGTTCAGCAGCTCCAGGCCCGAGCGGACCGTCTCGGCGTCCGCGGGGCCGAGCCGGTCGAGGAGCCGACCCAGCCGCTCGCCCACGAGGTCGTCGCCGCGTTGCAGATGGCGTGCGCCCTCCGCGGTGAGGGAGAGCACGACCCGGCGACGGTCGTCGGGGTCCGCCCGTCGCTCCACGAGGCCTCGCGCGGTGAGCCCGTCCACCACCGAGGTCACCGTGGACGGGGTCACGTCGAGGAGTCCGGCCACCTGGCTCGCCGGCCGGTCGCCGCGGTCGAGGAAGACGAGCACGCGGTACTGGGGGAGGGTGAGCTCGGCGCCGCCGAGCGCGGTGCCCGCCACCTTGGCCAGGCGGGCCGCGGCGCGCACGGCATCCGCGTCCCGCCTCGTGCCCCTCGCCGATCCGTCCCTGGCCACCCGCCCACCGTAGCCGGATATTTCGACCATCGAACTACCTCGGCGTCGGCCTGCCACCCCTAGTGTTGGCCACCGGGTGAGCACGACCGTCGGCCTCGGGGCCGTCCTCCTCCTGATCCTGCTGAACGCCGTGTTCGTCGCGGCCGAGTTCGCGCTCGTGGCGGTCGACCGCACCCAGGTCGATCTGCGCGCCCGGGACGGTTCACGCCGGGCCCGCACGACCGCGTCGATCCTCCGGCGCCTGTCGTTCCACCTGTCGGGTGCCCAGCTCGGCATCACGCTCTGCAGCCTCGGCCTGGGTGTGCTCGCCGAACCTGCGGTGGCGACGCTCATCGAGCCGGTGCTCGGCCGGGCCCTCGAGCGGGAGGTGGCGCTGGCGTGGTCCGTGGCGCTGGCGCTCGTGCTCACCACCGTGGTGCAGATGGTCGTGGGCGAGCTGGTGCCCAAGGGGGTGGCCGTGGCCCGGCCCCTCGAGACCGCCCTGCGCCTCGCGCTGCCGTTCCGGATGTTCGTGGTCGCGTTCCGCCCGGTGATCGCCGCCTGCAACGCCGCGGCCGACGGCCTCCTCCGCCTGGCAGGGCTGGAACCGGTGGAGGAGCTGTCCGGGGTGCGCAGCCGTGAGGAGCTGCGCCACCTCGTGCGCAGCTCCGAGGAGGGCGGCACCCTCCACCACGGCGAGGCCGACCTCCTCGAGCGCTCGTTCCGGTTCCGCGCCAAGACCGCGGCCGACGCCATGACCCCGCGGCCGGCGGTGGAGGCCCTCGAGCTCGGGGCCACCACGGGCGACCTCCTGGACGCCTCCGAACGCACGGGCCTCAGCCGGTTCCCTGTGCACCGCGGCGAACTCGACGACGTGGTGGGCGTGGTCCACGTCAAGGAGGTGCTGGGCCTGCCGGAGGAACGCCGCCGCTCGGAACCGCTCGCTCGCCTGGTGCGCGACGTCGCGATGGTCCCCGAGAGTCGCGACCTCGGCACGCTCATGGGTGAGCTCCGCGACGAGATGGGCCAGTTCGCCGTGGTGCTCGACGAGTACGGCGCGGTCGCCGGCATCGTGACGCTCGAGGACCTGGTGGAGGAGATCGTCGGCGACATCGCGGACGAGCACGACCCGCAGTCCCTCGCCCCACCCGTGCGCACCTGGGCCGGCGCGCACCTGCTCTCGGGCCGCCTGCACCCCGACGAGGTGGCCGAGGCGTGCGGGTTCCACGTTCCCGAGGGCCCCTACGAGACCCTCGCCGGGTTCGTGCTGGACCGGCTCGGGCGCGTCCCCGCCGAGGGCGACGGGTTCGAGGACGCCGGATGGTCCCTCGAGGTCATCGCGATGGACCGCCACCGCGTGGCCACGGTCCGGCTCGTGGCCCCCACCGGCCTGTGGGACCCATCGAACGGGAACGGCGCGACGTGAACCCCGCGGTGCTCGCCGTCGTCGCCGTGCTGCTGATCGCGGCGAACGCCTTCTTCGTGGCGGTGGAGTTCTCCCTGCTCGCGGCCCGGCGCGCGGTGGTGGAGGAGTGGGCCGCGGCGAGCCGGCCGGGGGCATCCTCCGCGCTGCGCGGGATGCGGCAGCTCGACGTGCAGCTCGCCGCCAGCCAGCTCGGCATCACGGTGATGTCGCTCCTCCTCGGCTGGCTGATCGAGCCGGTCGTGGGCGACGGACTGTCCGCGCTGTTCGGTGCGACCGGGCTGCCCGAGCGCGCCGCCCGCGGTGTGGGCGTGTTCGTGGCGCTCGTGCTCGTGGCGCTGGTGCACATGGTGCTCGGCGAGATGGTGCCCAAGTCCGTGGCCCTCACCGCCCCGGAACGCACCGCGGTCACGCTCGCCCCGGTGCAGCGGGTGGTGGTGACCCTGGTCCGGCCGGTCGTGGTGGGGCTGAACGCGGCGGCCCGTGCCGGCACGCGCCTGCTGCGGGTGGAGCCCACCGACGAGCTCACGCAGGTGCACACGCCGGCCGAGCTCGCGGCGCTCCTCGACGAGGCGCACCGGGAGGGCGAGCTCGAGGCCTCCGAGCACGTGCTGCTGGCCGGCGCGCTCGGCTTCTCCACCCGACGGGTGGCGGAGGTGATGGCGCCCCGGGACCGGCTCGTCACGGTGCCGGCCACCGCCACGGTCACGGAGGCCGAGTCCCTCGTGCACCGCAGCGGGCACTCCCGGGTGCTCGTGACCGGCGCCGCGCCGGACCAGGTGGCCGGGTTCCTGCACGCGAAGGACCTGTTGCGCCTGCCCGCCGACCGGCGCGACGGCCTGCTGCCGCCCGGCCTGGTGCGGGTGGCGCTGCGGGTGCGGCCCGACGAGCGGCTGACCGACCTGCTGCCGCGCATGCGCCGCGCCCGGCGGCACGTGGCGGTGGTGGTCGACCCCGACACCGACGGCGTCGTCGGGCTGGTCACGCTGGAGGACGTGCTGGAGGCGATCGTGGGCGACATCCGCGACGAGACCGATCGCCGGAGCGGAACGGGGGAGGACCGATGAGCGACGCCCGCGCCGAGCGGCTCCGCGACGGGCTGCTGACCGTGCTGTCGGCCCGTCTCGGGCGACCTGTGGAGGTGGAGGTCCCCGAGCGCCTCTCGGGCGGTGCCTCGCGTGAGACGTGGTCCTTCCTCGCGGACCTCGACGGCGCCGCCGGGACGTTGCGCCGCTTCGTGGTGCAGCGGGAACGCCCGGGCGGCCTGCGCAGTGGCGGCATGGACTCCGAGGGCCGCCTCCTCGCCGCGGCGGCCCGGGCCGGGGCGCCCGTCGCCGAGGTGATCGCCACCGACGAGGGGGACACCGCGGTCCTCGGCGGGCCCTTCCTCGTGATGGCCCACGTGGAGGGCGAGACCATCCCGCGGCGGCTCCTCCGTGACGAGGCGTTCGCCGCGGCCCGGGCGGGTCTCGCCCGACAGGCCGGCGCCGCGCTCGCGGCGATCCACCGGATCCCCCCGTCGTCGGTCGACGGACTGGCCCGGCCGGAGCAGGTGGGGCAGTTCCGCGACCTCCTCGATCAGCTCGGTGAACCCCACCCGGCCTTCGAGATCGGGCTCCGCCGACTGGAGGCCGACCGTCCGCCCGAGGTGCCCGCGGCGGTGGTCCACGGCGACTTCCGCACGGGCAACCTGCTCGTGGCTCCCGACGGGTTGCGGGCGGTCCTCGACTGGGAGCTCGCCCACCTCGGCGATCCGGCCGAGGACCTGGGGTGGTTCTGCGTGCGGGCCTGGCGGTTCGGTTCCCCGCACCGGGCCGGGGGCTTCGGCCCGGTCGACGAGCTGCTCGCCGGGTACGCCGAGGCCGGGGGTGACCCGCCGGACCCGGACCGGCTCCGCTGGTGGGAGGCGATGGGCACGCTCAAGTGGGGGGTGATGTGCATCCTGCAGGCCTCGACGCACCTGCACGGCCTGCACCGCTCGGTGGAGCTGGCAGCGATCGGCCGGCGGGCCGCCGAGAACGAGGAGGACCTCCTGCACCTGCTGGCCGGGCCGGACCCGTACGAACCGGTGGCCGCCACGGGGGCCGACCCGCGACCCGCGCCCTACGGCCGACCCGCCGCCGGCGAGCTCCTCGAGGCGGTCGAGGAGTACCTGGGCGAGGTCCGCGAGGGCGTCGAGGGTCGTCTCGGGTTCCACGCGCGGGTGGCGGCCAACGCAGTGGCGCTGGTGCGCCGTGAGCTCGAGCTGGGACCGGTCGCCGCCGGGCTCCACGCCGGCCGGCTCGCCGCGCTGGGCGCGGCCGACGACGCCGAGCTCGCCGCCGCGATCCGGGCGGGTGACCACGACCACCACCTCGACGACGTCATGACCCTGGTCCGGGCCTCGGTCCGTGACGCCCTCGCCGTGGCGAACCCCGGGTACTGGGAGGACCACCGGTGACCACGCCCCCGCGCCCGTCCGGGCCCCCGACCCGCGTGCTCGTCGTCTCCCCGCACTTCGACGACGCGCCGCTCTCGCTCGGCCAGTCGCTCCTCGACGGCGCGCTCGCGGACTGCGACGTGCGGGTCCACGTGGTGTTCGGCCGCACCAACTGGACCCGCTGGGTGCACCCCACGCCCGCTCGGGCGCCGGTGGTGTCGCTGTGGCGCCGCGGCGAGGAGCTGCTCGCGTCCCGGTCGTTCGGCTACCGGCTGTCGGTGGGGCGCGCGCAGGAGGCGCTGCTGCGCGGCGTGCCCGGGGAGGTGCTGCTCGACCCGGAGCGTGCCGTGGCCGGTGATCCGCTGCTGAACCCGCTGCGGGCGGACCTGGCCGCGGCGGTGTCCCGCGCCCGGCCCGACCTGGTCCTGTTCCCGGCCGGGGTCGGCGGCCACGTCGACCACCAGCTGCTCGCGTACCTCGGGGCCGAGACGGCCGCGGACGGCGTGCCCGTCGGGTTCTACGAGGACCGGCCCTACGCGGCGTGGGACGGTGCCGACGGGGTGCGCGCCCAGCTCACCGCGGCGGGCCTGTCGGACCCGCATGACGTGTCGGCGCCGGTGGGGGAGGCCCTGCACCGTCGGCTCCGCCGCTGCTACCCGAGCCAGCTCGACGACGACTTCCTGGCCGCGATGACCGCGGACCGCGACGGCCGATCGCGCGAGCGCGTCTGGTGGCCGGCGCCGGCCCGGGGGCCCGAACAGGGGCCCGCAGCCGGATCGACGACGCCGGCCCGGCGCCTCGGGGAGCCCTCCTCCACTTGAGGGGCGGAAGTTACCGAACGGTAGGGTGGCGGGATGCAGATCGGTGTCCTGGGTGGAACAGGTCCGGCCGGAAGCGGCCTGGCGGCTCGGCTGGCCTCGGTGGGCTTCGACGTGGTGGTCGGCTCCCGCTCGAAGTACCGGGCGATGGAGGTCCGCGACAAGATCCTTGAGCGCTGGCCCGACCGGGGCCTGAGCATCGAGGCGGGCGACAACCACGAGGCCTCCTCGGCCGAGGTGGTCTTCATCGCCACCCCGTGGGACGCCGCCGGCGCCACCGCCGCCGAGTGCGCCCGGGAGCTCAAGGGCAAGGTCGTGATCTCGATGGCGAACGCGCTCGCCCGCGTGGGCCACGAGTTCCAGCCGCTCGTGCCGCCCCGCGGGTCGGTGGCCGCGTCGGTCCAGGCGGCCGTGCCCCGCTCGCTGGTGGCCGCGACCATGCACCACGTGCCGGCCAAGGAGCTCGGCGACATCGGCCACCCGGTGGAGTCCGACGTGCTCGTGTGCTCCGACCACCCGTCGGCCACCGCGACCACGATCGACATCGTGCAGAAGATCCCCGACCTGCGGGCGGTCGACGCGGGCGAGCTCTCCAACGCGGCGCCGATCGAGGCGTTCGCCGCCGTGCTGCTGCAGGTGAACGTCAAGTACAAGACCCGCGTCGCCATCCGCTTCACCGGCCTGCCGCAGTGACGCGCCGGTAGCCTCCGGCCGTGCGTCTCTACGACACGGCCCGCCGTGAGGTCGTGCCCTTCGAGCCGGCCGACCGGGTGGTCACCATGTACACGTGCGGCATCACGCCGTACGACTCGACCCATCTGGGTCACGCGGCGACGTACCTCACCTACGACGTGCTGCAGCGTCGGCTGCGCGACCTCGGCCACGACACGCGCTGCGTGCGCAACGTGACCGACGTGGACGACAGCATCCTGCCGAAGGCCCGCGAGCTCGGCGTGCACTACCTCGACCTCGCCGCAGCGGAGCTCGCCCGCTTCGACGCCGACATGGCCCGGCTCGAGACGATCCCCGCGTGGTCCGAGCCCCGGGCCACCTCCGCCATCCCCGACATCCGCGGCTTCATCGGCATGGTGCTCGACCGCGGCTACGCCTACCGGGCGGGGGGCGCGGTCTACTTCGAGGTGGCGAAGTACGACGGCTTCGGCTCCATCAGCCACTACACCCGCGACGAGATGCTGGCGCTCGCGGCCGAGCGCGGCGGCAACGTGGACGACCCCCACAAGCGCGACCCGCTCGACTTCGTCCTGTGGCAGCCGTCGCTGCCCGACGAGCCGTCCTGGGACACGCTCTGGGGGCCGGGTCGACCCGGTTGGCACATCGAGTGCTCGGCGCTGTGCCTGCGCGAGCTGGGCACCACCATCGACCTCCACGGTGGCGGGTCCGACCTGATCTTCCCGCACCACGAGTGCGAGGCCGCCCAGTCCCACGCGGCGACCGGCGAGCCACTGGTCCGCCACTGGATGCACCAGGCCATGGTCCGGATGGACGGCGAGAAGATGTCGAAGTCGCTCGGCAACCTGGTCTTCGTGTCCAACCTGTCGGAGTTCTGGGACCCACGTGCGATCCGGCTCGCCTGCATCGGTCACCACTACCGCGACAGCTGGGAGTGGCACGGCGAGCTGATGCCCGCCGCGGACGAGCGCCTGCGCCGCTGGGTCGGCGCCGGCGCGGGGTCGGGTGCGCTGGGCGACGTCCGGAAGGCCCTCGACGAGGACCTCGACACCCCGGGCGCGGTGGCCGCGATCGACGCGGCCGCGGCGCGGGGGGTGGGGGTGTCGGAGGCGGCCGCGCTGTTGGGCGTCGACACCTCCCGCCCTGTCGGCGTCGTCACCGAGTGAGCCACGCCGGCCGGTCCCGGTTCGGCCGTCCCGGTGGATGGCAGCACCGGAACTCCGGAAACTGATAGCATGTGCACGTCCGGCCGACGGGGTCGGTGACGGGAGTGTGACCGCTGTGTGACCTCTCCGGATTCCTCCCCGGGCCGGACCGGCGCCACCGATAGGCTGCCGGTCACGACGAGAGCACCGGGTGGGCCGGGACGGAGAGGAGGAGGTGTGGGACGCGACGCAGGCCAGATCCAGACGCTGTGCAAGGCCGTTCTCACGCCGCCGTTCCGCTTCCTCTGGAAGGTGACCACCGAGGGTCTCGAGCACGTCCCGTCGACCGGCGGGGCGATCATCGCCCCCAACCACATCTCGGTGCTCGACTCGTTCTTCGTGCCGCTGGTCCTGCCGCGGCGCATCACGTATGTCGGGAAGGCCGAGTACCTCGACGACTGGAAGACCAAGTACCTGTTCCCGGCAATGGGGATGATCCCGATCGACCGCTCCGGCGGTGACGCGTCGACCCGGGCGCTCGACGCGGCGGCCGGCATCCTCGAGGCGGGCGAGCTGTTCGGGATCTACCCGGAGGGCACCCGGGCCCGGGACGGCCTCCTGCACAGGGGCCACACCGGCCTGGCCCGGCTGGCGTTGCGCACGAACAGCCCGATCGTCCCGGTGGGGATCATCGGCACCGACGTGGTGCAGCCCGCCGACGCCCGCTTCCCGACGCCCTTCCGCCGGGTGCACCTGCGCTTCGGCCGCCCGATCCCGGTGGAGCGCTACGTCGACCGGGCCGATGACCGAATGGTCCTGCGGCAGCTCACCGACGAGGTCATGTTCGAGATCCGCTCGCTCACCGGCCAGCCGTACGTGGACGAGTACGCCACGAAGCCGAGCCGTCCGGTGGCCGAGCCCGCGGTGGCGCCGGTGGTGCCGCTGCCGGTGCGTCCGGCCGAACCCGCGGAACCGGCCGCCGAGCCCGGCATCCTCGTGGCCTCGGCCGCGGCGGGCCCGGTGGCGGTGGAGTTCGACGCTGCCGACGGGGTCGACCGTCGCAGCAGCGCGGCGGTCCTCACGTCGCGACCGTTCGATCTCGATCTCGCGCTCGCCGGCGCCTGA
>JBMOJH010000045.1:0-26937 GCA_049316905.1 Microthrixaceae bacterium | reverse complement strand
CTCGACTTCGCCGGCGGCACCGCCATCCACGTCAACGCCGGCATCGCCGCCCTCGTGGCCGTGATGATCCTCGGCAAGCGCCGGGGCTGGCCGAGCGAGGGCCACGCCCCGCACAACATGCCGCTCGTCATGATCGGCACCGGCATCCTGTGGTTCGGCTGGTTCGGCTTCAACGCCGGCTCCGCCCTGGGTGCCAACGGCCAGGCCGTGCAGGCCTTCATGAACACCTTCCTCGCCGCGGCGGCCGGTGGCCTCGCCTGGGTGATCACCGAGCGCATCCGTGACGGCAAGGTCACCAACCTCGGCGCCGCGTCCGGCATCGTGGCCGGCCTGGTGGCCGTGACCCCCGCCTGCGGCTTCGTCACGACCAACTCGTCGATCCTCATCGGCCTCGCCGCCGGCGTGGTCTGCTGCTTCGCCGTGCGGATCAAGTTCAAGGCGGGCTTCGACGACGCCCTCGACGTGGTCGGCGTGCACTTCGTCGGCGGCCTCGTGGGCTCGCTGCTGATCGGCCTCTTCGCCGACGCCGAACACTTCCGGGCCTGGAACCCCGAGGTCAGCCACATGGACGGGCTGCTCAACGGCGGCGGGTTCACGCTGCTCGCCGAGCAGGCCATCGCCAACGGCGCCACGATCATCTACTCCGCCGTGGTCACCGCGGTGATCCTCTTCGCCATCAAGGCCACGATCGGTCTGCGGGCGACGGAGGAGGAGGAGATGGAGGGCCTCGACGTCACGCAGCACGGCGAGAGCGCCTACCAGGACGACGCCAACGTGCTCGAGCGGGTCTGATCCCCGCCTCACTCCGCAGCGCCCCGCAGCACCCCGTCGGTGCCGGCCGTCCCTCCCGGGGCGGCCGGCACCGGCGCGTCGGGGCGGTGATCGCAGGATCCGCTCCCGCAATCCCGACTAGATCGGTCGGGATTAGGGCCCTATGCTGCGGCGGTCCGCCACCGGCGTGCCGACGCCACGGAACCCAGGAGCAGGAGCAGCGACATGAGCGAGCAGTGGGGCTTCGACACCCGCCAGATCCACGCCGGGGCCGAACCCGACCCCACCACCGGGTCCCGGGCCACCCCGATCTACCAGACCACCGCCTACCAGTTCCGCGACAGCGACCACGCGGCCAACCTCTTCGCGCTGGCCGAGATCGGCAACATCTACACCCGGATCATGAACCCGACCCAGGGTGTGGTCGAGGCCCGCGTCGCCAGCCTGGAGAACGCCACCTCCACCGCGGTGGGCCTCCCGGGTGCGCTCGTGGTGAGCTCGGGCCAGGCCGCCGAGACCTTCGCCATCCTCAACCTGGCCGAGGCCGGAAGCCACATCGTGAGCTCCGCGGCGCTGTACGGCGGCACCTACAACCTCTTCCACTACACGCTGCCCAAGCTCGGCATCGACGTGTCGTTCGTGGAGGACCCCGACGACCTCGACGCCTGGGCCAAGGCCGTGCAGCCGAACACCAAGGCGTTCTACGGCGAGGGGATCGGCAACCCGAAGAACGACATCCTCGACATCGCCGCGGTGTCCGACGTGGCCCACGCCCACGGCGTGCCGCTCATCGTCGACAACACCGTCGCCACCCCGTACCTGCTGAACCCGCTCGACCACGGCGCCGACATCGTCGTGCACTCGGCCACGAAGTTCCTCGGGGGCCACGGCACGGCGATCGCGGGTGTGATCGTCGACGGCGGCAACTTCGACTTCTCCCAGAACGACAAGTTCCCGCAGTTCACCGAGCCCGACCCGAGCTACCACGGCCTCGCCTACTGGCCCGCGCTGGGTGCCGGTTCGTACATCATCAAGGCCCGCGTGCAGCTGCTGCGCGACATCGGCGCGTCGATCAGCCCGTTCAACGCGTTCCTGCTGATCCAGGGCATCGAGACGCTGTCGCTGCGGATGGAGCGCCACGTGGCCAACGCCCAGACCGTGGCGGAGTACCTCGCCGCCCACGACCAGGTGGAGTCGGTGGCCTACGCCGGCCTGCCCTCCAGCCCGTACCACGCCCGAGCGCAGCAGTACACGCCGAAGGGCGCGGGCTCGGTGCCGGCGTTCATCATCAAGGGCGGCCGTGAGGCCGGGAAGAAGTTCGTGGAGGCCCTCGAGCTGCACAGCCACCTCGCCAACATCGGTGACGTGCGCAGCCTCGTGATCCACCCGGCGTCGACCACGCACAGCCAGCTCACCGAGGCCGAGCAGGTGACCACGGGGGTGGACCCGGGCCTGATCCGCCTCTCGGTCGGCCTGGAGAACGTCGAGGACATCATCGAGGACCTCGAGAAGGGCTTCGCGGCAGCCCGGAGCTGATCTCCGGTCAGGGTTCCGGCCGGCGGGAGGCGAGCGCCGGGGCGAGCACGTCGCCCACGAGCACCGCCACCCGCCGGTCCGCGAGCGACACGCCGCGGCCGGGTGACGGGTGCAGCGTGAAGCGGCCGACCACCGTGTCGCCGTCGGTGACCGGGAGCGCCAGCCCGCCGTCGGGCAGGGCGAAACCGCCCGGCGCGTGCTGCAGCGGCGGTGCCAGCGTCGCGTCGTGGGCGAGCGCCGGAACGTCTTCCTCCCCGCCGTCGCCCCAGCGGAAGTCGCAGGACCGCAGGTACAGCTCGTCGGTGAGGTACCGGGTGGCCCGGTCGAGCAGCACCTCGTTGGAGGCGCCGCGGCCCACCAGCTCCGCGAGCTCGTGGAGGCGGCGGATCCCCAACTCGTGACGCGCGGCGCGCCGCCCGCGCTCCGCGGCCACGTGCGCCAGCTGACCCACGGCCAACCCGCCGGCCAGGAGCAGCACGAAGCTCAGGAGGTCACCCGCGTCCTCGATGCGCAGCGTGTGCACCGGCTCGGTGGTGAAGAAGTTGAACGACAGCGCCGCGACCGCTGCGGTGACCACACCCGCCCGGCGGCCACCGACGGCCGCCGCGCCGATCACCACGAGCATGAGCAGGAGCGCCACGTTCGCCGGGTGCAGTTGGCGTTCGGCGGTGCCGAACACCGCGGCGGTGGCGAGTGCCGCGACGCTGCCGGCGACCGCTGCAGGGGTGCCGCGATGCGCGCCGCGGTGCGCGCCGCGGTCGGTCACGGCGTGGGGGTGGCCAGTTCGATCCGGTAGGCGGGGTTGAGCATCGCGAGGCGTCCGCGGTGCTCGCCCACGGTGCCGTCCACCGTCACCGTCACCCCGGGACTGATCCCGGCGATCCCGCGCCGGCCGAGGAACACCACCTCGAGCGCTCCGCCGGAGTCGTCCACCAGGGTCATCTCGAACGTGGGCGTGCCCCGCAGCGGCTGGACCCGCACCGAGTGCACCTTGCCGGTGACCGACACGTGGTCGCGGTGACCGACCGCGGCGAGCCCGGTGGGGGAACCCGGGTCCGCCGCGGGGGCCTCCGCGTGGCGGGGCGAGCGCCGGTGGCCGCGGGCCGAGGTGGCCGGCGGCTCGAGCAGGGTGACCTCACGGCCGCCCATGAGGTACGGCACGAAGGTGACGTTGCAGTGGGGGATGCCGGCGAGCGCACGGGCCATGTTGTCGGCGGTGCGGTCGTGGACGAGCCGGTGCCAGGCCCGGGCGTAGATCCGGCGGGGGAGGAGCACGGTGACCTCGGTGTCGGGCACCTGCAGCTCGCGGGCGACCACCTCGGCCGCGGCGCGCGACGCCCGGCGGTCCGGGCACTCCACCACCTCGAGCGGGAAGTTCGTGTAGCCGAGCCGGCCCCAGGCGTTCACCAGGTCCTCGGTGCGGATGGGGTCGAGGTCGAGGTGGACGGCCTTCATTCGGTCCGGGAAGAGGGTGCGGGCGTACTGCAGGGCCCGGGCGGCCGGCACGTCGAGGCTGTCGACCAGCACGATCACCGCGTGGTGGCGCACCACCGGGGTGGTTGCGGCCACGTCGGAGGCCTCCTCCTCGAGCTCGGTGATCTCCGACTCGTACTGCTTGTTGAGCCGGGCGAGGCCCCACACCATCAGCGGGACGAGGATCACGATGACCCAGGCGCCGTGGGTGAACTTGGTGACGAGGATGACCACCGAGACGATCAGGGTCAGGACGGCACCGATGCCGTTGATGACGAGGCCGACCTTCCAGCCCTTCTCCTTCTTGCGGATGTGGTGGCGGGCCATGCCGGCCTGGCTCATCGTGAAGCTGGTGAACACGCCGATGGCGTAGAGCGGGATGAGCCGGTCGACCTTCGCCCCGGTCACGATCAGCAGGACCGTGGCGCTGACGGCCAGGAAGATGATCCCGTTGGAGAACACCAGGCGGTGGCCCCGCTTGGTGAGCTGCTTCGGCATGAAGTTGTCGCCCGCGTGGAACGAGGCCAGGCGGGGGAAGTCGGCGAAGCTGGTGTTCGCCGCCATGATCAGGATCATCACGGTGCCGGCCTGCAGCATGGCCCAGAGGGGGCCCCGGCCGAAGACGGCCTCACCGATCTGGGAGATCACGGTGGGCACGCCGTTCTCGTAGGGCACCGGGTGGATCTTGACCGCCAGCCACGACAGCCCGAAGAACAGCACGCCCAGCACGGCGCCCATGATCACGAGGGTGGTGCGGGCGTTCTTCCACTCGGGCTTCTTGAAGGCGGTCACGCCGTTGGAGATGGCCTCCACGCCGGTCACCGCGGTGCCGCCGGAGGCGAAGGCGTGGAGCACCACGTAGATGCCGGCGCCGTAGAGGATGGCGTCGCCCACGCCGGCGTTGCCGATCGGCACCGCGCCCTTGATGCCCTCGATGCTCTTCTGCACCAGCTCGCCGTTGGCCGCCTTCCAGGCGCCCACGGCGAGCATCACGAACATGATCGCCACGAAGAAGTAGGTGGGGACCGCGAAGACCTTGCCCGACTCCTTGATCCCCTTCAGGTTGCCGAAGGCGATCATGAAGGTGAAGAACACCGCGATCGGCACGCTGTACGGCGTGAGGCCGGGGAAGAACGAGGCCAGCGCCGCCGTGCCCGCCGCGGTGGAGACCGCCACGGTGAGCACGTAGTCGGTGAGCAGCGACACGCCGGCCACCTGGGCCGGCATGAGGCCGAAGTTGTCGCGGGTCACCATGTAGGCGCCGCCCGCGGTGGGGTACTCCTTGATCGTCTCGCGGTAGGAGAGGATCAGGAACACCAGCACCACCAAGATGGCGATGGTGATGGGCATCACGAGCGAGAAGGCGAAGACGCCGACCGCCACGATCAGCACCCGCAGGATCTCCTCGGTGGCGTAGGCCGAGGACGAGATGCAGTCCGAGGCGAACACGGCGAGCGCCGTGGGCTTGCCCAGGCGCTCGTGCTCGATCGCCTCGTTGTGGAGCGGCGGCCCGAGGACCTTGCGCTTCCACTGGTAGGACCTGGACTCCGGGAGGTGGACCAGGTGGTTGACGGGCCGGGGGGTGGGCACGGCCTCCGTGCCCGCCGGCGCCTGCTGTTCCTGCTCGAGCGTCATCGGGTCCAGTCAAGACCCGCGACGGCGCGGCCGGGAAGCCCGGGCGCGCCAAGACGGCGACAATTGGCGCGTTCTTGACGCGTCCGGGGGCGCGGACGGTTGACCGACGGGGCCGGCCCGGGCGTACGGTCGGCCCCGAGGCCGCCGTGCCGATCCCCCGAGGGCGCCGCCGGTCCGGACAGGAGGTGCCGTCGTGCACGTGATCATCGTGGGATGCGGGCGCGTGGGGTCGAACCTCGCCGTCCGCGCCGAGGAGGCCGGCCACAGCGTGGCCGTGCTCGACCGGCGGCCCGAGGCGTTCCGCCGGCTGCCGTCGGACTTCTCCGGCCGCACCGTGGTGGGCGTCGGCTTCGACCGCGACCGCCTGCGGGCGGCGGGTGCCGAGGAGGCCGACGCGGTGGGCGCCGTCACCAGCGGCGACAACACGAACATCCTCACCGCCCGCGTGGCCCGGGAGGCCTTCGGGGTGGAGCGGGTGGTCGCCCGGATCTACGACACCAAGCGCGCCGCGATCTACGAGCGAATGGGCATCCCGACCGTCGCGTCGGTGGGCTGGACCGCCGAGCGGGTGGTGCGCACGCTGCTGCCGTCGCCGACCGAGCCGGTCTGGACGGTGCCTCAGGAGGGCGTGGTGCTGCTCGAGCGTCCGGTGGCGCCGTCGTGGGCGGGCCACCCGCTCGAGGAGCTCGAGGCCGGCGGCCTCGGCCGCGTGGTGGCCGTCGGGCGGAACGGTGCGAGCGTGCTGCCCCGCCCGGGCACGGCGCTCCAGGAGGGCGACGTCGTGTGGGTGGCCGTCGCCGCGGCCGACGTGGAGGACTACGACCGGGCCGCGTCCGGTCCCGAACCGACCGCGGGAGGTCACTGATGCGGGTGCTCGTGGTGGGTGGTGGCAAGGTCGGGACGTTCATCGCGTCGGAGCTCGTCGGCGCGGGTCACGAGGTGGTGATCCTCGACGCGGACGCGCAGCGGGTGGCCGAGGCGGCCGACACCGGTGCAGCGGCGGGCGCCGAGTGGGTGGTGGGCGATGCGTGCGAGATCGACGACCTCGCGGCCGTGCACCCCGAGCGAGCGGACGTGGTGGTGGCCGTGACGGGTGACGACGAGGACAACCTCGTGGTCTCGCTCCTCGCCAAGCAGGAGTACGGCGCTCCCCGCGTCATCGCCCGCGTCAACAACCCCGACAACGAGTGGCTCTTCAACGAGACCTGGGGCGTCGACGTGTCGGTGTCCACCCCGCACCTGCTCACCGCGCTGGTGGAGGAGGCCGTGACGGTGGGGAGCCTCGTGCGCCTCCTGGCGCTGGGCGGCGGGGCCGTCCGCCTGTCGGAGGTGCGCCTCGCCGAGGGCACCCCGGCCGCCGGGCGCAGCATCGTCGACCTCGGCTTCCCGCGCGGGTCGACCGTGGTGGCCGTCATCCGGGGTGACTCGGTGGTGGTGCCCCGCGGTGACACCACGCTGGCCGCCGGCGACGAGGTGCTCGTGCTCGCGGATGACGACAGCGAGGACGCCGTCCGCGCCCTCCTCGTCGGGGGCTGACGGGCCCGTCGGGTTCAGGGGAGTGTCGCGCCGAACATCTCGAGCGCGGCCGGTGAGAGGCCGTCGAACGTGACCACCGGGACCGGCGGATCCGCGGCTCGGCGCGCGTCCCAGTCGGCGCGGTCGAGCGCGAACTTCGCCACCCGGGCCGACGCGTCGCGGCGGGCGACGATCCCGTCGCCGTTCGGGCGGTAGCCCGCCCACTCGGTCACCCGGATCGACGCGACGTTGTCGTCGTAGGCCTCGGTCTCGGCGCGGCGGGCGCCGAGCCCGTCGAACGCGAGGGTGAGCACGGCGGCGCGCATCTCGCGGCCCAGCCCCCGGCCCTGGTGCTCCAGGCCGAGGAACGAGCCGGAGCCCACGACGCCCAGGCGGGCGAAGGCGTCGGCCCGCAGGCTCTGGCAGCCGACGCACCGGGCGGGCCCACCGTCGTCCGGAGCGGTCTCGTACGCCACGAGCACCAGGTGCCATGCCTCGGGTGACCAGTTCGCCCAGGTGGAAAACCAGAAGCGGTAGCTGTCGCGGGCGCGGCGCACGGGCTCCTCGTCGGTGAACGGCAGGGCGAACGGCATCGTGGCCGGATCGTGGAGCCCGGCGTCGATCACCCCGACGAGGTCGGCCATCTCGGCCTCGCGGACCGGGCGTAGCTCGAGGCGGGGCGTGCGGACCCATAGGTCCCACAGCGGCCAGTGGGGGTGGGTGCCCGGTTCCATGCGGCCAGCCTCGCAGGCGACCGGCTCCGTGGGCGCCCCGATTGCCGCGCCGGGCGGCCGACTACCGGTCGATGCGCACGGACGGGACGCCGAAGGCCACGGTGAGGGTGGCCGGCATGCCGAGCAGGTCGATCGGGTCGCCGAGTGGCTCGTCGGAGGCGAGGGCGAGCACCTGGCCCTTGAACTCGCCGGTGCTGATCGCGAGCTCCACCGTGGTGCCGGCGCCCGCGGCGTCGGCGTCGACGACCATCGCGTCGTACGTGCCGTCGGGCAGGAGGGGAGCGGGGTAGCCGGCCGGATCCACGGCGCCCACCCTAGGCATCGCCACCTTCCGCTCCGGAACGCGGGCGGGCCCGCCCCCGGAGGGGCGGGCCCGTGTCCGTCGATGCGTCAGATCAGGGGGTGGGCGCCTTCGACAGGTCGATCTCGCCCTTGGCGACCTCGTCCTGCTGGGCCTTGGGCAGCTGCTCCACCACGATGTCCTGCAGCGAGTAGCTGACGTCGCCGGGGTAGGCGGTGACGCCCATCTCCGGGTAGTCGAGGCCCACCAGCTCGTCCTCGACCGAGGAGCGGATGCCGCCCTTGGTGACGGCGTTCTGGATCTTGAAGAAGGCGAAGGCCACGCCGAAGATGACGGTCCAGATTACGGCGACGCCGATGGCCTGGGCGAGGAGCTGCTTCCCGCCGAGGGACACGTCGTAGAGGATCCCGGTGACACCGGCGTCGCCGTTGTCGGTGCCGTTCCAGAGCTGACCGTACTCACCGGTCGAGAAGATGCCGAGGGCGAGCACACCGAAGGACCCGCAGATGCCGTGCACCGCCACGGCACCCACCGGGTCGTCGACGCCGCGGCGCTCCACGAAGAACACCGCCTCGACGACGAGCACGCCGGCGATCAGTCCGATGAGGGCCGCTGCCCAGGGATCGACGAAGGCGCACGGGGCGGTGATGGCGACGAGGCCGGCCAGCAGGCCGTTGGCGATCATGCCGGGATCGGGCTTGCCGGTCCGCTTCATGATCCAGAACAGCGACGCCACCAGGCCGAAGGCGCCGGCGATGCCGGTGTTGACCGCCGCCACGGTGAAGCGCACGTCGGTGCCGGCGAACGTGGAGGCGGCGTTGAAGCCGAACCAGCCGAAGAGCAGGATCATGGCGCCGAGGATCGCCATCGGGATGTTGTGGCCGGGCAGGGCGCGGGCCTTGCCGTCCTTGCCGAACTTCCCGATGCGGGGCCCGAGCACGATGGCCCCGGCGAGCGCGGCCACGCCGCCCACGGCGTGCACCACTCCGGAGCCGGCGAAGTCCACGTAGCCGAAGCCGAGGCCCATGCTGTTGCCCAGCTTGGCGAGCCAACCGCCGCCCCAGGTCCAGGCGCCGAAGATCGGGTAGTAGATCGCGCCGCAGAAGAGGCCCCAGACGATGAAGCTCTTGAACTTCCAGCGCTCGGCCATCGAGCCGGTGGGGATCGTGGCCACCGTGTCCATGAAGGCGACCATGTAGAGGAAGAACGCCGCGACCGGGACGAGCAGCTCCGACGGGATGCTGTTCAGTGCGAACGCGTCACTCGCCGTGAAGAGGAAGATCCAGTTCCCGCTGCCGAGCAGCGGGCCGCCGAGCGCCTCCTCGAAGCCGAAGTAGCCGGGGTAGCTGTAGCCGCCGAACATGAGCGGGAACCCGATGAAGAAGAACCCGACGAAGCCGAGGCCGAAGATGGCCAGGTTGGTCGTGACGACGTGGGCGGCGTGCTTGGAGCGGCAGAAGCCGGTCTCGACCAGGGCGAAGCCGGCCTGCATGAAGATCACCAGCGCGGCGCCGATGACGATCCAGAGCAGGTTGAGGCTGATGCCGACATCGGAGGGAGCGGGGATCGCTCCTGCCGGGAAGACCGGCTCCGGTGCGTCCTGGGCCATCGCCACGGCCGGCAGTGCCAGCAACGTTCCGGCGATGGCCAGGCCGATGAGCGCCTTGGCCTTTCGGGTCCTGAACACCAGGGAGTCCTCCTTCGTCTGGCGAAGCCGCGCCGCAGCGGGGATTCGGCCCGAGACCGCGCCACGGCCGGCACGGCCACCTGTGCGCCCCATTCAGGGGCGAGCAGGTTGCGGGGCAACGTAGGAAGGATCTGTTTCGTTGGTGTTTCCGAACACGGAACCCGCTGTGAACGCGCAGCACGACGTCCACCCGGTGGGTCCGGGTGGACGTCGTACCTCCCGCAACCGCGGGTGCCGGCGGGGAGGACCGGGCCGGGGGCCGTCCGGCCGTGTCCTCCCCGTCGGAGTCCTAGGCCTTCGCCTTGGCGGCCTTCGCCTCGGCCTTGGCCCGGTCCTCGGCCTCGAGGGAGCCGGGGCTGACCGGGGTGATGTAGACCACGCCGGCACCGGACTCGAGGTGGTAGGGCGGCACGCCGTGCTCGACGATGTCGATGCCCTCGAGCTCCTCGTCCCGGCCGATCCGGAGGTTCCAGGAGCCGGGCAGCATCCGCAGGCCCTTCATCAGGGCGAAGGAGACGAGCCCGACCGCCACGAGGCAGGAGGCGCTGCCGATCACCTGGGCGATCAGCTGGCCCGTCCCGCCGCCGTAGAGGAGGCCGGTGATCGGGGCGGAGTTGTCGGCGCCGGTCGGCGTGGGGATCCCGTAGTCGCCGGTGGCGAACAGGCCCACGGCGAGGGTGCCCCAGATGCCGGCGACCATGTGGACCGGCACGGCGCCGATGGGGTCGTCGATGCGGAGCCGCTCCAGCAGGTCCACGCCGAGCGGGACGATGATGCCGGCGATGGCGCCGATGATCACCGCTCCCAACGGGTTCACCCAGTAGCAGGGGGCGGTGATGGCGACGAGGCCGCCGAGGAAGCCGTTGAGGCTCATGCCCAGGTCCCACTTCTTCGAGCGGGGGTAGACGAAGAACACCGCCGTGAGGCCGGCCGCACAGGCGGCCAGCGTGGTGTTGCCGGCGACCCTGCCGATGCCCTCCCAGTCCATCGCGGAGAGGGTGGAGCCGGGGTTGAACCCGTACCAGCCGAACCACAGGATCACGGCGCCGAGGGAGGCCATCACCAGGTCGTGCGGCGGGAAGAGGCCGCCGCCGTCCGGCACGAACTTGCGGCCGAGGCGGGGGCCGAGGGCCACGGCGCCGGCCAGGGCGATGAGGCCGCCGACGGTGTGCACCACGGTGGAGCCGGCGAAGTCACGGAAGACGGTGCCGTCGGGGACGAGGCCCTGGAACCAGCCCATGGTGTTGCCGAGCCAGCCGCCCGGACCCCACACCCAGTGGCCGAAGATCGGGTAGATGAAACCGCTCACGGCGATCGAGTAGAGGATGTCGCCCTTGAAGCTGGTGCGGCCGACCATGGCACCGGAGGTGATGGTCGAGGCCGTGTCGGCGAAGGCGAGCTGGAAGAGGAAGAAGGCGAGGAAGGCGATGCCGGTCGACCCGTAGGCGGGCGTGGAGCCCGACAGGAAGAAGTACTGGTGGCCGATGACGCCGTTGCCCTCGCCGAACATGAAGGCGAAGCCGATGGCCCAGAAGAGGATGCCGCAGAGGCACGTGTCGAACACGCACTCCATGAGCACGTTGACGGCCTCACGGGACCGGGCCACTCCGGCCTCGAGGGCCATGAACCCGGCCTGCATGAAGAAGACCAGGAAGGCCGTGACCAGCACCCAGACGGTGTTGATCGGGTTGATGATGTCCCCGGCCTTCACGGCGGTGTCCTGGAGCGCTGACGCCCCGGCCTCCGCCCCGAAGTACGACCCGAGGCCCTTGATGATCACCAGCAGCATGGCGATGCCGAGCATCTTGCCGCTGAGGATCACCCAGAACATCTTCCGCGTGTAGGGATCCTTGAAACGTTGCACCCGTGTACGAATCATGCGCCGCAACGTAGGAAGGCCGTGTTTCGCGATCGTGTGCCCGCCGTCAAGGCGGTGCGTCGTTCGCGTTTCGGGAGTGTTTCATCGACGGCGGCCGGACCGACCCTCAGGGGGTCGCGATCACCAGCCGGTAGCCGGTGCCCGGCTCCGAGCGCACCTCCACCCCGGGATCCCCTCCCGCGGCGGCCTCGGCGAGCTTGCGGCGAAGGTTCGCGGCGTGGACCCGCAGCGACCCGTTCGACCCGGCCCCGCCCTCCCAGACGTGCTCGACCAACCGCGCGTGCTCGACGAGCGCGCCCGGCTCGCGGACGAGCAGGTCGAGCAGGCGGAACTCCTTGCGGGTCAGGAGCACGGGACGGCCGTCGAGGTGCACGGTGTGGCCGGAACGGTCCAGCTGCAACGGTCCCGCGGTCGACACCGCGCCGCCGCCCCCGCCGGTGCCGCCGTCGTCGGGCCCCGTCCGGCCCGTCGCGCGCAGGTGGCGTTCGGCCACCCGCAGCCGGGCCATCAGCTCCGGCATGGAGAAGGGCTTGGTGACGTAGTCGTCCGCGCCCAGGTCGAGCGCGGCGACCTTGCGGGCCTCGTCGCCGTCCGCGGTGAGCACCAGTACCGGCAGCGGGCCGTGTCCGGCGCGCAACCGGCGGCAGACCTCGAGGCCGTCCATGTCCGGCAGGCCGAGGTCGAGCAGCACCAGGTCCACGCCGCCCGCCGCGGCGGCCCGCACGGCGGCCGTGCCGGTGCGCGTGACCACCACCGTGTAGCCGCGGGCGCCGAGCGCCGTGGTGAGCACCTCGGCCACGGACGGGTCGTCCTCCACCACCAGCACGGTGAGGGGTTCGGTGGCGTCGCCGGGCCCGTTCACGGATGCCTCCGGCCGCGTTGCCGGGGTGGTCCGTCGACGGGGAGCCGGACCACGAAGCGTGCGCCGCCCCCGGGGGCGTCGTCCACGCGGATGTTGCCGGCGTGGCCCTCCACGAGCGCCCGGCTCACAGCGAGGCCGACCCCGCTCGAGCCGGCGAGCGTGCCCGAGCGGAACGGGCGGAACACGAGCTCGCGCTCCTCGGGCGAGACGCCCGGACCCTGGTCGGTCACGGTCAGCTCCACGTAGCGATCCTCCCCGAGTCGGTACGACACCTCCACGCGCCCGCCGTCGGGGCTGTGGCGCTCGGCGTTGTCGAGCAGGTTGGCGAGCACCACGTCGAGCTGGGCCGGGTCGGCCAGCAGCTCCACAGGGCCGCCGGGCGACACCGCGCTGACCGTCACCCGTTCGGCGGCGCCTGCGTCGGGCCGGGCGCCCGGGTGGCCGGCGGTCGCCCTGGCGCCCGCGCCGACCATGGCCCGCCGGCGGAGCGTCTCGTCGACCATCGCGCCGAGGTCGACCGGGGTGAGGCGGGGTGCGGACCCGCCCGACTCGATCCGGCCGAGCGCGAGCAGGTTGGCCACGAGGCGGTCGAGCCGGTCGGCCTCCACGTCCACCAGTTCGAGGAGGCGGCGCCGGGTCGCCTCGTGGTGGTCCGGGCCGTCGAGCAGCTCGGTCGCCACCCCACGGATGGTGGCGAGTGGGGTTCGCAGGTCGTGCGAGACCGACCGCAGCAACAGATTGCGCTGCCGGTCCACCTCGGCCATCGCGTCGATCCGGCGCGTGGCCAGGTCCGACACGGCGAGGGCCACGGCCACGAACACCGCGAGCGCCACCACGTCCTGGAGGAGCGCCACCCGGGGCGATCCGGCCGGCGACAGCCACGTGGAGAGGGCCACCGCGGCCCCGGCCGCGGTGACGAAGCCGGGCACGCGGCCCCCGAGCACCGCGGCGGCGGTCACCGGCAGGACGAGCACCAGCGCGGCGGGTGCGGCCCACCCCGGGGTCGACGCGATGAGCCCGGCCACGCCGACCACCCCCACCGCGACCAGCGCGGCGGCGGTCACCGGCACCGGCGAGGCGCCGCGGGTGAGCAGCTGGTGGAACCGCCCGGTCACGCGGGTCGACGGCCGAGCGTGCGGGGGTGCAGGCTCCGGCGGTCCAGGGAGAACGGCTTCTCCACCAGCAGGAAGAGGGCGAGCGCGCCCGCCACGGTGAGCACGAACACCGGGATCATCAGCACCCAGAACGCCCAGCCGGCCTCGCCGTCGGGGGCCCACACCTGCTCGAGGCCGAGGAAGAACCCCTGCAGCACCAGGGAGTGGATCAGGTAGTACGAGTAGCTGATGTTGCCGAGGTAGCGAAGGGGCGTCCACGAGAACCAGCGCCGCATGCGACCGTCGACGGCGAAGCACCCGGCGCAGAGGATGGGCCACAGCACGAGCATCGCGGCGATGCGGGGCAGGCCCTGGAGCACCGAGCTCAGCAGCATCAACGACACCGCGAGGGCCACCGGCAGCGACCACGTGCTCAGGCGGTCGATGCGCCGCACGGCCGCCGGGTCGGACTCCTCCTCGGGCCAGCGGTACCGCAGCCACTCCCACAGCAGCATCCCGCCGAAGAACATGCTGAGGCGGGGGTGCGTGCCGGAGATCAGCCCACCGAGGAGCAGCGTGCCGATCGCGAACCGGCGCAGGATCTTCACCCGCTCCGGCGAGGTGCGGGTGCGCAGGTGGAGCTTCGAGATGAACACCGGCACGGTGAGGTAGAAGAAGACCTCGTAGCTCAGCGACCACGCGACGGTGATGAACGCGTCCACCGGCACGATGCCGGGCAGGAACAGGGCGTTCACCCCGACGTACGGGATCATCTCGAGCGGGTTGCGGGGGAAGTCGGGACTCGCCGACGGCATGGCGATGGCCAGCACCACGTAGGCGCCGAGCACCACGAGGAACGTGGGGTAGAGGCGCCGCATCCGCCGGCGGATGAACGGCCGGTAGGCCTGCTCCCGGTCCATGAGGTTGCCGTAGATCAGGAACCCCGACAGTACGAAGAACAGGTCCACCCCGATGTTGCCGGCGTCGCCGATCCGGCGGGCCAGCGCACCGGTGACGGCCGCCTCACCGACCCACGGCATGACCCGGTCCGCGTAGTGCACGAAGAACACGAGCAGCACGGCGAGGCCCCGCAGCCCCTCCATGGACGCGAGCCGCGAGGAACCGCCCCGCCCCAGCTCCAGCTGGTCGCGCCACCACGTCGTGCGGCCCATGGACGGGTGACGGTACCGCTCAACCGGCCCGGAGCACGATCACGGGGAGTTGGATCACATCGTCTCGGCGAAGCTCACGTGGCCCTCGCCCCGGATCACGTTCTTGAGCAGCTTGCCGCTCGCGTTGCGGGGGAGCTTCCCGTCCCAGCGCTCCACGTAGGTGGGCACCTTGAACGAGGCGAGGGTGGCGGCGACCCACTCGCGGACCGCGGCGTCGGACAGCTCCACGCCGGGTGCCACCTCGATCACGGCCTTCACCTCCTCGCCCAGCTCCGGGTGCGGCACGCCCACCACCGCGGCGTCCGCGATGTCGGGGTGCTCGACGAGACGGTTCTCGATCTCCACGCAGTAGACGTTCTCGCCGCCCCGGATCAGCATGTCCTTCGCCCGGTCGGTGATGAACAGGTAGCCCTCGTCGTCGAGGTGGCCCACGTCGCCGGTGTGGAGCCAGCCGTCGATCACGGTCGAGGCCGTGGCCTCCGGCTTGTTCCAGTAGCCCGGCATGATGACCGGGCCGCGCAGGAGCACCTCGCCGGTGGCGCCCGTACCCAGGTGCGCGCCGTCCGGCCCGGCGATGGCGACCTCCACCACCGGCACCGGCAGGCCCACGGAGTCGGGCTTGCGCAGGGAGTCGGCCCCCGTGAGCGTGGTGGCCACCGACGACGACTCGGTGAGCCCGTACGCGTTGGTGGTGGCCTTCACGTTCGGAAACGTCTCG
This sequence comes from Microthrixaceae bacterium, assembly GCA_049316905.1. Classification (GTDB taxonomy): domain Bacteria; phylum Actinomycetota; class Acidimicrobiia; order Acidimicrobiales; family Microtrichaceae; genus CAIPVR01. Next base: position 11,560 of record JBMOJH010000045.1, on the reverse strand, counting down.
CGGATGCGGCGCTGGAGCTCGTCGGCCGACGGTGAACCGCCGAAGCTCACCGAGATCACCGACGACGTGTCCCGGTCGTGGCGGTCGGGGTGCTCGCAGGCCCGCCAGATCATCGTGGGCACCGTCGCCCAGATCATCACCCGCTCCCGCTCGATCAGGTCGAAGGCGGCCTCCGGGGTGAAGCGGCCGTCGATCATGACCATCTTCATGCCGGCCAGCATCCCGACCACGAGACCGGAGTGACAGCCCGAGACGTGGAAGAGCGGGGAGGTGAACAGGCTCACCGGCTGGCCGCCCCCGGCCGCCGACGGCTGAGCGTCCCCGTCACCCGCGGTGGGCGTGGTCATCGAGCCGAGCGTCAGCAGGAAGATCGTGTTCTGGAGGTTGGCCACCATGTTGCGGTGGGTGGAGATCGCCCCCTTGGGCCGGCCGGTCGTGCCCGACGTGTAGAAGATCACCGCCGGGTCGTCCTCGTCGATGGGGGTGTCGGGGAACCCGTCGTGCGGGGTGGCGGTGAGCTCGTCGAAGCGGTGCAGCTTCGGGCTGGAGTGCGCGGCCGGGTCCGCGTCCACCAGGTAGACGCGCTCCAGCGAGTCGATGGCGTCGACCTGGTCGGCCACGCGCTCGAACCGCTTGCGGTCGGCCACGAGGACCTTCGCGCCGGAGTCCTCGAGGCCGTAGACGATCTCGTCCTCGTTCCACCACCCGTTGAGGCCCACGAGCACCGCGCCCAGGTTCACCGTCGCCCAGAACGTGAGGCACCACTCGGGGTTGTTCTGGCTCAGGACCGCGACCCGGTCGCCCGGGCCGACCCCCGCCGCGGCCAGCCCGGCGGAGGTGGCATTGGACAGGTCCGTGAAGCCGGCGAAGGTGAGGCGACGGTCGCCGTGGACGATGAACTCTTTGTCGCCGTGGGCCGGCCCGAAGGTCGCCACCGCGCGGAGGTCGTTGAAGCGGTCCTTGTAGACCCTCATCGGGCGGCCGTCGACCTCGTCGGTCTCGACCACCTCGAACGGACCCCCCGGTCCCGTGAGCGCGGCGCGGACGTCCTCGACCTTGGTGCTCATGTGCGTGTCCCCCCGACGCCGGGACCACCCCGGGCGTCGGGCGAGAGTCTCGCGCCGGTGCCCGGTGCCGTGTGCTGCACTGTTCGTCCGTGAGCCGACCACCCGCCCCCGTCGTGACCGTGGGCCCGCCCGAGCCGTGGGTGCCCGGCCCCGGGCTGCCCGCCTGGTTGGTGCCCGACCGGGCCAACAACAACCTCGACCTGTGCCGTCACGACGGCGAACTCGTCCTCGCCTGGCGGACGGCCCCGACCCACTTCGCGTCCGATCGCGCCCGGCTCCACGTGGTGCGTGGCGGGCCCGGCGCGTGGCGCCACGAGCTGACCGTGGCCGTGGGCCGTGACGTCCGCGAACCCCGGCTGGTGGAGTGGCGGGGCCGGCTCCTCATGTACTGGTTCACCGCGGGCACCGCGGCGCTGCGGTTCGAGCCGCACCGGATCTGGGTGTCGGAGCGCCGGACCGAGGGCGACTGGAGCGAGCCCGAGGCGATCTCCGGCGAGGACCACGTGGTCTGGCGGGTCCGGCCCGTGGGCGGCCGCCTCCTCATGACGGTGTACCGCCACGCGGGGCGGCTCTTCACCGCGCACCCGGTTCCGCTGTCGGTGGAGATGTGGGCCTCCCGCGACGGGCTCCGCTGGGAACCGGCCGACCCGGCATCACCCGAGGTGCACCACGGCGGCTCCGAGTCGGACTTCGTCGAGCGCCCCGACGGCTCGCTGGCGGTGGTGGTGCGCAAGGAGGGCCCGTCGGGCGGCTGGGGCTCCGACATCGGCGGGGCCCCGGCCGGGCGACCCACCGAGTGGGAGCTGCGCCCCGACCCCCGCAAGCTGGACTCGCCGTTCCTCTTCTGCGACGGCGACCGCACGTTCCTCGTCACCCGACGCCAGCGGGCGATGGGTGGTCGGTTCGACCTGGGCCTCCGCCGGGGCTCCGAGGCGGTGCGCACGAAGCTGTACCAGGCCGTCTACTCGGCCACCCCGAAGTGCACCGCGCTGTACGAGGTGCACCCGGAGGAGGGGCGGCTCACCTGGCTGGCCGACCTGCCCTCGGCCGGCGACACCGCGTTCGCGGGTGCCGTGCCGCTTGGTGGGCACCGTTGGCTGGTGGCGAACTACACCAGCCCACCGGCGCGGCCGTGGTTGCCGTGGGCGGTGGCGCAGACCCGCCCGACGGCGGTCACCGCGGTGGAGGTGGACCTGTCCGTCCTGTTCGTGTGAGTCCTGTTCCGGTGAGTCAGTCCTCTTCGGGCGAGCCCGGAGGGATCCACACCCAGCGACCGTGGCGCGCCGTCTCGATCCGGACCTCACGGCCCTCCTGCCATCCCACCGCCGCGCACGCCCGGAGCAGCACGGTCATCGAGCGCTCGTTCGAGGTGGCCACGAAGAACCGCCGGGCCCGGTCGCCGGCCCGGAAGTGCCGCAGGTACCCGGTGACCGCCGCGGTGCCGGTGCCGCCCCGCGCCCAGGGCTGCAGGAAGTACTCGAGGTTCCGCGACAGCGGGTTGGGCCCCACGTAGCCGGCGCGCCGACCGTCGACCTCGATCACCGCGGCCGGTGCCCGGGGTGCGGCGAATGCCCGCGCGGGCGCCACGACGAGCTGCAACGGCGCCTCGACGAGGTGGTACTGGCTGCCGATCTTCTCCGGGTCGAGGCCCACCGCGGCCAGCCAGGCCGCGTCGGTCGGCCGGGCCCGGCGCAGGTGGACGGTCCGCCCCGCCATCGGCGTCGCCGCGTGCGCTCCGGGCCCGTCGGCGCTCAGACCAGCAGGCCGAGGACGTGGTCGATGCAGCGGGTGAGCGCGGCCACGTCCTCCGGGTCGATCGCCGGGAACAGCGCCACCCGCAGCTGGTTGCGGCCGAGCTTCCGGTAGGGCTCCACGTCGAGGATGCCGTTGTCGCGCAGCACCGCCGCGAGCTGCGCGGCGTCGACGGACTCGGCGAAGTCGACGGTGGCCACCACGTGGGACCGCTTGGCCGGGTCGGAAACGAACGGCGTGGCCAGCTCGTGGGCGTCGGCCCAGTCGTAGATCGTGGCCGCCGAACGGTCGCAGCGTCCCGCGGCGAACTCGAGGCCGCCGTTCTCCAGGACCCAGCTCACCTGCTCGACCGCCAGGAACAGCGTGGCGAGCGCAGGGGTGTTGTACGTCTGGTCCTTGCGGGAGTTCTCGAGCGCGATGCCCAGGTCGAGCGATGCGGGCGTCCAGCGCCCGGCGGCACCGATGCGCTCCACGCGCTCGATCGCGGCCGGCGACAACGCGGCGATCCACAGCCCGCCGTCGGAGGCCAGGCACTTCTGGGGGGCGAAGTAGTAGGCGTCGGTCTGCGACGCGTCGAGGCGGAGGCCGCCCGCGGCCGACGTGGCGTCCACGAGCACCAGTGCGCCGTCATCCGCGCCCTCGGGGCGGAACGGTGTCATGGCCACACCCGTGGAGGTCTCGTTGTGGGTCAGGCAGTAGGCGTCGATCCCGGGCGCGGCGACGGGGAGGGGATGGTCACCGGGTTCGGCGCTGATGACCTCCGGCTCGCCGAGGTGCGGGGCGCTGCGCACCGCGGTGGCGAACTTCGAGGAGAACTCGCCGAAGGTCAGGTGCTGGCTGCGATCCTCCACGAGCCCGAAGGTGGCGACGTCCCAGAACACGGTGGTGCCGCCGTTGCCGAGGACCACCTCGTAGCCGTCGGGCAGCGACAGCAGTTCGGCGAGGCCGTTGCGGAGCTCGCCGACCTTGAACCGCACCGCGGCCTGGCGGTGGCTGGTGCCCAGGAAGTGGGGGGCGGAACCGGCGAGCATGTCGATGGCCTCGGGGCGCACCTTGGACGGACCGCAGCCGAAGCGCCCGTCACGGGGCAGGAGGTCGTCGGGGAGGGCGATGTCGGGGGTGGTGCTCACGGCCACAAGTGTCGCGGCCGTCGGCGGCGGCGGCGAACCCGTTCACCGGGAGTGCGGCGCGCCGCCGCGGAGCCACGGGCACGTGGCTGCGGAAACACGGTTCCGGGGTCCCGGGGCGGCGCCGCTAGCGTTCGGCACATGAACACCGCCGCCACGGGCCGCATCGCCCGACGAGTCGCCGCCATCGCCCCCTCCGCCACGCTGGCGGTGGACGCGAAGGCCAAGGCGCTCAAGGCGGCGGGCGAGCCGGTGATCGGCTTCGGCGCCGGCGAGCCGGACTTCGCAACGCCCGACTACATCGTCGAGGCGGCCGTGGCGGCCTGCCGGGACCCCCGCAACCACCGCTACACGCCGGCGCCCGGCCTGCCCGAGCTGCGCGAGGCGGTGGCGGCCAAGACCCTGCGCGACTCCGGGGTGGAGGTGGCGCCGTCGCAGGTGGTGATCACCAACGGCGGCAAGCAGGCGGTCTACGAGTCGATCCTGGCGGTCGTGGACGAGGGCGACGAGGTCCTCCTGCCGGCCCCGTACTGGACGACCTACCCCGAGCCGATCCGCCTCGCCGGCGGCGTGCCGGTCGTGCTGCCCACCACCGAGGACACCGAGTTCCGTGTCACGGTCGAGCAGCTCGAGGCGGCCCGCACACCGCGGACCAAGGCCCTCGTGTTCGTGTCGCCGTCGAACCCCACGGGGAGCGTCTACCCCGCCGAGGAGATGGCGGCGATCGGCCGCTGGGCGCTCGAGCACGGCGTGATCGTGCTCACCGACGAGATCTACGAGCACCTCACCTACGGCGGCCACGAGCACCACTCGATCCTCGCCCTGGTGCCGGAGCTGGCCGACCAGTGCGTGATCCTCAACGGGGTGGCGAAGACCTACGCCATGACCGGGTGGCGCGTGGGGTGGATGATCGCCCCCGCGGACGTGGTGGCGGCGGTGTCGAACCTGCAGAGCCACCTGAGCTCGAACGTGGCCAACGTGTCGCAGATGGCCGCGCTGGCCGCGGTGTCGGGCGACCTGTCGGCGGTGGAGGAGATGCGGAACACCTTCGACCGGCGCCGGCGGGTGATCCACGGGATGCTCAACGACATCCCCGGTGTGACCTGCGTGGAACCGCAGGGCGCGTTCTACGCCTACCCGAACATGTCGGGCCTGCTGGGCCGGGACCTCGGCGGCGAGCAGGCCGCCACCACCCTCGAGCTGGCCGACCTGGTGCTCGAGCAGGCGAAGGTGGCGTTCGTGCCGGGCGAGGCGTTCGAGTCGCCGGGCTACGCACGGTTCTCCTTCGCGCTCGGTGACGCGGACCTCGAGGAGGGCATCGCCCGCATCCAGCGCCTGGCCGAGGGGTGAACCCGGTCCTGCCGTTCGGGGAGTGGCCCTCCCCGTTGGACCCCGCCGCGGCCGCGGCGGGTGCCGTGCGCTTCGACGGCGTCGGGTTCGGGACCGACGAGTGGGGTGCGCCGGTGCTCCGGTGGCTCGAGGTGCGTCCCGACGAGGGCGGGCGCGGCGTGGTGTGCCGCGTTCCGCTCGACGGCGACGCGGCGTTCGTCGGCAGCATCGCTGATGAGGGACCCGAGGAGAGCTCCTACCGGAGCTCGGTGAACGAGTACGGCGGCGGCAGCTGGTGGCAGGACGCGGCGCGGGTGTTCGCGGTGGACGGTCCGACCCAGGCCGTGGTGGAGCTGCGCGGCGCCCGGGCGGTCGCCGTGACCCCGGCCGCGTCGGGCCGGTCGATCCGCCACGCCGCGGGGGTGGTCACCCCCGACGGTCGCTGGATCGTGTGCGAACGGGAACGGCACGGGGCCGCGGCGCCCGGGGCGGACGAGCCGGTGAACGAGCTCGCGGTGATCGCCGTGCCCGACCCCGCGGTGCCCGAGGAGGGCGCGGTGCTCGTGGGTGGCGCGGACTTCGTGGCTGCGCCGACCCTGTCGCCGTCGGGCGAGGAGCTGGCGTGGCTGCAGTGGGACCACCCCGACCTGCCGTGGGACGCCGCGGAGGTGTGGGCGGGCCGGTTGGTCCTCCCGGCCGATGGCCCGCCGCGTCTGCAGGGCGCCCGCCGCGTGGCGGGTGGACGGGGCGACGCGCGGGCGGCCGCCCTGGGCCGGCCGGTGTCGGTGTGCCTGCCCGTGTGGTCACCCGACGGTGAGCTGTGGTGGTGCGACGACGCGGCCGACCGCTGGCACCTGCACCGCGCCGGGCGGGCGGGCCTGCCGGAGGAGGCCGCGGGCGACGGCACCTCGCCGGTGTTCGACCGGGTCGAGGAGGTCGGCGAGCCGCGCTGGGTCTCCGGCGGGTCGCGGTACGGCTTCTCCGACGACGGCCGCGTGGTGTTCGCCGCCACCACGGAGGGCATGGACTCGCTGTGGGTCGGCGATCCGGCCACGGGCGCGTGCGAGCCGCTCGGCGACCCCGGGATCACCCACGTGGAGCACGTCGCGGTCCACGGTCGGCGCGTGGCGCTGGTGGCGGGCGGCGTGCGAGTGCCCACGACGGTCTGGCTCCTCGAACTCGACGGCGGCGGCACAGCGGACGTCCGCCGTGCCGCTGCGGTGGTGCCGGCCGGGGACGTCTCGGTTCCCGAGCACGTCACGTTCCCCACGACCGGGGGCGAGCCCGGTGCGGTGGCCCACGGACTGCTGTACCCGCCGACCTCGTCCACCGCGGAGGGTCCAGCCGGTGCGGCGCCGCCGCTCGTGGTGCGCATCCACGGCGGGCCGACCGCGGCAGCCCGCGCCGAGCTGTCCTCGTCGGTGCAGTTCTGGACCACCCGGGGCTTCGCCGTGTTGGAGGTGAACTACCGCGGCTCCACCGGCTACGGCCGTCGGTTCCGGGACCTGCTGCGCGGCGGCTGGGGGGTGCTCGACGTGGCGGACTGCGCGGCCGCCGTGCAGTGGCTCGCCGCCGAGGGCCGGGTGGACCCGGGGCGCTGCGTGATCCGCGGCGGCTCGGCCGGCGGCTTCACCGCCCTGGCGGCGCTGTGCGGTCCCGACGACGGGTCCGACGACCGGGCGGGCGGGTTCGCCGCGGCCTGCAGCCTGTACGGGGTGACCGACCTGCGGACGCTCGCGGAGGACACGCACAAGTTCGAGTCGCGCTACCTGGACGGGCTGGTCGGCGAGCTGCCGGCGGAGGCCGAGCGCTACCGGGTCCGCTCACCGCTCACGAACGTCGACCGCATCCGGGTGCCGGTCCTGCTGCTGCAGGGGGCCGAGGACCTCGTGGTGCCGCTGTCGCAGGCCGAGGTGCTGAGCGAAGCGCTGGCGGCGCGGTCGGTCCCGCACGCGCTCGTGGTGTTCCCGGGTGAGGGCCACGGGTTCCGCCGCGTGGAGACGATCGTGGAGGCGCTCGAGTCGGAGTTCGCGTTCTACGGTCAGGTGCTCGGGTTCACGCCGCACGACGTGGCGCGGCGGCTCACGCTCCGACGCTGAGCCGACCCCGGCGCAGGGCCACGGCCGCGGCGAGTCCGGACACGTACGCGCCCTCCACCCGCGGCCCGTCGAATGCGTCGCCCGCGAGCACCAGGGGCTCGTCGCCGTCCACCGCCACGCAGCACGGTTCGGGCCAGAGTTGCCGCGGCGCCGCGTACCGCCAGGTCTTCACCTGCACCTCGGCCACGCCCGCGCCGCCGGTCCACGGGAGCGCGGCGCGGAGGAGCTGCTCCGCGAGCCGCTCGGGGTCGTCGTCGAGGTGGGTCCGGCTGTAGCGCGGGGTGCAGTGGAGGGTCAGGGCGTGGCGGCCGCCGCCGAGCCGGGCCGCGTTGTCGGCCACGAAGCCGAAGGGGCCGCTCGTCGGCTTCACCGCGCCGGGGGAGGGGAGTGCGGGCGGCCCGTCGAGCACCACGAGCAGCGCGATCGCCGCGTCGTAGTCGACGGTCTCCAGCGCGGGCCGGATGCCCGGGTCGAGCTCCACACCGCCGCGGTCGAGGAGGGCGAGGGTCTGGGGCACCGGCGCGGTCAGCAGCAGCGACGGTGCCGTCACCGACCCGCCGTCCCACTCGGTCCGCCAGCCGCCGTCGACCCGATGGACCGCGAGGACCTCGGTGCCGGTTCGGACGTCGCGGAGCCCGGCGGCGAGGTACTTGGCCAGGCCGTTCATGCCGCCCTCGACCACGTAGCGGGGATGACCGTCCTCCACCCCGAACCCCCGGCACCAGGTGCGCAGCACGCCGGCCCCGTCGAGTTCGGCGACGAGCGCCGCCATCTCGGGCCCGCGCTGGGTGAAGAACTGCGCGCCGTGGTCGAGTCGGGCGTCGAGGATGCGCCGGGTGGCCAGCCGCCCGCCCACCGAGCGGCCCTTGTCGAGCACGGTCACCCCGACGCCGTGGGCCTCCAGGGTCCGGGCCGCGGCCAGACCCGACAGTCCGGCCCCCACCACGACCACGTCCGGCTCGTCGCCGGGTTCCACCCGGTCCCCGCCGGTCGCCCTGTTCACGACCGGGATGTTGCCACGGTCCACGCGACCGGCTGCAGCCGGGCGCGCCGGGCCCCGGGCTCAGCCCGGGACGTAGCGGAGCAGCGCGCCGGGCGACGCGTCCTGCACGACCCACAGCGAACCGTCGGGCGCATTGCGCACGGTGCGCAGGCGGCCCCGGTCGGTCACCACGTCCTGCGTGCCCGTGACCGTGGTGCCGTTCACGCCGAACAGTCGCAGGCGTGAGGCCTTGAGGACCGCGACGGCGAGCGTGCCCCGGGTGGACCCCCACCCGGCGCCGGTCACGAAGGTGGCGCCCGACGGGGCGATGGTCGGGCACCCGCTCGACCACGCGGCGGGCCGTCCGCCCGGTCCCGTCATCGGCGCGCCCTCCGCGTAGCCGCCGCCCGACAGCACCGGGTTCCACCCGTAGTTCCCGCCGGCGACCAGGACGTTCACCTCGTCGTCGCACCCGGTGCCGTGCTCCACCTCGAACGGCGTGCCGTCCTCCGGCCGGAACGCGAGGCCCTGGGGGTTGCGGTGCCCGAGCGTGAACACGTACGGGTTCCAGCTCCCGCCGGGATTGCCCGGAGCGGGAGCGCCGGCGGTGGTGGCCCGCAGCACCTTGCCGGCCAGGCTGGTGGGGTCCTGCGGGGCGGTAGCGAGCACGGCGTCGCCCGTGGTGATCCAGAGCATCCCGTCCGGGCCGACCTCCACCCGGCAACCCAGGTGCCGGTTGCCGGCGCCCGCCGGGATGCCGGTGAGGATCGGGGTGGCGTCGGTGAGTGCGTCGAGCGCCTCCGCCACGCGGAACCGCACCACGCGGACGTCGGTCACGGACCCGCCCGCGCCCCGTGCGTAGCAGGTGTAGATCCAGCGGTTCGCGGCGAAGCCGGGATCCAACGCCAGACCCATGAGGCCGCCCTCGCCCTGGGCCCAGACGTCGGCGATGGTCGCCACCACCCGCCGGGCGCCGCCCACCACGGCGGCCACGCGGCCGCCGCGCTCGGTCACCAGCGGGGTGCCGTCCGGCAGGAACCGCAGGTCCCACGGCGTGCTGAACCCGCCGACGGACCCGGCGAGCACGGGGGTGACCGGACCGCCCGGCGGCGGCGTCGGTGGCATCGGGGCACAGCCCGCGACGAGCGCGCCGGCCGCCACGACGGCGAGGGCCGCGGCGAGCCCGGCGACCGGGCGACCCCGGCCCCGGTGCATGATGCGCGGCCGCGTCCGTCCGCGCGTGGTGGTGCTGGTCATCTGGTGCTCCGTTCCCCGTGTTCCGGTCCCGGGGGGTCCATCGGCCGTCCGGGGCCCGGAGGTTGAGGGGCGTCGGCCGGGCGGGGCCGCCCGCGCGGGCTGGCCGGGTCGTTCCGGGCTCGGGCAGGATGGCCGCCATGCGAGTCCTGGTCACCGAGAAGATCGCCGACGGCGGACTGGACCGGCTGCGCGACGCCGGTCACGAGGTCGATGTGCAGCTCGACCTCACCCCCGAGCAGCTGCTCGAGGTGGTGCCCGGGGCCCACGCCCTGATCATCCGGTCGGCCACCACGGTCACCCGGGAGGTGTTGGAGGCCGGGCGCGACCTGATCGTGGTCGGCCGGGCCGGCATCGGGCTCGACAACGTGGACGTGGCCGCGGCCACCGAGCGCGGCGTGATGGTGGTGAACGCACCGCAGAGCAACACGCTCTCCGCGGCCGAGCACACGATGGCGCTGCTGCTCTCGCAGGCCCGGAACGTGCCGCAGGCCCACGCCGCGCTGAAGGCGGGTCGGTGGGAGCGCTCCAAGTGGGAGGGCGTCGAGCTGTCCGACAAGGTGCTCGGCATCATCGGCCTCGGCCGGATCGGCAAGCTGGTCGCGCAGCGGGCGATGGCATTCGGGATGAAGCTGATCGCCTACGACCCCTTCGTGTCGCCGGAGCGCGCCCGCCAGATCAACGTGGAGCTGGTGTCCCTCGAGGAGCTCGTGGAGCGCGCCGACTTCATCACTCTGCACCTGGCACGCACGCCCGAGACGGTCGGCCTCGTCGGCGCCGAGCTGCTGTCGCGGGCCAAGCCGTCGCTGCGCATCGTGAACGTGGCCCGCGGCGGCATCGTGGACGAGTCCGCGCTGGCCGACGCGATCCGTGAGGGCCGGGTCGCCGGCGCGGCGCTCGACGTGTTCGCGACGGAGCCCACCACCGAGTCGCCGCTGTTCGACCTCGACAGCGTGGTGGTCACCCCGCACCTGGGCGCCTCCACCGTGGAGGCCCAGGACAAGGCGGGCGACACGATCGCCGAGATGGTGGGCCTCGCCCTCGCCGGTGACTTCGTGCCGTTCGCCGTGAACGTGAGCGCGGCCGAGGCGTCGGAGACGGTCCGGCCGTACCTGCCGCTCGCCGAGCGACTGGGACGGGTGTTCGCCGGGCTCGCCGGCCGCTGCGACGAGGCGCTGGAGATCGAGTACCAGGGCCAGATCGCCGAGTACGACACGCGCATCCTCACGCTGTCGGTGCTCAAGGGCTTCTTCTCGGCGGTGTCGGGCGAGCCCGTGAGCTACGTGAACGCGCCGGCCGTGGCCGAGGAGCAGGGCATCGAGGTGCGTCCCACCTCCACCACCACCGCCCGGGACTACGTGAACCTGATCACCATCCGCTCGGGCGGCCACAGCGTGGCCGGCACGCTGACCGGCCTGCGCTCGGTGCCCACGCTGGTGCTGATCGACGACCACACCGTGGACGTGCCGCCCGCGGAGCACCTCCTGGTGGTCCGCAACGACGACCGGCCGGGGATGATCGGCCACGTCGGTTCGGTGCTCGGGTCGGCCGGCGTCAACATCGACGACATGGCGGTGGGCAGCTCGCCCGACGGCGCCAAGGCGCTCATGGTGTGCGCCACCGACCGTGACGTGCCCGAGGCCGCCCAGGAGCGGCTCCGCGGGGTCGACGGCATCGTGTCCGTCACCGCGATCACCGCCTGAGCCCGGCGCCCCGCGACGTCTGCGGAGGTTGACTCGCCCCTGGGGCGACTGACGACCCCTATTCCCAGGGGAGGAGGGTGGCGGCGGTCGGGGTGCGGGCGTCGGTGCGGCCGAGCCCGGCCGACGAGACGGTCCACAGGTCGTCGTCGACCACCACCGACCGCCGGATCGGCACCGCGCCACCCCCTGCGAGGGCGTGGCGCAGCTCGCCCCGCTGCTCGATGCGGTCGCCGGCCACGCCGAGCAC
>JBMOJH010000044.1:0-27928 GCA_049316905.1 Microthrixaceae bacterium | reverse complement strand
CAGGCTGCCCTTGGCTCAGGGCCGCCAGGCTGCCCTTGGCTCAGGGCCGCCAGGCTGCCCTTGGCTCAGGGCCGCCAGGCCGGGCCGCGGCGGGCCCAGGGGTTGTCGTCGGGATCCACCGGCAGGGCCACCCGGGCCGAGCAGGTGGTGCAGGTGCGCTCGGGGCGACCGTCGCCGGCTGCGGTGAGCGTGATGTCGAGCTCCGCCCACGCGCAGCCCTCGTCGTCGGTGGAGGTGCCGGTGACCGTGGCCGAGAAGACCATCCGGTCGCCGGGGAACACCGAGTCGCGCATGCGGAAGGTCATCCGACCGATCCGGCCCCGCGGGCCGGTCCAGTCGGTGACGAACCGCTCGAACCATGCGGCCTGGTTCGGGGTGTTGAGGAAGATGTCGGCCACGCCGTTGCGCTCGGTCGCGAACTTGTAGTCGTGGTGCATGGGCCGCCAGTCGCGGCTCGCCAGCGCACCGAGCACGACGGTCGTGGGCGTGACCTCGACAGCGAGGGTGGGCAGCGTGTCGCCGACCGCCACGTCCGCGGCGAGCACCGGGGCCGAGGCGCTCATGACGCCGCCCGCCGGTAGCCGAAGCCGGTGTAGGACTCCACGCCGACCACCTCGTCGCGCTGGTTGCGGAACTCCACGTCGATCACCCAGAACCGCCCTGTGCCGAGCTTGGTGGTCTTGGGTCCGGACACCGACCGCAGGATCTGCGAGTTGGAGATCCGGTCACCGCTGCGCACCGGCTCGAGGAACGTGATCGTGTTGTCGGTCATCACCGCCTCGGGCAGGTCGAAGCGGGCCTTCAGGTCGAAGTGCACCTTCAGCGCCACCTGTTCGCCGGCCGCGCCCGGCTCCCAGAAGTGGGGGCGCATCCACAGCGACAACGTGGTGGGCGGCAGGATCCGGCCACCGGTCAGATCGTCGGCCACGGCCTCGTCCCAGTAGAGCGGGTTGCCGTTCTGCGTGGCGGCGAGCGTGTTGTACGCGTAGCTGTACTCCACGTCGAACGTGGCCGTCTCCGGGTACTGGCTCACCCCGTAGCTGGCCACCACGTCCTCGGGTACGCCGTCGTCCGCAGCCGTCGCGGTCGTGTCGGTCGTCGGGTCCGGCACGGTCACACCACCTCTCCGGCCGCCTCGAGCCCGGCCACCCGCTCCGCCGCCACGCCGGCGGCCACCAACAGCTCGGCGGTCTGGGTCGACGTGCCGTCGGGCACCTCGTACGGCCCGTCGGGGGGCAACGTGCCCGCCCAGATCGGCGCCAGCTGGCGGAAGTCACCCGCGGTCGGGTGGTGGGCATCGGCGACCGCGCCACGGGCCGTGTACTGCTCGTCGGCCACCGCCTCGGCCACCGTGTTGACGGGGGCGACGCACGTGTCGGCCGGACCGAGCTCCGCGACCCACTCGTCGCGGGTGCGCGCGGCGAACGCCGCAGCGAGCGCAGCGCGGATCTCGTCCTGCGCCGCGTCGTCGGTCTGGGCCGACGCGTACTGATCGAGGCCGAGCAGCCGGCAGAGGTTCGCCCAGAACTGCGGCTCGATCGCGCCCACGCTCACGAACCGGCCGTCCGCGCACTCGTAGACGTCGTAGCAGGCGTAGCGACCGGTGAGGATGTAGTGGCCGGGACCGGGTTGCGTGCCGGTGGCCAGGTACTCGTCCGCGTAGAGGCTCATCATGGCGAGCACACCGTCGGCGATCGACACGTCGAGGTGGCGGCCGGCGCCGGTGTGCTCCCGCTCGAGGAGCGCGGCCATGACCGACATCGCCGCCTGCATCCCGCCCGCCGCGATGTCGGCCACCGTGGCGCCGGGCAGGGCGGGGCGCCCGTCCGCGCGCCGGCCGGTGCAGTCGAGGAAGCCACCCACGCCGAGGTAGTTCACGTCGTGGCCGGCCCAGGCCGACCGCGGACCCGTCTGGCCGAAGCCGGAGGTGGAGCAGTACACGAGCCGCGGGTTGCGGGCCGAGGTGGCCTCCCAGCCGATGCCGAGACGGTCGGCCACGCCGGGGCGGAACGACTCGATGAGCACGTCCGCGCCGTCGGCCAGCGCCAGGAACGCCGAGCGACCGCCGTCGGACTTCAGGTCGAACAGCGCCCGCCGCATCCCCCGGTTGCCCGAGTAGGCGTAGTGCGGCGGGGTGATCTGTACGGCGCCGGCACGGGGCACCGCACCGACCTTCACCACGTCCGCCCCGTAGTCGGCGAGGATGCGCGAGGCGCGCGCCGCGGGCCCGACCGTGGCCAGGTCCAGGACGCGCACGCCCGTCAGCGCTGCCGACTCACCCATCGCCGTGCCGTCTCAGAAGTTCTTGGGGAGGCCCAGCCCGCGGCGGGCGATGATGTTCTTCTGGATCTCCGAGGAACCGCCGCCGATCGTGTCGATCACGGTGTAGCGGTAGGTCGACTCGGAACGACCCTCCATCGGGGCGTCCTCGGTGCCCACCCGCAGCTGGGCGCCGGCGCCGCCGATGTCCATCGAGGCGTTGGCGAGGCGCTTGGAGAACTCGGTCGCGAAGAGCTTGTACTCCGAGGCGACCACCGTGGGCGGCTGGAACGGCTCGCCGGCCTTCGACTTGTGCTCCACCTTCACGGCCTCGGTCACGAACTTGAGGCCCATCACGCGGGCCACCTCGGCCTCGGTGTGGAGGTTCGCCATCTCGGAGCGCACGACCGGGTCGTCCTTCACCGGCTCGCCGTCGCGCTCGGCGGTGCGCACCCAGTCGGTGAGCACGTCGAGGCGCTGCTTGATCGGGCTGTAGGTGAACATGGTGAAGCGCTCGAGGTCGAGCGCCTGGGAGATGTAGACGAAGCCCTTGTTCACCTCACCGACGACGTACTCGTCGGGGACGAACACGTTGTCGATGAACACCTCGTTGGTGCGCTCGTCGTTGCCGATCGTCCACAGCCCGTTGATGGTGATGCCCTCCTGGTCGAGGGGGACCAGCATCAGGGTGATGCCCATGTGCTTGTTGTCGGGATCGGTCCGGGTGCCGAGCCAGTACCACTCGGCGAAGTGCGCGGAGGTGGTCCAGGTCTTCTGGCCGTTGAGCAGCCAGCCGGTGCGGCCGTCCTCGGTGGTGTGGCGCTCCGCCTTGAGCCGCATGGACGCGGCATCGGAGCCGGCGTTGGGCTCGGAGTAGCCGACCGCGAACTCCACGTCGTTCTCGAGGATCTTCGGGAGGAACTCGTCCTTGAGGAAGTCCGAGCCGTGGGCGATGAGGGTCTTGCCGATGATCCCGACGCCCTTGCCGATCTGCGGGCCGCCGCGGCCGGCGAGCTGCTCGTTGAGGATGTACTCGTAGACGCCCTCGCCGTCCTGGCCGCCGTACTCCTCCGGCCAGGTGATCCCGAGCCAGCCCTTGTGGCCGAGCTCCTTCATGAACGCACGCCGCTCGGGGGTGTCCACGATCTGGGCCATGTTCTCCCGGGTGACGTCGAAGATGTCCGGGTCGTCGTGGTCGTCGAGGAAGGCCTCGACCTCCTTCGCGAACGCCTGCTGCTCCGGGGAGAACTCGAAGTCCATGGTGGCTCCCGACTCGAAAATCTGACGGACCGTCAGATTCTAGACGTCAGGGGGCCCGCGACGCCCAGCCGCCCTCAGCCCGGGGGCTTCCGGCCGGTCACGCCGGAGTAGAGGAGGCGGGCCAGCGCCCGGCGGATCTCCTCGGTGGTGGTGCCGTACCGCTCGATGCCGTAGTGGTGGCCCGAGACCTGTGCCAGCATCGCCACGAGCACCGACGCAGAGGCGAACGGGTC
Organism: Microthrixaceae bacterium; assembly: GCA_049316905.1. GTDB lineage: Bacteria > Actinomycetota > Acidimicrobiia > Acidimicrobiales > Microtrichaceae > CAIPVR01. The sequence goes on along the minus strand of JBMOJH010000044.1, from coordinate 24,176 downwards.
GAGGTCCGCCGGCACGCGGCCCGCCGCCTTCTGCTCCTCGATCACGTCCGCGACGGCCTCGGTGAACGAGTTGAGCAGCCGGACGCGGATCTCGCGGAAGCGCTGGTCGCCCTCGGTGGCGGCCAGGTCGATCACGGCGAGCAGGGCACGGTGCTCGTCCCAGAAGTCGAGGAAGGCCGACGCGATCCGCACGCAGGTGTCGTAGGCGGCCCGGCCCGACCACGGCCCCTCCTTCACCGGTGCGATCAGCCGGGCCCTCCCCTCCCCCACCAGCTCGTCGGCCAGGGCCTGGAGGGCCGACTCCGCATCGGGGAAGTACTGGTAGAAGGTCGCGGGCGAGGTGCCCGCCGCGCGGGCGATGTCGACCACCTTGAGGTCGCGGTACGACGTGGTGCCGAGCAGCTCCCGGGTCTGGTCGAGCAGGCGGGCCCGGGTGGCGAGGCCCCGGCGGCCGGGGACGCGACCGTCCACGGCCCGCAGGTCCGCGGGATCCGTGGCGTGATCGGCAGCGGGCGGCATGGGCGCCGAGGCTACCGGCCGCCCGCGGGGCCGCTCAGCCCAACCGGCCCGCGAGCCAGTAGAGGAACCACGCGAAGAGCGCGATCCCCGCCATGAAGGCGAGGAGCGTCATCAGCGCGCCGATGATCACGGTGAGCACTGCGAGGGCCAGCACCGCCAGGCTCGACCGCCGCGTGCCGCGCCGGTCGGCCAGATCGCGCTCGATGAGCCGGACGTTGCGGTTGTTGGCCTTGTACGCCAGGTCGAACAGCGCCCCGCCGAAGGGTACGAGACCGACCAGCCCCTCGAGGCCGACGTTCAGCAGCATGCGCAGCGTGGTGGGCAGCGACACCCCGGCACCCACCCCGGCGAGCACCACCACCATCGACAGCACCACACCCGCCGCGTCGCCGATGCCGGGCACGAAGGTGAGGATGCCGTCGAGGCCGACCCGCCGGCCGCCCGTGGCGGGCACCGGGATCGAGTCGTCGAGCACCCACGCGAGCCGCTTCACCCACTGCGGCAGCGGCCGCTGGTTCGGCTTGGGGCCGCGCCGGTGCGCCTCACGGATGTCGCGGAGGGCCTGGACGGTCTCGTCGCGCACCGCGGCCGGCGACGGCAGGGCGGGCAGCGGCCCGGGCGCCGGGGCGGGCAGGGGTGACCCGGTGGGCGGAGCCCAGTTGGGCGGGGCCGGCGACCCGGTGGGCGGACCCGCGGGCGGCGGGACGTTCGGCGGCGGGACGGCATCGGGCACGGGCGCCTGGCGGGGTGCCCAGTTCGGGGGCACCTCCCGCCCCTCGATCGGGCCCAGGTCGCGCACGTCGGCCATGCCCACCATCCTGCCCGTTCCCCGCCACCACCCGACGTCGCGACCCCCGCCCCCTCATCCCCGGCTCTGTGATGCTGGCGACGACGTAGATGTCGTCAGCAGCATCACAAAGCGGGGAGGGGGGTCAGCGGATGAAGCGTTCCCCGTAGGAGGCGATGAGCTCCTCGGCCCGGTCCACGTCGGGCGCGTTCAGACCGGCGGCCATCCACGCCGAGGTGAGGATCGTGGTGACCCCCGCCGCCTCGAGCTCCTCCACGAGGTCGCTGCTCGGCGCGGCGAGCGGCGAGGCGATGATCTCGAACGGACGGTCCGCGGTGCCGGCGTCCTCCCGCGCGTGCTGCAGGGTCTCGCAGTGGGCCAGCAGCTCGGCGGGTGAGTAGTGCACGCCGAGCCAGCCGTCGCCCAGGCGGGCCGCCCGCCGGAACGCGATGTCGGAGTGACCGCCCACGTAGATCGGCACCGCGGCGGGCGGCGCGGGCCGCATCTCCACCGGGGCGAAGTCGTAGAACTCGCCGTGGTGCTCGACCATGCCGCCGGCCCACAGCGTGCGCAGCACCTCGACCATCTCGTCCATGCGCTTGCCGCGGCGGGCGAACGGCTGCTCGAGGAGCTCGAACTCCTCGGCCATCCACCCGGCGCCGATGCCGAGGCCGACGCGGCCCTCGGACAGGTACGCGGCGGTGCCGACCGCCTTGGCCACCACGAACGGGTTGCGCAGCGGCAGCACGTAGACGTTGGTGAGGAACCGCAGTGTCGTGGTGACCGAGGCCATGGCGCCGATGGCCACCCAGGGATCGGGCCAGTCCTCGTCGGGGCTGAACAGCGGGGTGCCGTCCGGCGTGTACGGGTACTTCGACGACAGGTAGCTCGGGTACACCACGTGGTCCGACACGGCCACGGAGTCGAAGCCCGCGGCCTCGCACGCCCGGGCGAGGCGGGGCCAGTCGAGCGGCCGGGCCCCGATCATCGCCTGGCCGAACCTCATGCGCCGGCCCCGTCGGGAGCCTGTCCGAGCGCACCGGCGGCGCGCAGCTCGGCCACCCGGTCGGCGCCGTAGCCGAGCACCTCGGTGAGGATCTCGTCGGTGTGCTGGCCGGCGGTCGGCGCCGGGGTGGGATCGGGCACGGAGCCGTCCACGAACTTCACCGGGTGCGGGATCATGTCGGCGCCGTGGGTCTCGTGGTCCATGAACCCGAGGCGGTCCTGGAACTGCGGGTCGTCCGCCAGCGACTTCGGCGTGTTGACCGGGGCGATGGTGGTGTTGACCGTCCCCGACCACTCCACCCATTCGGCGGTGGTGCGGGTCCGGAAGATCTCGACGAGCTCACGGCGCATCTCGGTGTTGCCGCGGGCGTGGTCGCCGTACTTCGAGCCGGGCCACTTCTCGAACATGTCCATCCGGCCGACGCCCTCGCAGAAGTTCTTCCAGAACTCCTGCTCGGAGGCCATGAACAGCACGTGGCCGTCGGCCGACTCGTACACCTGGTAGCGCACCCCGCCCTGCATGCCGGCCGTGCCCGGCGCCCGGCGCTCGTAGTCGTCGGCCTTGTTGCCGGTGACCTCGCTCTCGGGCCGCTCGTAGGCCTTCCACGTCTCGGACCGCAGCCAGTCCATGGCGGCCGAGGCGTCGGACTGGGCGATCTCGAGGAAGCTGCCCTCCCCGGTCTCCCGGGCCCGGAACACCCCGGCGAGCACGCCGAAGGCCCCGAAGAGCGGCCCGGCATGGATGCCGACCGACGCGTGCTCCGGGATGTACGGGAAGCCGTCGTCGTCGTGGGCCACGTTCACGAGGCCCGCCCACATGTCGTAGGCGATGCCGTGGCTCGGCAGGTCCGCGTAGGGGCCCGTCATGCCGTAGCCGGAGATCGTGCAGAAGACGATCCGCGGGTTGATCTTCACCAGGTCGTCGAAGCCGAGGCCCCGACGGGCGAGCGCCCCCGGCCGCATGGCCTCGATGACCACGTCCGCGTCGCGCACGAGGTCGCGGAAGATGTCCTGGGCCTCGTCGGTGCGCAGGTCCAGGGTGATGGACCGCTTGCCCCGGTGGATGTGCCAGTGCAGCAGCGACGAGCCCTCGATGATCGGCCACGTCATCTGGCGGATGTAGTCGCCGGAGGGCGGCTCCACCTTGATGACGTCCGCGCCCATGTCGGCCAGATGGGTGCCCACCGCACCGGGCCCCAGCAGGGACACCTCGATGACGCGCAGGCCGGCCAGCGGCGCCGCCGGCGTGGATGGATCGGTCATCGGCCCTCCCGGACGCGAGTCGGCCCCCGGGGTGGGGCCGCAGGATCTGACGGGTCGTCAGATACTACGCACCGAACCCGGGGGCCTCCACGCCGGTCCGCAGGGCACCGGGAGGGAGGAGAAGGGGCCCTGCGGTCGCGAACGCCCGCTCAGCGGATCTGGTGGGTCGTCGGGTCCACCACCATCGCGGAGGGGTCGACGATCTCGAAGTGGGTCAGGTTGAACCGTCGGAGACCGGCCAGGTCGAGGTCGTTCCAGCGGTCGTCCGGCTCCCCCACGATGGTGGCACCGTTGTGGCCGGTGTCGTCGAGGATGGCGCCGTGCGTCTGCAGCGCCCGGGCCACCGTGAGCGCCTGCGGGCCCAGCCCGCTCAGATCCGCGTCGGCCCGCAGCCGGAACCAGGAGCCCATCGGGGCGTTGGCCGGGTTCGGGTCACGACCGTCGGTCCGCATCGCCGGCCACACCGGCGGGGCCGAGGAGATCGACGGCAGCGACAGGTGCAGGGCGTGGTCGATGTCGCCGGTGGCCACCTCGTCGTAGCGGACCAGGCCGTGGAGCATCGAGGTGCCGGCGGCCATGGTGCTGCCCAGGCGGCGGGGCTGGTTGGTGTTGAGGTCCATCCGCACGAGCGTCTCCGCCGTCCACGTGCCGCCCCAGTTGTACTGGGAGTAGGGCGGGGAGGTGAACCACGCCTCGTAGCTGCTGCAGGTGGCGGAGTCGACCACCAGCAGGTGCCGGTCCCAGGCCAGGCCCGGCGCACCCTCCACCAGCGGGTTGGCGGGCATCGGCACCCCCACGTTGTCGGACAGGTAGGAGTAGGTGCCGATCAGGAACCCGACCCGCGGGGTGGTCCGGGAGTCGACCACGTTGACCGGGTAGCCGCCGCGTGAGCCCATCCAGACCCCGGAGGAGAAGCCCGGGTTGAGCGTCATGGCCGCGCCACCGGCCGCGGCGATCGTGTTCGCAGAGCCGGGCTTCACCGGCAGTGAGCGGATGCTCGCGTGGAAGACGTTGTCACGGGGGAACAGCGGGCAACCCGCCACGCCGAGACGGCTGCCCGGTGTGACGTAGCTGCCGGCCGGCGGGGTGTCGTCGAGCACGGCCAGTGGGGGCTGCGTCGGGGACGCCGTGACCGGCACGGTCGTGGTGGGCGCCGCGGTGGTCGTGGGCGCCACCGTGGTCGTCGGGAGAGTGGTGGTCGGCACCGTGGTCGTGGTGCGCCAGGGGGACCACCAGGACCGGCGGGCGGCGGCGACCTCGATGCCCAGGTCGCTGCTGCTCTGCGTGGAGCTGTCGGTGCTCGAGGGCGTGCACGCCGCGGGAATGGCCACGGCCGCAGCGAGCAGGCCCGCCGCCACCCACCGACCCGAGTGGCGGCGCGTCGAAGGAGGAACTCCGGTATTCCGGGACATGCGATCACCCCAGCGTCCGTTGGTCGGGGCCTACCTGGTCCGACGCGGACATCCGTGGTATCGACGCGGCCCCTCGGTGCCTTGAGCGAACGTCGCTCGGTTTCCCGCGCGCGACCGGCACCCGGTGCCGGCCAGGGCCATGGTCGACGCGGACGGGGCCCGGGCCGATGGCCCGGGCCCCGTCGTGCCGGAGTGCGTCGTGCGGCGGCGCCGCCGCCGGTCGTCAGCTGACGACGATGGCGGTGACCATGCCGATCATCGCGTCGGTGGACTCCACGTGGTTGAGGATGTGGCAGTGCCACACCCAGGCTCCGGGCTTGTTCGCCTGGAAGAGCACGGTGTACCGCTCGCCGGGGGCGACGGTGACGGTGTCGGCCCAGTAGGGGGACTCGAGCGGGATGCCGTCACGGGCGATCACCAACTGCGGGAACTGGTGCAGGTGCATCGGGTGCGCCAGCAGGCCCTCGGAGTAGTAGTTGAAGATCGCCCAGTCGCCGACCTTCATCGAGTACGGCTCGGTGGACGGGAAGCCCTTGCCGTTCAGCGACAGCCCGATCACGCCGGCGTCGTTGAGCACCATGTTCTTCTCGATCACGGGCTTCACGTCCGCCGGGACGGTCAGGCCGCCGAAGGTCTTCCCCTTCGGAATCATCCAGTCCTGCTTCCCGCCACCGCCGGCCGGCGAGAAGATCATCGAGCCCCAGAGACCGTTGGGGATCCCCTCCTGGGCGATGAGGTGCGGGTGGTACATGGCCACCGCGGGTTCGGTGACGGTGTACTCGTAGGTGTAGGTCTGGCCCGGCTTGATCGGCGGCTGCGTGAGCGGCGACACGCCGTCCTGGTCGTTCGGCAGCACCATGCCGTGCATGTGCAGATCGGTGTAGACGGGCAGCTCGTTCGTGAGGTTGATGCGGATCCTGTCGCCCACCTCACCGCGGATGGTGGGGCCGGGCACGGTGCCGTTGTAGGTCCAGGCCTTCACGGTGTTGCCCGGGCTGACCTCCCAGTCGACGATCTTGGCGGTGATGTCGAACTGCTTGGTGCCGTCGGGCAGGACCGTCGGCGTGAGGTCCGCCCCGCCGAGACCCTTCGTGTTGAGCTTGCCGGAAGTGATCTGGTCCACGTAGGGCTGGAAGGACGTGATCATCTTCTGCGAGTTCTGCTCCGACTCGCTCGGCGTGGCACCGGCGTGGCTGCCGCTGTTCGCCTTGGCCGTGGTCGAGGAGCCCTCGCCGGAGGCGGCCGCGGCCGACGAACCGCCGGCCGAACCGCCGACGGTCAGGTCGGCCTCCATGCCGGCGGCCTGGTGGCCGGCGATGGCGCAGAACACCTTGTACTTGCCGGGCTTCAGGCTCGCGAGCGAGAGCTGCTCGGACCCGCCGGGCTGGATGTCCTTGGTGCCGCCGTCGCCCTGGATCTGCAGGTTGTGGACCTGGGTGCCGGCGTTGTTCACGTTCAGCGTGGAACCCGCGGGCACGTTCAGGTTGCCGTTGATCTGGAACTCCGACAGGGAGATGTCGCTCGACCCGCCGCCGGACCCCCCACCGCCGTCGTCCTTCGCCACGAAGCCGATGGCGAAGATCACCAGGGCGATCGCGACGCCGCCACCGATGATGGTGAGCAGCGTGGAGTAGGGGTTGTCGCCCTTGCCCCGCTCGGGGGTGTCGGCGGACTCGCTCATGGTCTCCCCTTTCGCACGGGCCCCTCAGGACTTTCTGATGGGCCCCTCAGGCGGAGAGTCTGCACGGTGAACGGTTGCCATGTCGATTATCTCCACTGTCGATTTCGTCACAGCAACGATCACCGAGACTGATTTCCGGTCGTGCATGACCGGAACCGCGGCAGGGGGCACGGCCGACGAAGCGGGGGCCCCTGCTCGGTACCATCCCGCCATGGCCCTCCCCAGCGGTGACCTCACACCCGCCGCCGGCCCGCCGGCCGAACCGCACCCCTGGGGCGCGGGGTTCCGCTGGACCCCGACCTCCGGACCGTTCCGGCGCCTGACGTCCGACCAGGCCGCGGCGTTCGACCGCGACGGCGTGGTGGTGGTCCGCGACGTGTTCACCGCCGCGGAGATGACCGCGCTCGACGCGGCGCTCGAGCCGGGGAACCGGATGGTGCTCGAGCTCCTCGAGCAGCTGCCGGGCCGGCGCCTGTCGGTGGCCGGCGCGGACACCCAGCTGGTCGCCCCGAACCAGGTGGCGACCGTGCCGGAGCTGCGCGCCTTCGTGCACCACCCCGCGCTCGTGGACCTGTGCCACGACCTCGTCGGACCCGACGTGCGCCTCTACTGGGAACAGGCCGTGTACAAGCAGCCGCACTCGGCCGCCCCGGTGCTCTGGCACCAGGACAACGGCTACGCGTGGGTCGAGCCGCAGGCGTACCTCACCCTCTGGGTGGCGATCACCGACGCGACCATGGAGAACGGCTGCATCTCGGCGGTGCCCGGGGCGCACCTGGGCGGGACCCTGCGCCACCGCCACACCGAGCTCGGCGAGGAGTGCGCGGCCGACGTCGCCGCCGCGGTGGACCTCCCGGTGACCGCGGGTTCGGTGGTGGCGTTCAGCTCGCTCACGCCCCACGCCACGCGCGTGAACACCACCGACGAGGTGCGCAAGGCGTACATCGTGCAGTACGTACCCGACGGCGCCGCGGTGGTGGACCCCGCGCCCGACGGCGGGCCCGGCGAACGGCGGCCGATCGACGACGAGGCCCTCCACCCGCTCGTGCTGCGGGACGGCGAACCCGTGACGGCCGGCTGACGTGCTCGGCGCGAACCTGCGCGGCGCGGCGGCGCGCTTCGGGACCCGGGCCGCGGTCGTGCGCGGCCCGGAGGTGCTGACCTACGGCGAATGGGACCGCCACGCGGACGAGCTCGCCGCCGGGCTGCGGGCCCGGGGGCTCGGGCCGGGCGACCGCGTGGCCGCGGTGCTCCCGTCGGGTCCCGAGTGGGCGGTGCTCGCCGCGGCGGCCGACCGGGCCGGGGTGGTCCTCGCCACCGCGAGCCCTGCGCTGGCCCCGCCCGAGCGGGCCGCGCTGGTGGAGCTCGCCCGACCCGCACTGGTCGTGGCGGGGCCGGACCTGGTGGAGGGCCTCCCCCTTCGGCGCAGCGTCGAGGTGCTCGCCGCGGGCGGCCGGGGCCGCGAGCTCGCCCGGGCGGGCGCCCCGGCTCCGGCCGAGGGGATCGGCGACCCGGAGGACACCTCGGCGGACGAGCGGCCGGCGGTGATCTGCTTCACCTCGGGCACCACGGGACGACCGAAGGCCGCGCTGTTCCGGGTGCGCCACGTGCGGGCCGTGCAGTCCCTCGACCTCGGTGCCGCGGCGGCGGAGTGGGGCGGCGGCGGGCCCATGCTCGCCTCCACCCAGTTCGCGCACGTGGGCATGGCGCTGAAGCTCCCGTGGTACGTGCGCACCGGCGCCACCCTCCACGTGCTCGAACGGTGGAGGGCCGACGACGCGCTCGAGCTCGTCGCCCGTGAGCGAATGACGACGCTGGGGGTGGTGGCCCCGCAGCTCGCGCTGATGCTGCGCTCGCCGCTCATGGACCGCCTCGACCTCGACTGCGTGCGCCTGATCATCGCCGGGGGTGCCGCGTCCCCACCGGCGCTCGTGGAGGAGGCGCGCCGCCGCTTCGGCGCGGGGTACAGCATCCGGTACTCCTCCACCGAGTCCGGCGGCGTTGGCCTGGCCACGGCGCCCGACGCCCCCGACGACGAGGCACTCCACACGGTGGGCCGTCCACGCCCGGGCGTGGAGGCCCGCGTGGTGGACGAGGACGACCGACCTGTGGCCACCGGCGAGGCGGGTGAGCTCCAGCTCCGCAGCCCCGCGGTCATGGACGGCTACTGGGACGACCCCGACGCGACGGCGGCGGCGCTCACCCCGGACGGGTGGCTCCGCACCGGCGACCTCGCCCGCGAGGACGACCGGGGCCGGTTGGTGCTGTGCGGCCGCCGCACGGAGATGTACATCCGCGGTGGGTACAACGTGTTCCCCTCCGAGGTGGAGGCCGTGCTCGGCACCCACCCCGACGTGGCGTCCGTCGCGGTGGTCCCCCGGGCGGATCCCGTCCTCGGCCAGGTCGGCGTGGCCGTGGTGGTGCCCCGCGGCGACCGCACCCCCGATCTCGCAGCGCTACGCGAGCACGCGGCCGGGCAGCTGGCGCGCCACAAGCTGCCCGAGGGCGTGGTCGTGACCGACGCGCTCCCCCTCACCTCGGTGGCCAAGGTCGACCGCGCCGCGCTGGAGCGGCTGGCGGAGCAGGATGGCGTCCCCAGCCCCACGGAGGCCCCCGGTGACCGATGACGTGTTCCCCGACCGCGACATGGACCACGCGGACAAGATCGCGTGGCTCCTCGAGGAGCACGGCTGGATCGCCGAGCCGGTGGCGCCGGTCGAGGGTCCCGAGCCCCGTCCCGGCTACACCTACACCGTCGGGTTCGCGAGCCACTTCGGTCGACCGGAGGTGGTCATCTTCGGGCTGACCCCGGTGGCCGCACGCGGCCTGCTCGGCATGGTCGCCGACCAGCACGCCGGCGGGGTGGAGCTCCCGCTCGGCACGTTCATCGGGCTGCTCGAGAACGACCTCCCGTGCGCGCTGCTGCCGGTGGCGCTCGACGAGTGGGCCCCGTTGTTCCCCGATGACGAACGGGTGCACGGCACCGGCGCCTACGAGATGCTGCAGTTCGTGTGGCCCGACCGGGGTGGACGGCTCCCGTGGAACGAGGGCTACGAGGAGCGGCTCCGGCTGGCCCAACCGGTGATCGGCGCCCTCCCCGCGGAATAGGGGTCCTCGGTCGCCCCCGAGGCGAGTTGACCTCCGAGAACGTGACGGGAACGGCCCCGATCCTTCAGCACTCAGGGCCCACGGCCGATGGGAACCGGTGAGTTCGGCCGTCCTCCTCAGCGCGACCGCGGTGCTCGGCGTGCTCGCGGGCTGGTTCCTGACCGTGCCCGTGCACCGCTACAAGGAGCTCCGCCCGATGACGCCCCGCGACGTGGGCGCCGAGGTCGGGTCGCCCGACGCGCCGCCGCCGGTGATCCGCGCCGAGTACCGCGAGGCCCGCTGCCCGGAGTGCCACCACGTGTACCGCACCGCGGACGTGGTGCCGGTGGTGAGCTGGTTCCGGGGGTGCCCGGGCTGCGGCACCCGCCCGCCCGCCACGGTCGTGCTGCTCCAGATCTGGGTCCCGGTGGCGCTGGTGCTCACGGTCGCCCTGCTCAACGGGTCGTGGGTGGCGCTCCCCTACGTCTGGATGGTCGTGGTCGTCTCCGCCATCGCGTTCATCGACCTGCGCATCTGGCTGATCCCATGGTGGATGCCCTGGGTGGGCGCCGCGGTCGGTGTGGTGCTCATCGCGGCGGTGTCGTTCGCGATCGGCGCACCGGAGGCGGTGATCTGGGCGCTCGCCGGGGCCGCCGGGTCGTTCCTCCTCTTCTTCGTCCTCTGGCTGGTCGCGCCGGGCAAGCTCGGCTTCGGCGACGTACGGCTGGTCCTGCTGCTCGGCCTCTTCCTCGGCTGGCTGCACCCGCTGTACTGGGTCTACGGCCTGCTGTTCGGCGCGCTGATCGGCATCGCGATGGGCGTGGGCTCACTGCTGGTCCACCGGGAGAGCCGCTTCCCGTTCGGCCCGGCCCTGGTGCTCGGCGCGCTCGTGGCGGTGTGGCTGCACACGCCGATCCTCGCCAGTCTCGGGGGCTGAACCCGCCCGGGGGCGTTCGACTGATCACCGTTCACCCACGAGCCCACGAGGGTAGAGTCCGGGCCGGACCCCGTCTGCGGGGGCAGGGCGGCCTCGGCCGTCGTCGGGTCCGGGGGGACAGGCGATGTGGGGTCGGGGGGGCCGACTCGTGGCGATCCGTTCGGCGCTCGCGGTCCTCGGCGCGGCCCTGCTCGTGGCGTCGCTCGCCGGGCCGTCCGCCGCCGCGGGCTTCAACGCCGGTGACGCCCAGGCCAGCGCCGACACCTTCTCGCTGAACATCAAGGCCGCCAACGCGACCATCGGCTTCACCTTCGGGCGCTCGATCGCCCAGTACCGCGACCGGACCGGCTCCGCGGAGGGCCGGGCGCTCGACCTGGGCGCGCTACCCACGCTGTTCGGCGGCGAGCAGTGCGACGGATCGCCGCCGCTGCTGAACCCGGCCACTCTCCCGCCGCTCACCCGCGCCGATTCCGCCGTGGCCGGCGCGGATTCGTCGCGCCGGGTCCAGGCGTTCCAACCCGGCCTGAACGGCGGTCCCGCCGGTGACCCGGCCGGGTTCCAGGACGCGACCGCGACCGTCCTGCCGTCGTCGCGGGCGATCACCGAGTCGGTGCCGGCCGACATCTTCCTGCTGGCGGTCGACGGCGGACGCACCGAGGTGACCACCCAACTGAAGGACCAGGTGCGGGAGGCCCGGGCCGTGGTCACCGCGGACCAGCTGCGGATCCTCGGCGGCCTGTTCACCATCAACCGTCCGCGCTGGGAGGCGGTGGCCCGCAGCGGTGCCGACACGGCCACGACGGGTTCGTTCACCTTCGACTCGGCCACGCTCTTCGGGATCCCCCGCACCAACGCCGAGGTCCTCGCAGACCTCGCCGGCTTCAAGAGCGGCATCGAGCAGCTCCTGGCACCGCTGGGGGTGCGCTTCGAGATGCCGACGGTGCAGGTGCGCGACGACGGCGTCCGGGTGACCCCGATGGCGTTCCGGGTGGAGAACCCACCGTTCGGGACGCAGGTGCTGATCCCGTTCCTCGGCCGGATCGACCCGCTGGTCCAGGCGCTGCGGCAGGCGGCGGTGCGCGAGGACTGCAGGAACCAGACCGCACTCACCGTGCTCGACGTCCTGCTCGGCGTCCTCGGCGGTTCGGGGTCGATCGAAATCCTCGCGGGCGGGGCGGACGCGGCGACCCATGACGTGGACTACACGGTGGCGCCGATCGCGGACGCGCCCCCGGCCCCCTCCGCACCCGCGCCGGTGGTGGCCGACGGCACGGAGGTGACCGACCCGCTCCCACCGGCGGACCTCGCGCTCACGGACCTCCCCGCGGTCGAGCCACTCGACACGCCGCTGGCACCGGTGGACGCCCTCGGCACCGGCGTGTCGGCGCTGCCCGCGGCCCGGCGCTCGACCACGCGGACCGCCACCGCCGGGGTGGCGGCCCTGCCCGCGTCCGGCACGTCGTTCGAGGACGGAGCCGCCGGCGGGGCCGGGGTGGTCGTGGGCGCGGCCGCCCTCGCGGGTGCACTCGCCATGTCAGCCGGCGACCGGCTCCTCGGCCGCCGACGGAGGAGGTCGATCCCCTGATGCTGCCCAAGGACCGGCTGTTCCGCGGCTACGGACCGCTCATCGGCTTCGCCGCGATCTTCCTCGCGGTGGCGGTGCTCGTGCCGAGCCAGCAGCGCGAGGTGCGCACCGTGGAGAGCGCCGGCGCCACCGCTCGGCGGACCGCCGCCGCACAGCCCGACGCGGAGGTGGCGGGCGCCGAGGAGGAGGCCGGTTCCACCGATCCGGCGGCCACCGACCCCGCCGCGGCCGGCGCGGATCCCGCCGCCGGCGGCGCGGCACCGTCGGGTCCGGCGGCGGGCGCGACCCCGGGCGGTCCGGGTGCCGCCGCCAAGGGTCCGCCGACCGTGGCCGGCTGCGGCTCCGCGCAGGTGCCGGGCGATCCCTACGCGCCGCCCTGCACCACCTTCACCGGGAACAACGGCGGGGCCACCTCGCGGGGCGTCACCGGCGACACGATCACCGTGGCGGTGCGCATCCAGGGCTTCTCGAACGGCATCCTCGACGCGGTGTCCAAGGTGGCCGGCGCCACCATCCCGGACGAGAGCGCGGACGTGATCGTGCGCACGGTCAACGGGCTCACCGAGTACTTCAACAAGCGCTTCCAGTTCTACGGACGGAAGCTGAAGCTCGTCGTGTACGACGGCAAGGGCGACGTCCTGAAGGAGACCACGGGCGGCGGGCAGGAGGGCGCGCAGGCCGACGCGCTGAAGGTCGCCCAGGAGATCCAGGCCTTCGCCGACGTCTCCGCCGTCACGCCGGTGTACGCGGACGCGCTGTCGTCGAAGCAGGTCGTGAACGTGGGGGCGCCCTTCGTCAGCCGGGAGTGGCTCACCCAGCGGCGGCCGTTCTCGTGGAGCCCCTTCCCCGACTGCTCCACGGTGGTGGAGAGCGTGGCGAGCTACTACGCCACCAAGCTCTACGGCTCGCCCGCGGCGCTCGCCGGTGGCGAGCTCCGCGGCCGCCCGCGGCAGGCGGCGATCATCGCCCCGGAGAACTCCTGGTACCAGGAGTGCGTCAACGCCGGCATCGGGATCCTGCAGAAGGCCGGCCGGGCCGGCGAGCTGGCCCTCACCACCAAGTACCAGCTCGACATCCCCCGGATGAGCTCACAGGCCGACACCGTCCTGCGCCAGCTGAAGGACCGGGGCATCACCACGGTCGTATGCGGTTGCGACCCCCTGTTCCTCACCTTCCTCACCGCCAAGGCGAAGGAGCAGGGCTTCTTCCCCGAGTGGGTGATGACGGGCGTGGCCTTCGTCGACAACGACCTGATCGGCCAGATCCTCCAGCGCGACGTGTGGTCCCGGGCGTTCGGCGTGTCCTTCGCCGGACCCACCCAGGCCGCGGGCACCGGCCTCGGCTACCGCGCCTACAAGTCGGTGCGGCCCGACGAGCCGTCGATCGGGGTGGAACTCCTCTACAACCAGCTCGACCTGCTCGCGATCGGCATCCAGATGGCGGGCCCGGCCCTGACCCCGCAGTCGTTCGAGAAGGGCATGTTCGACTACCCGAGGCGCACCGGCCCGTCGGGCACCTGGGGGTTCGGCCCGGGTGACTACGCCACGGCCGAGGACGCCCGCGAGGTGTTCTGGAACCCCGCGGTGGGCTCGCCGCAGAACCGCCGACCCGGCGCCTACCAGGACCCCAACGCGGGTGCCCGCTTCCCGATCGGCCGCTGGCCCGCGACCCCGCCGCGCTCTGCGGCCGGCTGACGTGCACGGATCCACCGGCGCCACGGCCGCCGGCCCGAGCGGCTGGTCCACTGCCGCACTCCTACGCCGACCGGCGGGCCGGTGGGGCCTCGCGGCCGTCGTGTTCGCCGCCGTGTGGGTGGTCGCCGCCGCAGTGCTGCCGAACGGCGCGCCACCGGGTGAGGTCCTCGCCGGCGCGATCCTCGGCTCCGCCACCGGGCTCACCGCCGTCGGCCTGATCCTGATCTGGCGGGCGAGCCGGGTGATCAACTTCGCGAACGGCGCCATGGCCGGGCTGGCCGGGCTCGTGGCCGTGCACCTGTTCCTCAGCTGGGGATGGCCCTACCCCGTCACGCTGGTGGTGGCGCCACTCCTCGGCCTGGCCGTGGGTGCGCTCGTGGAGTTCACGGTGGTTCGCCGATTCGCCACCGCACCGCGGCTGGTGCTCACCGTCGCCACGATCGGCGTGGCCCAGGTGCTCGGCGGCATCGAACTCCTCGTCCCCGAGCGGGTCTTCGGCGCGAGAGGTCTCGTCCTCGGCGCGTTCGACACGCCGCTGAGCTCACTGAGCTTCGAGGTGGGACCGGCGCTCATCACGGGCAACCACCTGCTCTGTGTGGCCGTGGTACCCGTGGTGGTGATGGCGCTGGGGTGGTTCCTGCGCCGTTCGCTCGCCGGCACCGCGGTGCGCGCCGCGGCCGAGAACACCGAGCGGGCGCGGCTGCTCGGCATCCCGGTGCGACGGCTCACCACCTCGGTGTGGGCGATCGCCGGCGCGCTCGCCGCGCTCACCTTCGTGCTGCAGGCGCCGTTCCTCGGCGCCGCCCCCTCCGCCGCGGCCGGACCGGCCGTGCTCCTCCCGGCCCTCGCCGCGGCGATCGTGGCCCGCATGGAGCGGCTGACCGTCGCCTTCGCCGCCGCGGTGGTGCTCGGCGTTGTCCAGGAGCTGGTCCGCTGGAACTCCGACACCCCGGCGCTGGTGGACGTGGTCGTCCTCCTGGTCATCCTCGTCGCCCTGCTGACCGATCGCGCCACGCGCTCCCGCGCCCATGACGCGGACGGCGGGTGGCGCGACGCCGACCTCGTGCGCCCGCTCGCCCCGGCGCTCGCGGCCCTGCCCGTCGTCCGGGCGGCTCGGGCGGCGGGACTGGCCGCACTGGTGCTCGCCGCGGTGCTGGTCCCGCTGTGGCTCGCACCCGGCGACGCGTTCTCCGTGTCGGTCGTGGCGATCTGGGCGATGGTCGCGGTGAGCCTCGTGGTGCTCACGGGGTGGGCGGGCCAGATCAGCCTCGGGCAGTTCGCCATCGTGGGCGTGGGCGCCATCGTGGCCGGCAATCTCATCAGCCGCTGGAACATCGACCTGTTCGTCACGCTCCTTCTCGCCACGGCGGCCGGCGCGCTGGTGGCGGTCGCGCTCGGGGTGCCGGCGCTGCGCATCCGCGGACCCTTCCTCGCGGTGGTGACGCTGGCGTTCGCCGTGGTGCTCGACGGCTACGTGCTGAACCCGAACGTGTTCCCGGACCTCATCCCCCAGTCGCTCACACGTCCACTCCTGTGGGGTCGGGTGGACCTCGGGAATGAACAGGCGATGCTGTGGTGCTGCCTGGCCGCCCTCGCCCTCGTGATCGCGCTCGCCCGCGGGGTGCGGCGGTCGCGGTCGGGCCGGCTGCTCATCGCCGCACGCGACAACCGGAAGGCCGCGGAGGCCGCGGCGGTGCCGACCCGCTGGACCACCCTGTCGGGCTTCGTGTTCTCCGGCGCCATCGCCGGCCTGGCCGGCGGCCTGCACGTGCTGCTGCTGCAGGGTGCGCGGGCCGGGTCGTACCAGCCGGTCATGTCGGTGGAGGTGTTCTCCGGGGCCACCATCGGCGGGCTCGGTTCACTCGGTGGTGCATCGGTGGGTGCGGCGTTGCTGCGGGGCGGTCAGGACCTCGACGCCACGATCCGCCTCGTGGGTGCCGGTGTGGGGGTGCTCGTGGTGCTGTGGGTGTTGCCGGCGGGCCTCGCCGGGCTGGCGGCGCGGCTCCGCGACGCCGTCGTGCGCGGACTGGCCGCCCGCGCGGGCCTCGCGACGGACGCACCCGACGATCCCCCGGGCCAGGAGACGGAGCAGCAGGACCAGCGGGAACCGCGACGGCAGGCGACGGAGCACCACTCGACCGAGGAGGAGCGCCCGCCGGCCTTCACCGACGAGCCGCCCGGAACGGGATGGGATCCACCGGTGCCGGCGCTCGCCGCCCGCGGCGTCGACGTGAGCTACGGGCAGCTGCAGGTCCTCTTCGACGTGGACCTCGACGTACGGGAGGGCGAGGTGATCGCGCTGCTCGGCACCAACGGCGCGGGGAAGTCGACGCTCCTGCGCGCGTTGGCCGGCCTGTCACCGTGCCGCGGCGAGGTGTCGCTCCACAGTGACCGTCTCGACGGCCGGTCGCCGGAGTCGATCGTGCGCTCGGGCGTCGCGCTGATGCCCGGGGGTCGGGCCCTCTTCCCGACCCTGACCGTGGCCGACCACCTGCGTCTCGCCACCTGGACGTTCCGTGCCGACGCGGCGCGCATCCGCGAGGACCTCGCGGACGTGGACCTCCTGTTCCCGGTGCTGCGGGACCGACGCCACCAGCTCGCGGGTGACCTGTCCGGCGGCGAGCAGCAGCAGCTGGCACTCGCGTGCACGTTGCTGCTGCGGCCCTCGGTCCTCCTGATCGACGAGCTGTCGTTGGGGCTGTCGCCGCTCGTGGTGGCCGCGCTCTGCGACGTGGTGCGCCGGCTGAACGAGAACGGCATGACCATCGTGGTGGTGGAGCAGTCGGTGAACGTGGCGCTCACCCTGGCCGGGCGGGCGGTGTTCATGGAGAAGGGCCAGGTGCGCTTCGAGGGGCCGACCCGCGACCTGCTCGGACGACCCGACCTCCTGCGATCGGTGTTCCTCACCGGCGACTCGGCGGGCTCCGCCGACCCCACCGACCCCGACCGCGACGACGCCGCGGACGTGGTCGACCTGCGCGAGCTGCCGCCCTCCACCCCGTCGCCCGGGAGCGGACCGGTGCTGGTGGTCGAGGACCTCACCAAGCGGTTCGGCGGTGTGGAGGCCCTGAGCCACGTGGACCTCTCCGTGGAACCCGGCGAGATCGTCGGGCTCATCGGTCAGAACGGGGCGGGGAAGACGACGCTGCTCGACTGCGTCTCCGGCTTCCACCGGGTGGACGGCGGCCGGATCCTGCTCCGGGGCACGGACGTGACCTCGTGGGCGCCGTTCGAACGGGCGAGGGGACGGCTCGGCCGCACCTTCCAGGAGGCGCGCCTGTTCCCGTCGCTCACGGTCCTCGAGACGCTGGCCGTCGCGTGCGAGCGGACGGCCGAGAACCGCTCGCTGGTCGCGGACGCCACGCGACAGCCCGCCTCATACCTCGCGGAGGCGGTGACGCTCCATCGGGCCGGCGAGCTGGTGCGGCTCCTCGGCCTCACCCGCTACGAGCACACGCCGACCTCGACGCTGTCCACCGGGACCCGGCGCATCGTGGAGCTCGGCTGCCTGCTCGCCGAGGACCCGGTGGTGATGCTGCTCGACGAGCCGTCCGCCGGCGTGGCCCAGAAGGAGACCGAGGCGCTCGGTCCGCTCCTGCGGCGGATCCGGGACCACACCGGAGCCGCCCTGGTGGTCATCGAGCACGACATGCCGCTCCTCGCCGGTCTCTGCGACCGGCTCGTGGCGATGGAGCTGGGCGCCGTGCTGGTCGACGGTCCGCCCTCGGAGGTCCTGTCGCACCCCGCGGTGGTGGCCGCCTATCTCGGCACGGATGCCGCGGCGATCAACCGTTCGGGCGCGGCCTTCGGCGGCTGAGCCGCCGGCCAGACCTACGGGGCGCCAACGGATCGGACTTCGTGCAGGTGCCGTACCACCTCTCCACCGGGAAGGGCGGGCGGGTGTACGTCGGGTCGTGGCCCCTGGGGACCCGGGCACCGGGCCCGGGTCCTGTTCAACGGTGGAGGTGATGGGAGTCGAACCCACGACCTCTTCGATGCGACCGAAGCGCTCTAGCCAGCTGAGCTACACCCCCGTTGGGAACCGGCAGTGTAGCGAACGGGAACGGACCCGCCCGAATGCCGGGACGTGGCTCAGTTGGCGATGCGGCGGGCCTGCACGGGCATGACCCGGCCGACCGCCACCGCCGGCTCCACCCGGGTGGCGGGACGGCCCGCGGACCCCGCGATGGCCGCGCGGGCCGGGTTGTGCCGGGCCGCGGTGCGGTTCGTGACCTGCACCAGCGCCGCCACGTAGGCCACGAAGAGGCCGCCGGCGAGGAGGAAGAGCAGCACGAACAGGCCACCGAACGCGACGGCGCCCAGCAGCGTGACGAGGGCGGCACCGCCGAGGGCGCCAAGGACCTCCTGACGGCGCTTGCGCACCGCGGGGGACACCGAACGGGTGCCCGACGGGCGGCGGTCGCCGAGGTCGATGACGTTCGAGCCACGGGCCGCACCGGCCTGGGGCTGACGTTGGATCGACGAGAGCTGGTTGCTGAAGGAACGGATGCTGTCGCCGCTGCGGAGCGACGAGAAGCGTGCGATGCCCTCCGGCAGGAGGACCACGGCCCACACGAGGGCCAGTCCGAGCAACACCAGTGTGGAGACACTCATGGGAGGCGCGGCGTCCTTTCGTTCCCCTCAGGCGTTCACCCGAAGCTAACGGTTGTGCAACGACTGTTACAAGTCGTTGACGAATGACATCGATGTCATTCTAGGGACACCCACGCGTCACGTCACGCACCGACGCCCCTGCGCAGGGGCGAGCCGGCCGCACGACGGGCCGGTCCGGCGCCGGGATCAGAGGTCGTCGAGCGAGGTCTCGAGGAGGTCGTCGCGCCGGTAGGCGCCGGAACGGCCACCGGTCTTCTCCCAGAGCGCCACGTCGGAGATGACCATGGACCGGTCCACCGACTTGCACATGTCGTAGATGGTCAGGCACGCCACGTTGACCGCGGTGAGCGCCTCCATCTCCACGCCGGTGCGGTCCACCGTCTCCACCTGGGCCTCCACCTCGATGAAGGTGTCCTCGATCCGGAAGTTCACCAGGACGGCGCCGACCAGGACCGGGTGGCAGAGCGGGATGAGGTCGCTCGCCCGCTTGGCGGCCTGGATGCCCGCCACCCTGGCCACCGACAGGACGTCGCCCTTGTTGATGGCGCCCCGGGCCACCAGCGAGGTGGTGTCGGTGCTCATGTTCACCCGGCCCCGGGCGATCGCCCGGCGGTGGGTGGGCTCCTTCGGGGTGACGTCGACCATGCGCGCACGGCCGAGCGGATCGAGATGGGTGAGGCCCCGTTCGGACATGGGGTGGGAGTCTAGGCCCCCGCATCGCGACCCAACGGCGTGGACGTCGTAGCGTCGGGGCAGCAGATCCCGGCCGGACCCAGGCCCGACCGGGACGACCATCCCCGTGGGGACCGAGGCCGGAGGGCGGCGCGATGCCGGGAGACGACATGACGGCCGGTGCGCCGGCGGCCCGGGGGCCGGTCGAGCCCGAGGCCGTGCTCGACCTCATCGGCCCCGGGACCGACCTGATCGTGCCGCTCGCGGTGGGCGAGCCGGTCACCGTCCTCGACGCGGTCGAGGAGGCCGCGCCGGAGCTGCGCGACGTGCGCGTCCACCAGATGCACGCCCTCGTGGACCGGCCGTACCTCGACGGCCGGTGGGGCAGCCGCCTCCGCCACGTGTCGTACTTCCTGTCGCCGGTCACCCGGCCCCACTTCCACGAGGGCGGTGTGGACCTGGTCCCGTCGCACTTCAGCGAGGTACCGGCGCTGCTCGCGCAGTCCTGCGAGCGACCCGTGGTGCTCGCCGCCGCGTCCGGACCCGACCGTCACGGCTACTTCTCGCTCGGCTGCAACGCCGACTACGTGGCCAGCTTCATCGGACGGGTCCCCGTGTTCCTCGAGGCGAACGAGCAGATGCCCCGGACGCACGGCAACAACACGGTGCACATGAGCCAGGTGGCCGGATGGTGCCGGGTCGACCGGCCGCTGCTCGAGGTGCCGCCGGGCCGACCGACCGACGTGGACCGGGCGATCGGTCGCCTCGTCGCGGAGCGGATCGAGGACGGCTCCACGATCCAGGTCGGGCTCGGCGCCGTCCCCGACGCGGTCATGCAGGAGCTCACGGACCACCACGACCTCGGCGTGCACACCGAGCTCGTCTCCGACGGCCTGGTGGCCCTGGCCGAGGCCGGCGTGGTGACCGGCGTCCACAAGGCCCACCATCGCAACCGCATGGTGACGACCTTCGCCCTCGGCACCCGGCGGGTCTACGACTTCCTCGACGAGAACCCCGTCGTGGAGTTCCTGGGCGTGGAGTACGTGAACGACACCCGGGTGATCGCGTCCCACGACCGGTTCGTGTCGATCAACGCCACCACCGAGGTGGACCTGCTCGGGCAGTGCGCCTCCGAGACGATCCACGGGCGCTACTGGTCGGGTTCGGGCGGGCAGGCCGACTTCGCCAAGGGCGCCATGATGAGCCGGGACGGCCAGGGCTTCATCGCCCTGCACTCGACGGCCAAGGACGGCGCCACCAGTCGCATCGTGAGCCGGCTCACCCGCGGCTCGGTGGTGACCACGTTGAAGAACACGGTGGACAAGGTGGTCACCGAGTGGGGCGTCGCGGAGCTGCGGGGCGCCACCCTCTCCCAGCGCGCCGAGCGGCTCATCGGCGTGTCGCACCCCGACTACCGGGACCAGCTCGCCCGCGAGGCGCACCACCTCGGCTACCTGCGGCACTGAGCCGCCGCGACCGATCGGTGCCCGTTCACTAGGGTCGGACGATGGACTGCGGGCCCGGCCCCGGGGGCACCGGATCGACCGGCGCGGACGGCGAGGCCGGGCCCGTCTGCTTCGTGCACGTCATGAAGACCGCCGGCCGGGCGCTGGCCGACGTGATCGCCCGCCCGCTCGAGGCCCGGTCGCCCGGGAGCACGATGGTGGGGCTCACGCTCGACGACTTCGTCCGGCTCCCGGACGACACCTGGGCCCACATCCGCTTCTTGTCCGGCCATCTCTCGTTCGAGGCCCTCGAACTCCTCCCGGCGTCCACCACTGCGGTCACGGTGTTGCGCGATCCGGTGGAGCGCACGCTCTCGCACTACTCGCACCTCCGTGCCGCGCCCGAGGTGCGCGCGGAGTGGGGCGACCTGACGCTGGCCGAGTTCCTGACCCACGAACGATGGCGCGACCTGGTCGCGGACTACCAGGCCCGGCACCTCGGCCACCGGATCGGGCTCGTCGACGCGCACCGCACCTTCGCCCCGGAGGAGCGTTTCGGGGCGCTCGGGCCGCCGTTCCCGCCGACCCACAGCCACCCGCTGCAGAGCCTCTTCGACTGCGGCCCGGCCGCGACCCGGGACGAGCTACGGCCCGTCGCACTGGCCAATCTGGCGTCGGTCGACGTGGTCGGCACCACCGAGCAGCTCGACCGGATCGCCCATGACGTCGCCGACCGGCTGGGCCTGGGGCGCCGGACGGTGCAGCACCTGCACGCCACGCCGGAACGGCTGCGGCGCCAGCAGGTCGACCGCGGCCTCCTCCGGCTGATCGGGGAGCTGACCGAACTCGACGAGGAACTGGTCGAGCTCGCCCGCCAGGGCGGCGTGCCGCCGACGGCGGTCGCCTGACCCGGTCGGGTCCGGGGCGGGCGGCTACCCGCCGATCTGCGACATCGAGCGTTCGGGGCGGATGAACCGCACCCGACCGATCGCGTGGCCCTCCCACTTGCCGGCCACGCAGCACGTGATGGCGTCGGCCAGGTCGTCGTCGGAGCCACCGGAGCGCAGCACCGCGCGCAGGTCGGTCTCCTCGACCGCGAACAGGCAGTTCCGCAGCTTGCCCTCCGAGGTGAGGCGGATCCTGTCGCAGTCGCCGCAGAAGGGCTCGGTGACGCTGGGGATCACGCCGAGCTCACCGACACCGTCGAGGTAGCGGAACCGACCGGCGGGATCGTGGCCACGCTCCACCGGCGCCAACGGGAACACCTCGTGGATCCGCTCGACGATCTCGCGCTGGGCGACCACCTGGTCGCGCCGCCACCCGCGCTGCGCGTCGAGCGGCATGAACTCGATGAACCGGACGGTCACGCCGCGCTCGCGGCCGAAGCGGGCGAGGTCGACGATCTCGTCGTCGTTGACCCCGCGCATGACCACGGTGTTCACCTTCACCGGGTCGAGTCCGGCGCTCACGGCGGCATCGATCCCTGCGAGCACCCGGTCGAGCTCGTCGCGGCGCGTCAGCTGCTCGAAGCGGTCGCGCCGGAGCGTGTCGAGCGAGACGTTGATGCGTCGGAGCCCGGCGGCGCGGAGGTCGTGCGCTCCGGCGGCGAGACCGGCGCCGTTGGTGGTGAGCGCCAGGTCCACCTCCAGCGCCGCGAGCTTGCCGATGAGCACCGGGAGGTGCGCCCGCACCGTGGGCTCACCGCCGGTGAGGCGGATCGAATCCACCCCGAAGCGCCGAACCATCAGGGCGGCCACCCGCTCGATCTCCTCGAACGTGAGCAGCTCCGACCGGGGCAGCCAGTCCATGCCCTCCTCGGGCATGCAGTAGTCACACCGGAAGTTGCAGCGGTCCGTCACCGAGATCCGCAGGTCGCGGTGGACCCGGCCGAAACCGTCGACGAGGGCAGGCACGGACCCGATCCTACGTGCGGGGCCGGCACACCCTCCCCCGGGGGGTCGACGGGCGTAGAGTCGGTGGTTCCGGGCGCGGCCAGGCCGCCGCCCGGAGCGACGACCGCGACGGATGGGAGTCCCGGTGCGTGGATGTGTGAGGCCGCTCATCGCCATGGTGCTGGCGATGGCGACGATCGGCCTGGTCTCGGCCTGCAACCCGGAGGACACACCCCTGCAGCGCTCCACGGCGCTCGCTGGCGATCCCGCCTGTCAGGTCGGGGTGATCGGCGACTCGCTCACGGTCGGCGCGCGCGACCTCGGCGGGCTGGTCGGGCGGTTCGGATCGGTGGGCTGCGCGGTGGTGAACGTGGATGCCCGGGTAGGACGGCCCGCGGCGGAAGGCGCCTCGATCGCCGAGGCCTGGGCCGCGTGGGGCGTGATGCCGAGGGTCCTCGTGGTGGCCGTCGGGACGAACGACTGCTCGCGTGGCCCGATGGCGTCGGCCGTGCGGCGGGTCCTCGACGCGGCCGGACCGGACCGGCCGGTCGTGTGGGTCAACACCTGGCGCCGGGGCTGCGACGGCCCGGTCAACGGTGCCCTCCTCGACGCACAGGCCGCGCTCGGCGCCCGGCCCGACAGCGGGAACCTGTGGATCGTCGACCATTGGAGCGCCGTACGGGCCGACCCGGGCCTGCTCGCCCGCGACGGGGTGCACCTGTCCGCCGCGGGCTACCGGGCCCACGCCGACCGCATCGTCCGAGCGGTCGTCGGCTGACGTTCGCGGGCCGGGCGGCCCGACCGGTCAGGGAGTGGGAGCCGGCGCCGGGGCCGCGGGCGGCGCGGAGTTGCGGGAGTCGCACAGCTTGGTCAGCGACCAGCCGCGCGCCTGGATGCCCTCGATCACCGCCGGGAGGGCGGCCACGGTCTGGGACCGGTCGCCGCCGCCGTCGTGCATGAGGATCACCCCGTCGGGCCGGACCGCGAGCGCCCGGCGGGCGATCACCCCCGCTCCCGGCCGCTGGTAGTCGTTCGTATCGACGTTCCACAGCGCCGGCCGCATGCCGAGCGAGGCGATGATGTCCTGCACCGCGGCGTTGGTGGCGCGGTACGGGGGCCGGGCGCACGACGGCTCGTAGTTCGCGATGCCCGCGAGCACGTCGGAGGTGGACCGCAGCTGGTCCACGACCGCCCCGCCGGACAGTCGCGTGAGGTCCGGGTGCGACCAGGTGTGGTTCCCCAGGGAGTGGCCCCGGGCGACGATCTCCCGGACCAGATCGGGGTAGCGGGCGGCGTTCGAACCCAGCACGAAGAAGGTGGCCTTCACGCCGTACCGGTCGAGCACGTCGAGGACCCGGGGCGTCCACGTGGGATCCGGACCGTCATCGAAGGTGAGGGCGACCTGGCCGGGGGCGCCGCCCAGCGCGCCGGAGGTCAGGCCGGGTGTCGGCATGGCGATCGGGATGCAGGCCGTGGCCACCATCGCCGTGACGAGCGCCGCCGGGGCGGTCGCGATCTTCCCTCGCATCAGCTCCCCTTCCCCGTGGACCGGGTGTTCCCTCCGGCTGGAGGGGCTCAGCGTA
>JBMOJH010000043.1:0-28063 GCA_049316905.1 Microthrixaceae bacterium | reverse complement strand
AGCCGCTGCGCCTGGTCGTAGAGGTACCGGGTCCGGTTCCCGTTCGGACGCTGCTGCAGCGTGCGGTTGCCGTTGACGTCAGTGGTGAACACGGTGGCCCCGGTGGGCGGGTTCGCGCAGCCGTTCTGCGACAGACCGGGCGCCGTCCAGCAGAGTTGGCGGGCGACGTCACGGGCGCGGGCGGCGCCGTCGAGCTGGGTCAGGTCGCCGGCCGGGCTGTAGGCGGGTGTGCCACCTCCGGGACCGGTCACGCGACCGAGGGCGTCGTGGCCGTAGGCCGTCGAGCCGTTGGCTCCACCCAGGCCGCCGAGGGTCGCCGCGGTGAGCAGGCTGCGGGCGTCGTACGCGTACTGGAACGACAGCGCCGACGGCCCCGTCGTGGTGATGGCCGAGCTGCGCCCGACCTGGTCGTAGCCGTAGGTGGTGTTGAGTCCGCCGGGCGCGGTGCGGGTGGCGGGCCGGTCGTCGGGGTCCCAGGCCCAGGTGTTGGTGTTGCCGAGCCAATCGGTGACCGTCGTCCCGCGGCCGGCGGCGTCGTAGCCGTAGGTGACCACACCACCGGGATCGGGGTAGTCGATCTGGAGGAGCCGGCCGGCGAGGTCCCACTCGTAGAGGGTCTCGAGGCCGGACCCGCCGGTGCTGCCGGTGAGCCGGCCGAGCGAGTCGTAGGTCCAGGTGCTCCGGCCGGTCCCGTCGGTCATGCCGCTGCGGCGACCGAGCGGGTCGTAGGTCAGGTCGACGTCCGGTGTGGCCGGGTCCTGGTGGTCGACCCCCGTGAGCTGGTCGACACGGTCGTACGAGAGGCTCGTGGTACGTCCATCGGGGTCGGTCATCAGGGTGACGTTGTCGACGGCGTCGAAGGCCATGGCGGTGACCCGGTCCAGCGGATCGGTCACCCGGGTGGCCCGGTTGCGGGCGTCGTAGGTGTACCGGGTCACCGAACCGCCGCCGTCGGTGTGGCTCGTCAGGTTCCCGACGGGATCGTAGGAACGCTGGATGCGGGTGCCGTCGGGACGGGTGAGGGCGGTGACCCGGCCCTCCGCGTCGAAGGCCGAGGTGTTCACCGCTCCAGCTGCGTCGGTGGTCGACGCGACCCGCCGCAAGGCGTCGAGCGTGAACCGGGTCTGGGCACCGGACGGGTCGGTGATCGACGTGACGTCGTCGCGGCCGTCGTAGGCCCACGTGCTCGTTCGGCCCGACGGCTGACGCTCGGTGAGCGTGCGGCCCAGGGCGTCGTGGGTCCAGGTCGTGGTGTTGCCGGCCGGGTCGGTGCTCGCGGTCCGGTCACCCGAGCCGTTGTAGGCGAAGGTGGTCCGGCGGCCGGTCGGGTCGGTCACGGAAGTGATCTCGCCGGCGACCTCGTAGCGGTAGGTGATCGTGGCGGCGGTCGCACCGATCGTCCGGCTGGTGGTGAGGAGCTCACCCGCCGGGTTGTAGGTGAGCGTCGTCACGACACCGGTCGGGTCGGTGATCGAGCTGGGCTTGTCCTCGGGGCCGAGGGGACCGCTGGCCTGGTAGGCGAACGTGGTCGTCCGCCCCTCGGCGTCGGAGACCCGGGTCAGGTTGCCCCGTGCGTCGTAGGCCTTCGTGGTGGTCCGGCCCCCGGGGTCGGTGATCGAGATGCACCCGAGCGACACGGGGTCGTACTCGTACTGCCAGGTGCCCTCGACCGGTGTGCCCTGGGCCACGACCCGAGACCGGAGCAGCCCCACGACGTAGCGGTCGACCCGCCGGTTGCCCCGGGCGTCGGTGATGACCGTGCCCGTCGCCGGGTTCGAGTAGTCGAACCCCATCACCGCGTCGGTCCCGTCGGTCTGGGTCGTCACCCGGCCCGAGCCGTCGTAGGTGTTCCGGACGTTCGTGCCGTCGGGGCGGTTCCAGCGGACGATCCGCCCCACGGTGTCGACGACGAAACCGGTGACGGCCCCCACGGGATCGGTGACCGTGACGAGCCGGCCGGCGGCGTCGTAGGCGTAGGTGGCCCGTCGACCCGTGTGGTCCTGGGCCTGGGTCACCCGGCCGTTGGCGAGGGTCAGGGTGATCGAGCGCGACGGGGTACCGGCACCCGTCATGACCAACGTGGTCGGGTTCGGCCGGGTGAACGTGGTGGCCAGGCCGTTGCGGTCGGCGACCAGCGTCAGCTGCCCGGCGGCGTCGAATCCGTAGCGGGTGGACCGGTTCACCCAGTACGTCCAGGATCCGTCGGCGGCCCGGGACAGGGTCCCGGTGATGCGCGGCGGGGCGACGAACACGCCCGGCGACACCTGGGTGAAGCGGACCTCCGACCCGTTCTCCTGCACGATCCGGGCCACGTTGTTCGCGAACTGCAACCGCATGTCCGCCGAGGACGACCACCCGGGCCCGAAGATGCCCGACTCACCGACTGCGTCCGAGTTGAAGGTGCGGGCCAGCACCAGGCCCGGGCCACGGTCGGCGATCGCCAGGTCCGTGAACGACTGGTACCAGAAGCCGGTCGCGGTGTTGACCGGGTCCCCGGCCTCACCCTGGCTGCACTCCGTGCGGCGCGACCCGGGGTTCCCACCGCCCCGGATCTCGCCCGGTGTGAGCTGGCCGCCGAGCGGGCTCAGCGACGCGTTCACGATCGCCTCGGGGAGGCCGGCGGTGGTGGACGGGAAGTACTGACCGTTGGACACCGTCGCCGCGCACGACAGGTCGGTCGCGGCGCCTGCGCTGACCCCCAACCCGACGGTGAACACGGCGAACTCGAGGTTGGTCGTCAGGCCGTTGCGGACCGTGTCGCAGATCGTCACCGGGCAGCCGTTGTCGCCGTCGGTGAGCAGGACCAGCCGCTTGGGCCCGGAACTCGGGTACGCCTTCATCTCGTTGATCGCCAGGGCGACCGCCGCCGAGGTGGGGGTGCCCCCTCCGGCAGTAAGTCCGTTGACGGCCGTGAGCAACTGCTGCTCGTTGCCCGTGGCGATGGGCACGAGCGGTGACGCGGGCTGCGTGCACCCGCCGCTGTAGGACCTCAGCCCGAGGGCGACGTCGTCCGGCAAGGCGTTGACCGAGTCGACGACCGCCTGCTTGGCCTGGGTCAGGGGAGCTCCCCCCATCGAGCCGGACACGTCGACCACGAAGTGCACCACCGGCGTGGACGGGAGGGGCTGCGCCTCCGCCTCCGCCGGCGGCTCCACCACGCCGAGCACGGACACCACGACGGCCACCGCCGCCAACGACCGAGCCACCACCGCCAACCGAGACCGAACGCCCACGGCCCCTCCCCTCTCCGACGAGAACGGCCCGACTCTCTCCCGGAAGGGCCGCCACGTCGATGGGGACGCGTACCCGCCTGACGTCGCGCGCCTGGCTCAGCCGGCGCGCCGCAGCCACTTGCGACCGTGGTCGAGGCGCCGCTGCAGCTGGTCCACCGTCGCCTCGGAGATCGTGCGGATCCCCGCGAGCCGGTTGAGCTCGGCGTTCACGCTGGGGTGCGACCACCCCGTGGACCGCACCAGCTCCTTCGCGATGTCCGCGTTGAGGTCGCGCAGGCGGATCCGCTGCTCGCGCACGCTCAGGTCCGGCGCGCCGCCCGCAGCTCCGTCCCCGGGGTCGGCCACCGCCACGATCCCGCCGCCGGGCAGCGGCGGCGGGAGCAGCACCAGCTCCACACCCTCGGGCTCGGTGCCCCCGACCGCCCCGTCCTCCATCTCGCCGAACACGCCCGGCCCGGCGTGCTCCGCCCGGTGCCCCGAGGACTCCTCGGCATCGAGGGCCACCGAGCCGATCACCGAGAACAGGCTCATCTGCTCGTCGTCGCCGAGCGGCACGTCGTCGACGTCCGCCGAGGGCCCGGCCTCCCGGTCGGCCCGCTTCCGGAGGTTGTGGCGCCGCGACTCGCTCAGCTCCGCCGAGTACCGCCGCAGGCGCGGGTCGTCGGGAAGGAACACGTAGGCCCGCTGATCCCGCACGCCCCGCACGTGGCGCACCACGCGGCCGACGGCCTGACGGAAGAACAGCTCGGTGGTGGTGGTCGTGGCGAACACCGCGATCCGCAGGCGGGGCAGGTCGACGCCCTCGCTCACCATCCGCACCGCCACGATCCACGGCTCGGTGCCGTCGCCGAAGGCTGCGATCCGCGCCGACGCGTCCGGGTCGTCGGAGGTGGCCACCACCGCGGGCACGCCCCGACCCCGCAGCAGTTCTGCGATCCCCACTGCGTGCGCCTGGTCCATGGCGATCACCAGACCGCCGGCGGTCGGGTCGGCGCGCCGCAGGGTGACGAGCCGCTCGTGCGCCTGCTCGAGCACCGTGGGGAGCCACTCCCCCTCCAGGCTCAGGGCGGTCCGCAGCCGCTGGTTCGCCCGCTCCCGGCTCAGGTCGTCGTCGAAGGTCGCGGCCACCACCTCACCGTCGGGCGCCACCCACTCCATGAACCCGTTGATGCGGGGGAAGTACACGGGGCGCACCACGCCGCGGTCGGCGAGCGCCTCGCCGTACCCGTACTCGTAGTCGGCCCGGGCCTCATCGAGGTGGTAGTCGACGAACGGGATGGCGGAGGTGTCGGAGCGGAACGGTGTGCCCGAGAGCGCGAGCCGCCGGGCGGCCGGCTCGAACGCCTCGAGCACCGCGCTCCCCCACGCCCGGTCGTCGCCCGCGTGGTGGAGTTCGTCGAGCACCACGAACGCGCCGCGGGAGAGCCGGGCCAGCGCGGCGGACGACGTGGCCACCTGCTGGTAGGTGGTGACGATGCCGTGCATGTCGGAGGGCAGCGCGCCGTCGCGGGCCGACCACTCCGGCTCGAGGTGCAGCCCGAAGCGCAGCGCGGCCGCGGCCCACTGGTGCTTCAGGTGCTGGGTGGGCGCCACCACCACGAGCCGGCGCCCGGGATGCTCGGCGAGGTCCTGGGTGGCCGCCGTGAGGGCGAAGGTGGTCTTCCCTGCGCCGGGCGTGGCCACCGCGAGGAAGTCGGGCCGGCGGCAGTTCGCCAGGGCGTCGAGGGCCTCGGACTGCCACGGCCGCAGCCGGATCCGGGTGGGGCGGCCCACCGCGACGGTCATCGGGAGGGCGGAGGGACGGTCCGGGACACCACGGCGGGCGGTACCTTACCGACGCGGCGACCCGGCCCCGGACACCCCGGCGGGCCGCCAGGGGGGACGCATGGGAACCGACGCCGACGCACCGCTCGAGGAGCTCCTGGTGGGCATGGGCGACCTGGGGTGGTGGGCGCACGGGTCCGAGGCGCGGGCCGGGGCGTTCCGCCGCCTGCGCGACGAGGCCCCGGTGGTCTTCACCGAGGAACCCGAGATCGAGGGCTTCGAACGGGGTCCGGGCTTCTGGACGGTGACCCGCTACGACGACGTGATGCACGTGTCGCGCCACCCGGAGCTGTTCTGCTCGGGGCAGGGCACGAACATCTTCGACATGCCCGTCGAGATCAGCGAGTTCTTCGGCTCGATGATCAACATGGACTCACCGAAGCACACCCGGCTGCGGATGATCGTGAACCGGGCGTTCACACCGCGGATGGTGAACCGCATCGACGCGGACGTGCGCCGCAAGGCCCGGGCGATCGTCGCCCGGGTGGCCGACCGCGGCGAGATCGACGTGGTCACCGACCTCGCCGCCCCGCTCCCGCTCGAGATCATCTGCGAGATGATGGGCATCCCGCCGGAGCGCTGGCAGCGGGTGTTCGAGCTCACCAACATCATCCTCGGCGACGACTCCTCCACCCCCGACATCGGCGTGCTCATGGGCGCAGCGATGGAGATGGCGCAGATGGCGGCCGAGGTGGGCGAGGCCCGGCTGACCGACCCGCAGGACGACCTGGTCTCGGCGATGATGCATGCCGAGGTGGACGGCGAGCGCCTCGCCCCGATGGAGGCCGCGAGCTTCTTCATCCTCCTCGCCGCCGCCGGCAACGAGACCACCCGCAACGCGATCACGCACGGCGTGCGGCTCCTCACCGAGCACCCCGACCAGCGCGCCGCCTGGACCGCGGACGTGGAGGGCGTCACGCCCACGGCGGTGGAGGAGATCGTGCGCTGGGCCAGCCCGGTCATCCACTTCCGCCGCACCGCCACCGAGGACACCGAGGTGGGGGGCGTGCCGATCGCCGCGGGCCAGAAGGTGGTCATGTGGTACGAGTCGGCCAACCGCGACGAGCGGGCGTTCGCGGACCCGTTCCGTTTCGACGTCACCCGCACGCCGAACGAGCACGTCGGCTTCGGCGCCGGCGGCCCGCACTTCTGCCTGGGCGCCAACCTCGCCCGCCGCGAGATCCGCGTGATGTTCGAGGAGGTGTTCCGCTGGATCCCCGACCTCCATGCCACCGCGGCACCGACCTACCTGCGCTCCGCGTTCATCCACGGCATCACCTCGCTGCCCGCGGCGTTCACCCCGGCCGAGGTGCCGGACGCCGCGCTCGCCGAACTCGACACCCACCCCACAGGAGACTGACGTGCCCCAGTTGCCCGACCCCTTCCCCGCGCACCCCGCCCGCGACGCCTCGCTGCGCTCGATGGAGGCCGTGGAGGCCGGCGACCGGGCGGCCTGGCTCGCGCTGTTCGCGGACGACGCCGTGGTGGAGGACCCGATCGGTCCGTCGCCCCTGTGCCCCGACGGGCAGGGCCACCGCGGCCCGGACGCGATCGCGGCCTTCTACGACATGGTGATCGGCCCCAACAGGGTGCGCTTCCGCATCGAGCAGAGCTGGGCCGGCGGTGACGAGGTGGCCAACGTGGGCACCATCACCACCACCATGGCCGACGGCTCGGTCGTGCACACCGACGGCGTGTTCACCTACCGGGTCGACCCGTCGAACGGGAAGGTCGTGGCGCTGCGGGCCTACTGGGAGATGGACCGCCTGCGCTTCGGCTGAGCCGCCCCGGCGCTCAGGCCGGATCGAGCACGAACACCGGGATCCGGCGCTCGGTGGCCTCCTGGTAGGCGTCGTAGTCGGGCCACACGACCCGGGCCCGCTCCCACCACGCGGCGCGCTCGTCGCCGTCCACCTCGCGCACGGTGAAGTCCTTCACCTCGGCGCCGTCCTGGAGACGGGCCAGCGCCCGGGCCCGCAGGTTGTGCACCCACTGCGGGTTCGTCGGGGCGCCGCCCATGGAGCCGAGCACCGCGTAGCGGCCCTCGCCGTCGGCCACGCGCACCAGCGGGGTCTTGCGGACCTTGCCCGAGCGCGCGCCCAGGGTCCACAGCACGATCCACTGGTCGCCCACGAGGCCCGACGGCTCGCTGCCACCGGTCCGCTCGTACAGCGCGACCTCCTCGGAGATGGGCTCCCAGGGGCTCGGCTCGTACTCGGCGTCGAAGGCGGCGAAGGCGGGCATGCCGCGGATCGTACCGGCGGGTCAGTCGTCGACCAGCACCCGCCGGACCGACAGCGCAAGGCGGCGTCGGGACCGGTCCACGTCCATCACCTTCACCATCACCTGCTCGCCGGGGGCCACGAGCTGGTCGGGCCGGAAACCGGGCACGTCGGTGAGCTCGGTGAGGTGGACGAGGCCCTCGGCGCCGGTGTCGTCGATCCGGGCGAACGCGCCGTACTCCACCACCCGGCAGATCGTGGCGGAACGGATCTCGCCGGGTTCGAGGCCCTCGAGCGGGTCCGGGGTGGTGCGCCGCAGCGACAGTGAGACCCGCCGCTTGGAGCGCTGCACCTCGAGCACCACCACCTCGAGGTCGTCGCCCACGGCCACCACGTCACCCGGCGTCTCGAACCGCTGCCAGCTCAGCTCGGAACGGTGCACCAGCCCGCGGGGACCGCCCAGGTCCACCACCGCGCCGTAGTCGGCCACGCTCACCACGGTGCCCCGCACCCGGCCGCCGGGCTCGAGCGAGGAGAGCACCTCCTTCTCGCGCTGGCGACGCTGCTTGCGCTCCCAGTCCTTGCGGGAGAGCACGATGCGATCCTGGGCCCGGTCGAGCTCGTGCACGAGCGCCTG
The DNA here is from genome assembly GCA_049316905.1 of Microthrixaceae bacterium. Lineage (GTDB taxonomy): Bacteria > Actinomycetota > Acidimicrobiia > Acidimicrobiales > Microtrichaceae > CAIPVR01. The sequence goes on along the minus strand of JBMOJH010000043.1, from coordinate 20,147 downwards.
CACCTCGGTGCCCACCAGCGATTCCGGGTCCGTCCCCGGCGTGTCGGACAGCAGCGACACCGGGAGGAACCCGCGCAGGCCGACGTCGACGACCACGCCGCCCTTCACGACCTTGGTGACGGTGCCGGTGACGGGCTCGCCCTCGGCCTTGGCCCGCTCGATCCGCTCCCACGCGCGCTGCTTGCGGGCCCACGCGTGCGAGAGCACCACCCGGTGGCGGGGGTCGTCGCGGGCGAGCAGCGCGGCCGGGACGGTGTCGCCCGGGCCGACCGGGCCGGTGAACTCCGAGCGGGGGATCACCCCGGTGCGGCCGTCCGCGAGGCGGACCTCCACCTCGGTGGGCGACGCGGCGAGCACCTCCACGTCGACCACCCGGCCGACCACCACACCGGCACCGGTCCGACCGGCGCCCGGGCGGGGCGGCGGGGGCGGCAGCCGCCGCGCGGACGGCGGCTGCGGTGGGGGTGTGGGTTCGGGAGCGACGGACACGGTGGGACCTCGGATCGACCGGTGGGCTCAAGGTACCGCCGCGCCCGTGGTTCGACCCCGCGACCCCCGCTACCGTGGCCGCCCGTGGAACCCAACGGCAGTGATCCCGAGGTCCGAGCCGGCTCGATGTTGTTCACCCTGGTGGACCCGAGCCGGGGCCACGAGGTGGCCTACAACCGCTGGTACGAGCGCGACCACTTCTACTCCGGCTGCATGATCGGCCCGTGGCTGTTCGCGGGGCGCCGCTGGGTGGCCACCCGCGACCTGAAGGACCTGCGGATCCCCTCGGACGTCCCCGAGGACGCGGCGGTGGCGCACCCGCTCGACGCCGGCAGCTACCTCGCCACCTACTTCATCCACGCGGGCCACGAGGCCGAGCACTTCGCGTGGGCGAACAAGCAGGTCTTCGAGCTGTACGACAACGACCGCGGCTTCGACGAGCGGCACCACGCCCACACCTCGCTGTACTTCACCACCGGCGCCACCCACCGCGACCCCGAGGGCGTGCCCGCCCACATGGCGCTCGACCACCCGTACTCGGGCCTCGTCAGCATCCACGTCGACCGCGAGGGCGACACCTCGCACCCGGACTGGGTGGCGTGGTTCGAGGAGAACTCCGCGCCCGCGCTCTTCGCGCCCGGGGCCGACGGCGAGCCGTCCCCGGTGGACCAGGTGCAGCACTGGCGCCCGATCATCCCCAAGGGCGAGGAGGGCAAGGCGCCCATGAAGCTGGGCACCGGCCCCGGCACGCGTGCCCGCAGCATGCAGCTGCTGTTCCTGCGCGACGACCCCCGCCGGGCGTGGGGCCGGGTGCAGGACCACGTGGCCCGCATCGAGGACTCGGGCGTGGCCACCGTGCGCCTCGCCGCCCCGTTCGTGCCGACGATCCCCGGGACCGACACCTACACCGACGAGCTCTGGTGAGCCGCCTGCCTCAGCCCTGACGCCGCGCGTCGGTGTGCTCGGCCAGGAACGCCACGGTGCGCTCCCACGCCAGTTCGGCCGCGGCCTCGTCGAGGTACGGGCCCTCCTCGGCGAACCAGTGACCGGTGCCGGGGTACCGGTGGAACTCGACGTGCTTGTCGAGCAGCAGCAGGTGGGCCTGCATCTCCACGAGTTCGTCGTCGGTGACGAGCGGGTCCTCCTCGGCGAAGTGGCCGAGGACCGGGGCGCGGAGCTCCTCGAAGTCGATGTTCTGGCTGCCGTAGTGGGCGACCACCGCATCGACCGAGTCGGGCTGGCGGGTGGCCAGCCACAGCGCCCAGCTCGCCCCCATCGAGAAGCCGACCACGGCGACGGGTGCGGCGTGGTCCGCGCTGTGGGCCCGCAGCGCCACCACGCTCGAGAGCACCAGTGCGGCGGTCTCGTTCGGGTCGGTGGCGGCGAGCAGGTCCCGGGCCTCGTCCGCGTCGTCGGGCAGGTCGCCACCGAGCAGGTCCGGGGCGAGCACGCTGTAGCCGAGGTCGGCGACGCGCTCCACGTAGGACTTCACGAACGGCGTCAGGCCCCACCACGAGTGCAGGACCAGCACCCCGTGGCCGGGGCCCTCGTCGGGCACCACCAGGTAGGCGCTGCCGGCGCTGGCCGCCCGCACCGGTCGCTCGGTCTCGTCCATCCCCACAGGCTGTCACGCGACCACCGCTCCCGGGTGGGCGCCACCGGTTGGGCGGCGTGCGAACATGGCCCGTGGCCACGGTGGCGGTGCTGAACCAGAAGGGCGGGGTCGGCAAGACCACCGTCACGCTGGGCCTCGCCGCGGCCGGCCAGCGCCGGGGCCACCGGGTCCTCGTGGTGGACCTCGACCCTCAGGGCAGCGCCGGGTGGGCCATGGGCGTGGAGGCCGACGACGACCACCTCGCGGTGGGCGACGTCCTCCGCACCGGACGCCCCGACGTGGCCGAGGCGGCCACGGTGGGTTCCGGCTGGGGTCCGGGCGTGGACGTGCTGCCCGCCAGTCGGGGGCTGATCGACCGCGAGGCCGACCGGGCCGAGGGGGCCGAGGGGGGCGCGGCCCGCCTCCGCCGGGCGCTCGACGGGCTCGTGGCCCGCTACGAGCTGGTGCTGGTCGACTGCGCCCCGAGCCTGGGGCCCACCACCCGGGCCGGGCTGGCCGCGGCCCACGGCGTGCTGATGGTGGTGGAGCTGTCCGCGCTGTCGGCCCGCGGCGCGGCGGCGGTGCTCGACACGGTGGAGGAGGTGGGCGGGGAACTGAACCCCACCCTCGACCTCTACGGCGCGGTGGTGAACCGGGCCCCGGCGGTGTCCGCGGAGGCCGACCGGCAGGTCGCGGAGCTGGAGCACCTGCTGGGTGCCAACTCGGTCTGGCGGCCGTTCGTTCCCCAGCGCACGGCGGTGAACGAGGCGGTCGGCCACCGGGTGCCGGTGCAGGACCTCGGCCGCAAGGGCCGCGACGTGGTGCGCGTGTTCGACCGGCTCTACGACCGGCTCACCGAGGTGGGCGGCGTCGCCGCGTCCTGACCGCCCGCGGGAGACGGTGGGCGCAGCCGGCCGGCGAGCACCACCACCAACAGGCCCACCGCCGCCGACAGGCCGAACACGACCGCCAGCGTGGGTGCCCGGTCGACCCCCAGACGGTCGCCGCTGGAGACCACCACGCCGGCCACGCCGGTGCCGAGCGCAATGCCCAGGACGTCGGTGAGCTGCAGCGCCGAGGACGCCACGCCCTCGCGGCCGGGCTGGGCCTGCTCGAGGGCCACCGCGGAGAGCGGGGCGTAGCCGAGGCCGATGCCCAGGCCCGCCACGCAGGAGCCGACCACCCAGATCCCCACCGGGACCGCCTCCCACAACCCCGCGAGCAGGCAGAGGAGCCCGACCACCAGCACCACGCCGGCCAGGCGTTCGAGCCGCGCCGCACCCCAGCTCGGGATGAGGCGGGCCTGGGTCCACGCACCGGCGGTCCACGTGAAGGAGGCCACGGCGAGCGTGACGCCGGCGAAGAGCGTGGTGGTCCCCCGCACCGACGTGAGCGCGAGCGAGATGAACGCGTCCGCCGAGAAGAACGCGAACGTGAGCACGCCGCGGACGGCCACCGCGGCCGGGAGGCCCCGGGCCACCCTCAGCGTGCCGGGTGGCGTGAGCCCGGCGAGCGCGGGGACGCCGAGCGCCAGGCCCGCGACCACCGCCGGCAGCCCGACCCACGGCGACGCCGCACCCAGGCCACCGACCAGGAGCGCCGCGCCGGCCACCAGGGTCAGCACCCGGCCCAGCGGCGTCGCCTCGTGCTCGGCCCCCTCCGGGCCGGTGCCGATCCCGCGCAGGGACCCCACGGCGAGCAGGCCCGCCACCAGCGTCACCGGGACGAGACCGAGGAACACCCACCGCCAGCCCACCGAGGTGGCCACGGCCGAGGCCGCGAGGGGGGCCACCAGCGACGGCACCACCCAGGCCGTGGACATGATGGCGAACACGCGGGGCCGGTCCGGGGCGGGGAAGCCGCGGGCCACGCACACGTACGCCACTGCGGGCACCACCCCCGCGCCCACGCCCTGCAGGGCCCGGCCGAGCACCAGCACCGGCATGGTCGGCGCCAGACCGCCGAGGAGCAGGCCGGCACCGAACACCGCGAGGCCGATGAGCAGGGGCACGGAGGGCCGCACCCGGTCCGCGGCCCGTCCACCCACGACGATGCCCACCAGGTCGCCCAGGAAGAACGCCGAGAACGCCCAGCCGTAGAGCCAGAGGTCGCCGAGGTCGTCCTCCACCAGCGGCATCACCGTGGTGATCGCCATCGACTCGGTGGCCACCACGGTGATGAGCGCGACGATGCCCACCAGCAGGAGGCCCCGGTGCGGGACCACGGGGGCGGTCGGGAGCGGCTCGGAACTGATCGCCCGACCCTATCCAGCCCTCGGTACAGTCCTTCGGTGGCTTCCGGCCCGTCCCCCCGTCACCTGCTCACGGTGACCGTCGCGTGCGTGCTGCTGACCGCCGGGGCGGTCGGGCTCGCCGCGTGCGGCGACGACGAGGGTGCCGCCACCCCGACCACGCAGCTCACACTTCCCGGTGGATCCGGCCCCGACAGCACGACGACCACCACCTCCGGTGGCACGACCGGCGGATCCGGGGGCACGGCCGTGAACCCCCTGCTGGCCCCGTCGCCGCCGGCCCCGGTGAGCCTTCCGCCGGTGGCGCCCGGGCTCGCGCCGGTGGTCAGCCGGGTGCCCACCACCGAGAAGGTCATCTTCATGACCATCGACGACGGCATGTTCCGCGACCCGGCGGTCATCCAGAAGTTCCGCGAGCTCGGTATCCCCTTCACGATGTTCCTCAACACCGGCTATGCCGAGGAGGACCCGGCCTTCTTCCGGGGCCTGCAGCAGGCGGGCGGCAACGTGCAGGGCCACACGATCAACCACCCGAACCTCGCGACCCTCGGGGCCCCGGCGGTGCGGGCCCAGGTGTGCGGCACCAACGACACCTTCACGAGGCTGTTCGGCACGCCCCAGACCCTGTTCCGCCCGCCCTACGGCAACACGAACGCCACCGTGCAGCAGGCCGCGGCGTCGTGCGGCTACAGGGCCGTGGTCCTCTGGAAAGGCTCCACCAACGGCGGGAAGCTCACCATGCAGGACGGCCCGCTGAAGCCGGGCGACATCATCCTCATGCACTTCCGCGACACGCTCGGCGCCGACATCGACGACGTCACCCGCCGGGCCCGCGAGGAGGGCTTCCGGTTCGGGCGCCTCGAGGACTGGCTCGTGGGGCCGTCCCCGCTGCCGCCGCCCCCGGCGCCGGTCACCACGGCAGCGCGGTGAGCATCCGATGACCGAGCTCCGCACCACCGCCTGCCCGCTCGACTGCCCGGACACGTGCACCCTGCAGGTGGGCGTGGAGGACGGCCGTCTCGTCTCGGTCGACGCGGCACCTGAGGGCACCGGCAACCCCTTCACCGCGGGCTGGATCTGCGCCAAGGTGCGCCGGCACGCCGAGCGGGTCCACGGCCCGGAACGGATCCTCACCCCACTGGTGCGGACCGGACCCCGGGGTTCGGGGGACTTCCGCGAGACGGGCTGGGACGAGGCCCTGGACCTGGTGGCCGACCGGATCCGCGGCGCGGTCGACGGATACGGCCCGGCCTCGGTGGTGCCGTTCCTGTACAACTCCTCGGCCGGCGCCCGCGCCGACCGACTGACCACGCGCCTGTTCCGGCTGCTCGGCACCGCCGAGGTGGCCCACACCATCTGCGCGGCCACCGCCGGGATCGCGTGGCACGCCACGTTCCCGAACATGCTCTCGGCCGACCCGCACGACCTGGCCCACAGCGACCTGGTGGTGATCTGGGGCGCGAACCCCTCGGCGTCCAACACCCACCTCACGCCGCTGCTCACCGCGGCACGCCGTCGGGGCGCGGCCGTGGTGGTCGTCGACCCCCGCCGCACGCCCACCGCGGCGCGGGCCGACCTCCACCTGGCGGTCCGGCCGGGCACCGACACGGTGCTGGCGCTCGCGCTCGCCACGGAGCTCGAGCGGATCGACGGGGTGGACCGGACCTTCTGCGGCGACCGGGCCGACGGGTGGGAGGCCTACCTCGCCGCCGCGGCGGCCTGGGATGCCGACCGTGCGGCCGAGGTGTGCGGCGTCCCGGCCGACGACATCCGGACGCTGGCGGCGCTCGTCGCGGCCCGGCGTCCGGGGATGTTGCGGATCGGGTGGGGCATGGAGCGCAACCGCAACGGTGGCGCGGCCATCCGCGCCGCGCTCGCGCTGTGGGTGCTCGCCGGCCAGTTCGGGCGGCCCGGTGCCGGCGTGCTCGCGTCCACCTCGGCCGGCAACCACGTGCCCGACCCCGAGGGCGACACCGCGGCGGGCACCCCGCTCCCGCCCCCGGCCCGGGTGCTCAACATGAACCGCATCGGGCGTGAGCTGCTCGACACGGATCCGCCGGTGCGCGTCCTGTTCGTGCAGGGGGCCAACCCGGCGGTGATGGCGCCGGACCAGGGCCGGGTGCTCGAAGGGCTCGCCCGCGAGGACCTGTTCACCGTGGTGCACGAGCAGGTGATGACCGACACCGCGCTGATGGCCGACGTGGTGCTCCCGGCCACCACCCACTTCGAGGCCGCGGACGTGGCCGACTCCTACGGCACGTTCACCGTCGCCCCGATGCCCGCGGTCATCCCCCGCGTGGGCTCGTCGCGCACGAACGATGAGGTCGCCGCCGGGATCGCGGCGCGGCTCGGCGTGGCCGTCGGTGAGCCCGACCTGCCGGGCGGGCCCGACCGGTTCACCGTCAGCCGACCCGACGGCACCGTGCAGTTCGGCCCCGCGGGCGACGCGGCGACCACCCTCCCCGACGGGGGACGGGCCCGCCTCGTGCTCGGCCACGGCTCGGACCCGCTGCCCGTGCACCGGGAGGCGGACGACGGGACCCGACCGCTGGTGCTGCTCACGCCGGCGACGACGAGGACGATCAACTCGATGTTCGCCGAGTTCGACCCGCCGGCCGCGGTGGTCACCCTGCACCCGGAGGACGCGGGGGCCCGCGGGCTCGCGGACGGCGACGAGGTGCTCGTGGTGAACGACCTGGCCGAGCTGCACCTGCCGCTGCGGGTGGACGACTCGGTGCGCCCCGGCGTGGCGGTGATCCCCAAGGGGCTGTGGCGCCGCCACCTCCCGGGCGGCCTGACCGCCAACGCCCTGGTGCCCGACGACGTGGAGTCGACCATCGGCGGCGCCTGCTTCAACGACACGCGGGTCGAGGTCACCCGGGCCTGAACGCGACGGGACCCGGGCCCTGCGGCCCGGGTCCCCCTGCGGTCGGCGTTCGGTGTTCGGTGTCAGCCCAGGTTCTGGGCCACGAAGTCCCAGTTCACGAGGCTGTCGAGGAAGGTCGAGATGTAGTTCGGCCGCGCGTTGCGGAAGTCGATGTAGTAGGCGTGCTCCCACACGTCGATGGTGAGGAGTGCCTTCGCACCGTGCTTCATCGGCAGGTCCGCGTTGGAGGTCTTCATGATCTCCAGACCCGAGCCGTTGTCGACGAGCCACGCCCAGCCGGAGCCGAACTGGGTGGTGGCGGCCTCGGCGAACTTCGTGCGGAAGTCGTCGTAGGAGCCGAACGCCGAGTTGATCGCGTCGGCCACCGCGCCGGTGGGCGCACCGCCGCCGTCGGGGGTCATGGAGTTCCAGTAGAAGGTGTGGTTCCAGACCTGGGCGGAGTTGTTGAAGAGGCCGCCGTCGGACTTGAGGATCACGTCCTCGAGCGAGGCGTTCTCGAACTCGGTGCCCTCGACCAGCTTGTTGAGGTTGGTCACGTAGGTCTGGTGGTGCTTGCCGTAGTGGTACTCGAGGGTCTCGGCCGAGATGTGCGGGGCGAGCGCGTCCTGGGCGAACGGCAGGGGCGGGAGCTCGAAGGGCATCGGTGCCTCATTTCCTGTGGTCTGGTCGACGGCTGTCGGGCGGGAATGTACCCCACCGGCCCGCGGGCCAACGCCGGTGCCCCGGATGGCATTCCGCCTGCGTACGCTCGGCCCATGGGCTACACCGACGCACCCGAGGGCTGGTGGAAGGACTTCGTGTCCGCCGTCCCGGCCCGGACCGCCAAGCTCGCCGTCACCCGGGCGGACGGCAGCCCCCACGTCGCCCCGGTCTGGGTGGACCTCGACGGCGACGAGATCGTGTTCATGACGTCGGCCGAGACCGTGAAGGGCAAGGCGGTCCTGCGCGACGGCCGGGTGGCGCTGTGCTGGGACGACGAGCACCCGCCGTTCAGCTTCGTGACCGTCCGCGGCACCACCACCACCTCCACCGACCCCGACGAGCTCCTCGAGTGGGGCACGCGCATCGGCGGCCGGTACATGGGCGCGGAGCGGGCCGTGGAGTACGGGCGCCGCAACGCGGTGCCGCCCGAGATGGTCGTGCGGGTCACACCCACCCACGTGGTGGCGAAGGTCGACGTCGCGGACTGACGGGGCCGGTCTCAGTCCCCGCCGTCGGCGGTGACCGGCACGAACCGGACCGCCACCGCGGCGACGAGCACGGCGGGCAGGATCACCGCCCACGTGCCGGCCGGGGGCAGGTCGAGCGCGAAGAACGCCGAGAGCGGCGGGATGGCCAGCACGCCGACCACGCACGCCGCCATCGCGGCCACCAGGAACCAGCGCCACGGCGGGAGGCTGCCGGTGAGCCGCAGGAGGATGGCCAGCCCCACCCCGAGCAGCGTGACGGTGGCCGCCGAGCGCGCCTCGTCGAGGCCCATGCCCTCGGTGGAGCGGGCGACGAAGTACACGACGAGCGAGGCGAGCGCCGCGATCACCCCGGCGGGGATCGCGAAGCGCACCACCCGCCCGACGAAGCCGGTGCGGGCCCGCCGCGGGTCGGGTGCGAGCGCGAGGACCACGCCCGGGATGCCCACGCTGAGGGTGCGCACCAGGGTGAGGTGACGCGGCAGGAACGGGTACTCCACGCCCGCCGCCGCGATCACGAGCGCCATGCACGCCGAGTACACGGTGCCGTAGATGAACAGGTTGGCGGCGCGCTCCACGCTGTTGATCACGCGGCGGCCCTCGGCGAGCACGCCGGGCAGCACCGAGAACTTGTTGTCGAGCAGCACCAGTTGCGCCACCGCCCGGCTCGCCGCGGATCCGGCGCCCATCGAGATGCCCATGTCGGCGTCCTTGAGCGCGAGCACGTCGTTCACGCCGTCGCCGGTCATCGCCACCACGTGGCCCCGCGACTGCAACGCGCCCACCATCGCCCGCTTCTGCTGCGGGGTCACGCGCCCGAACACCGAGTGCGTGTCGAGCGCGTCCGCGAGACCCTCGGGGTCGTCGGGGAGGTCGCGGGCGTCCATCACCCGGGCCGGGTCGTCGGCACCGGGCACCCCGGCGCGCGCGGCCACGGCGCCGACCGTGGTCGGGTGGTCGCCGGAGATCACCTTGAGGTCGATCCCCTGGCCGCTGAAGTAGCTCAGGGTGGCGGGAGCGTCATCGCGGATGTGGTCCTCGAGGAGCACCAGCGCGCGCGGCACCAGGTCGTCGGGCAGGACGGGTTCCGCGCTCGCGTCGAGCGGCGTGGCCGACGTGGCGAGGAGCACGACCCGGCGGCCCCGGGCGGCCTGGCGGTCCACCGCGATCGCCACCGATGACGCGGCCGCCGAACCGGCGACCAGGATCTCGGGCGCGCCCAGGTACACCGTGCCGTGGCCCTCGAAGCCGGCGGCGGACCATTTCCGGGCGGAGGAGAAGGGCACCGTCCCCACCACCGGCCATCCCGGGGCCGGGCCCGAGCCGGCGGCCACCGCCCGCAACGTGGCGTTGGGGTCGGGGTCCGACGCGGCCAGCGCGGCGAGAAGGTCGTCGGGCCGGTCGGGGCCGGGCTCGAGCACCTCGGTACCGGCCACCACGATCTCGCCGCTGGTGATGGTGCCGGTCTTGTCGAGGCACAGCGTGTCGACCCGGGCGAGCAGCTCCACCGAGGCCAGCTCGCGGAGCAGCGCGTTGCGGCGGGCGAGCTTCACCACGCCGGCCATGAACGCGAGGCTCGTGAGCAGGACCAGGCCGTCGGGCACCATCGCCACCGCGGCCGCCACCGTCCCCACGAGCGCGTCGCGCCAGGAGTCGAGCGAGCCGAGCAGGCGCCACAGCAGCAGGAGCCCGATGGGGGGCAGCGCCACCATCAGGAACCGCAGGATCCGGTTCACGCCCTGGCGCAGCTCGGAGTGCACCAGCGTGAAGCGGCGGGCGTCGCCGGCCAGGCGGGCGGCGTAGCTGTCGGCGCCCACGTCGGTGGCCCGGTACCGGCCGGAACCCGCGGCGACGAAGCTGCCCGACAGGACCCGGTCGCCGGGCTCCTTGCGCACGGGGTCGGACTCGCCGGTGAGGAGCGACTCGTCGAGCTCCAGTCCTGCGGCCGCCACCACGTCGCCGTCCACCACCACCTGCGCGCCGGGCGCGAGCACCAGCAGGTCGTCGGCCACCACGGCGTCCACCTCGAGCTCGGCGGTCGTGCCGTCGCGCACCACCGTGGCGTGCGGGGCGTTCAGCACGGCGAGCCGGTTGAGCGCGGCGCGGGCCCGGAGCTCCTGCACCGTGCCGATCACCGAGTTGGCGACGATCACGCCCACGAACAGGGCGTCCGGTCCGATCCCCTCGGCCACCACGACCAGCACGAACAGCACGCCCACGATGGCGTTGACCGGCGTGAGCACGTTGGCCCGGAGGATCTGGGCCGTCGTCCGGGTGGGGGCGGCGGGGACATGGTTGACCCGCCCGTCCGCCACGCGCTCGGCCACCTGGGTCGCGTCGAGACCGCGCTCGGGCCACGCCGCCGGCAACTCGTCGGTCGGCACCGGGGTGCTCACCGACGGGACGCTACCGTCGGTGCGTGCGCACCCGTCACCTCCGCCCCGAGCTCCACCGCAGCTCCCGGACCGGCTGGCTGCGGGCGTCGGTGCTCGGGGCGAACGACGGGATCCTGTCCACAGGGGCGTTGCTCCTCGGCGTGGCCGGCGCGGGGGCGTCGCGCAGCGCCCTGCTCACCGCCGGCGTGGCGGGCCTCACCGCCGGGGCGATGAGCATGGGGATCGGCGAGTACGTGTCGGTCTCCACCCAGGCCGACACCGAACGCGCGGACCGGGCGATGGAGGAGGCGGAACTCGCCGAGGACCCCGTGGCCGAGACCGCCGAGCTGCGGAACATCTACGAGTCGCGCGGCCTGCCCCGGGAGCTCGCGCAGCAGGTGGCCGACACCCTCATGGCCACCGACCCGCTCGGCGCCCACCTGCGCGACGAGCTCGGCCTCAGCGAGATGCACGCGGCCCGGCCGTTGCAGGCGGCGCTGTCGTCCCTCGCCAGTTTCGCGCTGGGCGCCGCGATCCCCCTCCTGGTGGCGGTGCTGATCCCGGCCGGCGGGAGGGCGCTCGCGATCGCCGCGGCCACCGTGGTCGGGATGGTCCTGCTGGGGGCGGTCGGCGCGGCGTTGGGCGGCGCGGATCGCTGGCGCGGGGCGCTCCGGGTGGGGGTGGGCGGCACGGCCGCCCTTGCGCTGACCTACGGGATCGGCCTGCTGTTCGGCACGGCCGTCAGCTGACCGCCGGGACTCAGCAGCCGGTGCCGGCCCAGGGCGACGGGCCGACGTTGTCCAGCACCCAGAGGGCCACCGCGTCCTGCACCCACCAGGGGGCGAGCAGGGCGCGGGAGTAGCCGGGGTGGCCGGCCTTGGCCGACACGTTGCGCCAGGTCGAGTCGAGGAACTGGTAGGCGCCGGAGGCGGTGCTGTACGGGTTCTGCGCGGTGTAGCCACCGGCCCGGTCGGACTCGTGGGCCCGCACGCAGGTCAGGAACGGATGGGCCTGGACCGCCCGGCGCTGGGCCTCCACCGCGGCGACGAACTGCTCCACGAGCACCTGGCGCTGCTGGGCGACCTCCGCGTCGCTGATGACGCCGTCGCCGTTGAAGTCGGGCACCCAGTCCTGCACCGGGCCCTGGCAGGCCGTGGCGGCCAGCAGCACCAACGTGCCGACGGCCAGCGCGCGGATCCGGCGTCGACGCGGGGCCGGGGTGTCGGTGGCGGACGGGGTGGTGGCGGGGGACATCGATCTGCTCCGTGGTCGTCGGGTCGTCCGCATGACGTGCGCATGACGACCGGGCGCTCACATTACGGAATCCCGGCCACCCCGTAACAATCCGCAACGCATTTGTGACCCATCGCACATGAAGCGGTGGCGCCACACTCCCGGCCCGTCAGCCGGTCGCGACCACCTCGGCGAAGCCCAGCTCGAGACAGTCGAGGAGGACGTCGAGATCGGGCACCGCGCCGGTGTCGACGTTGACGCCGATGCAACACGTGCGGTCGTAGGACATCAGGGTCACGTTGACCGCGGCGCCGATGGTCGGCCCGAAGGCGTAGTAGCGCTCCACCCGGCCACCCGCCACGAACAGCGGGACCTGGGAGCCCGGCACGTTCGACGCCAGGAAGTCCACGTGCTTGAGCATCCCCCCGATGACCGGCGACGGCAGCAGGTTGAGCACCGCGGCGATCCACTGGCTCAGCCCCACCGCCGGTTCGCTCCTCCACGCGAGCACCCGCTCGTCCACCGCGGCCATCAGCCCGGCCGGGTCGAACACGTCGAGCGGGAGCGGGAACCGGACCAGCGTCACTTTGTTGCCACCGGCCGGGTCGTCCTCGGTGCGCAGGCTCACCGGCATCGTGACCCGCAGCTCGGGCACGGCCGCGCCGTGTCGCTCGTGGTACGTGCGCAGGCCGATCAGCACCCCGGCGAGGAATGCGTCGTTGAGCGTGGCCCCGGCCGAGCCGGCCGCCCGGTGCAGGTCGCCGAAGGGCACCTCCAGCACGCCGTAGCGCCACCCGAGGTGGCGCTCGGTCATCACCGGCGACAGCGTGCGGGTGATCGGCCGCACGAACCGGAACGCCGAGGCGGCGGTGCCCGCCGCCTCACGGGCCAGGCCCAACGGGTCGCACACCGCCCGGCGCGCCGCGGGGACCGCGGCCGAGGCGGCCACACCGAGCAGGTCCCGGGCCTGGCCGAGCTGGAACCCGACGGCGTCGAACAGCGCGCCGACCGCGTCCACCGAGCCCGGCTCCGGGCACTCCGGCGGATCAGGCCGCGGGGTGCCGTCGCGCTCGAAGTCCACGATCTCGTTCGCGATCTGCATCCCCCCGATGCCGTCGGTGAGCGAGTGGTGGATCTTCATGACCAGCGCCGCGCGGTCGACCTCGAGGCCCTCGACGAGCGTGAACTGCCAGAGCGGCCGGTCCCGGTCGAACGCCTGCATCCCGGCGGTTCGGGCGAGGTCGAGCAACTGCTCGAAGGAGCCCGGCGACGGCAGCTGGGCGCGGCGGAGGTGCCAGGACAGGTCGAAGTCCGGATCGACCACCCAGCGGGGCGGGCCCAGACGGAGCGGCGGCACCACGGCGCGGCACCGGAACGACGGCTCCACCCGGGTGCCCCGGTCGATCATCGCCACGAGCCGGTCCCAGTCCGGGCGCCGGTCCAGGGTGGCGACGGCCACGATCGTGGAGCGGAGGAGCGGGTCCTCCTCCATGTTCCAGGCGAAGAGGTCCGGCGATGCCATGTGCGGCTGGAGCAGCTCGGTCACGTGCGGTCCCCCTCGGTCCGATGTCGTACGCCCGTCAAGGATCTCCGTCGCGGGCCGGAGGCGCAACCCGCCCTGAGGAACGCGCTCGCGGGAGTTGCATCTGCGAGCCGCCCGCCGGTTACGGTGATCTCGTCCACCGCGGCGCACCCCCCGGGCCGGTCGCCGACGACACCGGAAGGTGCGCCATCTCCTCCTCGACCGACACCCCCGGCACGATCGACGCCCCCCGCCCCGGTGAGCGGATGCCCCACGGGAAGATCAATCCACGGACCTCGATCCCGTTCTTCCTGGTCCACCTGGTGCCGCTGCTCGCGATCTTCACCGGCGTGACGTGGACCGCGGTGATCCTCTTCATGGTCACCTACTGGGGCCGGATGTTCTTCATCACCGCCGGCTACCACCGCTACTTCGCCCACCGCACCTACCGCACGGGCCGGGTGTTCCAGTTCATCCTGGCGTTCGGCGGGTGCTCCTCGGCCCAGAAGGGCCCGCTGTGGTGGGCCGGCCACCACCGCATCCACCACCGTTACACCGACACGATCGACGACCCCCACACCCCCATGAAGGGCTTCTGGTGGAGTCACGTCGGCTGGATCCTCTCCGACGAGACCTCCGACCGGCCCGAGGGGTCCATGAAGGACTTCGAGAAGTTCCCCGAGATCCGGTTCATCTCCAAGAACGACTGGATCGCCCCGTGGAGCCTCGCCATCCTCTGCGCCCTCATCGGCGGCTGGTCCGGGCTCGTGATCGGGTTCTTCCTGTCCACGGTGGTGCTGTGGCACTCGACGTTCCTGATCAACTCGCTGGCCCACGTGTTCGGCCGCCGGCGCTTCGAGACGCACGACACGAGCCGCAACAACTGGGCGCTCGCGCTGCTGACCATGGGCGAGGGGTGGCACAACAACCACCACCGGCACGCCCACCTCGCCCGTCAGGGCCTGCGCTGGTGGGAGATCGACGTCACCTGGTACGTGCTCGTGGTACTCGAGAAGCTGCACGTGATCTGGGGCGTGCGCCGGCCGCGGGCCGACGAGGCCACCGACCGCGAGCTGATCGGCGGCGTCAACGGACCGGGCGACGGCGACCCGCTGGAGCCCGCGGCCTGACGGCCCGACCGCCGGGCCGACTCAGTCGACCCCCGGTGTGAAGTGGCCCAGCAGGAACATGGCGCCGGTGGGGTCGGCGATGCCCGCGAAGCGACCGGGGCCCATCTGCATGGCCGGGAGGTACACCTCGGCGCCGAGCGACACGGCGCGCTCCACGGCCGTGTCGCAGTCCTCCACCGCGAAGTAGACCGCCCAGTAGGAGGGCACCTCCGGGGGGACCTCCGCGGGCATCGTCATCGCACCACCGTTGGAGGTGTCCTCCGAGGCCTTCGCGTCGAGGTGGGCGATCCGGTACCCGTCCCACTCGGGCGGCGCCTCCCAGCGCCAGCCGAACACCTCCGCGTAGAACGGCGTGGCCGCGTCGAGGTCGCGGGCCTGCAGCTCGTTCCAGGTGAGCGCGCCCGGCTCGTTGAACACCTCGGCACCCTCGTGGTCGAGCGGCTGCCAGATCCCGATCACCGCGCCGGTCGGGTCGGCCAGCATGGCCATGCGACCCTCGGTCATCACGTCCATCGCCGGCATCAGGACCGTGCCGCCCGCCGCCGCGGCCGCGGCACAGGTCGCGTCCGCGTCGGCCACGAGCACGTAGGAGTTCCAGGTGGAGGGGATGCCCATCTCGGCCTGCCCGGGCGGCTGCGGACCGAGGCCGCAGACCAGCCGACCGTGGAGCCGACACATGGTGTAGGCGGGGCCCATCGGGGTGGGGATGTCCTCGGTCGTCCAGCCCAGGAGCTCGGTGTAGAAGGCCCTGGCGGCCTCCACGTCGGTGGTGGACAGGTCCACCCAGCCGATCAGTCCTTCGGGGTGTCGCATCGATCCGTCTCCTGGTCGTGTCGCGGGAACCCGACCGTACCGGCCGCCCCTGACGGCCCGCCCCGGATCCCGCCCGTCGGGCAGACTCCCCCGCTGGCCACCTCCGCAGCCGCCCCTCGACCTGGTCGGACGGGTCATCGGCGACACCACCGTGGAGGAGCTGATCGCCGAGTACCGCGCCTCGCGGGCCTGAGCGCGCCTACGGTGCGCACATGGGATGCGGATGCCTCATCGTGCTCGCCTCGGCCCTCAGCCCCCGGCTGGGCCTCTTCCTCATGTGGCTCTTCACCGACAAGGTGCCGCAGAGCTACGACGGCAACTGGATCGTGGCGATCCTCGGGTTCTTCTTCCTCCCGTGGACCACGCTCGCCTGGGCCCTGGTGTGGGCCCCGATCGGCGGCGTCAAGGGTGTCGGCTGGTTCCTGGTGATCCTCGCGTTCCTGGCCGACCTCTCCACCCACGCGGCCGCGGCGCGGTCCCGGCGCGAGCAGCGCGCCGCCGCCTGAGCTCAGGCCGGGTCCGGGAACCAGTTCCCGTGGAACCCGTCGGGCACCCGGCGGGGCAGGTGCACCCGGGCCACCGGGCCGCCCGCGGGATCCGCGGCGGCCAGCACCACCAGGTCGGTCGTGTCCTCGGCGCGGTCGGTCACGAGGCCCATGAGCCAGCCGTCGTCCTCGGCCGCGGTCGGACCGGCGGGCACGAACACGAACTCCTGCGCGGCGGACGTGGGCCCGAGGTCGACGCGGGTGACCGTGCCGGCCAGCAGGTCGTGGTGGAACAGCGACCCGTGGGTGGCCCCCGGCTCGTCGAGCCCGGAGGTCCAGCCGAAGCGGGCCGGGGTGCCGGTGCGGCGCTCGTCGATCCTCGGGAACTCCTGGGCCCGGTCGTCGAGCACCTCGGTCGACGACCGCCCGGTCGCCGGGTCGAGGACCCAGCGCTCCAAGCTGAGCGGGCCCTCGTTCGGACCCAGCCGGTCGTGGTCGAACATCCGCTCCCAGCGGCACACGACCACCTCCACCCGCCCGTCGGGCCGGTCGTGGGCGTTCATCGCGTGGAAGACGTAGCAGCGCGGCACCTCGACCCACCGAACGTCGTCCGCGCCGCCGTCGAGCGGCAGGATGCCGACCCGGGCCGGCCGTTCGGCGTCCCAGTGGTACGGGAACCGCACGCCGGCCATGGCCTCGTCGAGGTCGAAGGTGACCGGCAGGTCGAACAGGAGCACCGACGACGCCGTCAGCGCGCCGTCGTGCACCATCGGCCGGCCCCCGACCGGGATCACCTCCTCCCGCACCACGCGCGCCCCCTCGACGACCACGTGGCGCACCGCCTCCTCGGTCCAGTGGTAGGTGACGGCGTGCACCAGCCCGGTCCGGGGATCGGTGTGCGGGTGGGCGCTGTACGCGCCGTCGAGCGTGCCGTCGAAGTCGTTCGTGCCCAGCGACTCGAGCTCGTCGGTCAGCTCCACCGGCCGGTTGCCGGCCTCGACCAGCGCGAAGGTGCGCCCGCCGAAGCGGGCGACGTTGGTGTTGACCGCGGCGTCCGGCGGGTCCGTGGCCCGGACGAACCGGTTGCGGTACCACTCGGCGCGGCCGTCGCGCAGACGCACGCCGTGGACCATGCCGGCACCCGTGAACCAGTGCTGGGTGGCCGGGTCCGCGTCGAGCGGGTTCGGCCCGTTGCGCACGTAGCGTCCGTCGAGCCCGGCGGGCAGCGACCCGGTGACGGGCAGGTCGGCCACGGTGAGCTCGTCGGTCACCGGGGCGAGGGGCCCCGAGACGTAGTCGCGGGCGGGGGCGTCGGTCATGGGAGGACGCTACGCCTGCGTCGTGGGACAGTGCCCGCGTGAACGGAACCGACGCCGAGGTGTGCGGGCCCGGGACCGACCGGGAGCTCGAGGCCGTCCTCGCCCGGGCCTTCGCGGACGACCCGATCTGGCAGTGGCTGCTCCCCCGGCCCTCGTCCTACGACCGGCGGGCCCGGGCCCTGCTCGGCTCGCTCGCCCGCATGTACCGCGACGCCGGCGGCGAGGTGTGGCGGACCGCCGGCGGCGCGGCCTTCGCGATCTGGGGCCGGCCCGGCTCCACCCCGCTCGGACCGGCTCGCGCCCTGCCCGTGCTGCACCGCCTGCTCCCGGCGATCCTGCCGACCGCCCCGAGGTTCGCGACGCTCTCCGCCTTCGACCACCACCACCCGCACGAGGAGCACTGGTACCTCGCCGTGCTCGGCACCGATCCCGCCCACCAGCGCCGGGGCCACGGAGCGGCGGCGATCGCGCCGGTGCTGGAGCGGGCCGATGCGGAGGGCCGGGGCTGCTACCTCGAGTCCTCCAAGGAGGCCAACGTGCCCTTCTACCGGGGCCGGGGCTTCGAGGTGCTGCGCACGCTGGAGGTCGGACGGGGCGCGCCGCCGGTGTGGCTCATGTGGCGCGACCCGCGCTGAGCCGCGGGTCCACCCCGCTGCGACGGGGAGCGGGCAGGATCGACCCGTGCCACGCGACGTCCGCCGAACCGTGCAGCGCTACCTCCTGCACCCCGGTGAGCAGAAGTCGATCGCTCCGGTCCTGTTCGTGACGCTGCTCGCCCTCGCCCTCGCGCCACTGCTGTCGGCCGCGCGGTGGGGCGGGGTCTTCGCCATCGCGCTCATCGGCGGCAGCGCCTACATGGCACTCGTGCGCACCGGTGCGCACGGGGCGTTCCGACGGATCGCGGAGACCATCGTGATCGCCGGGACGCTCGCAGCGATCGTCACGCCGGTCCTCGACGAGCAGCGGACCGACGAGATCTTCCGGGTGGTGTCGAACGTCCTGTTCGTGATCCTGCTGCTGATCACACCGATGATCGTGCTGATCCGCCTCCTCCTGCGCCCGAAGATCACCCTCGACACCGTGGCCGGTGCGCTGGCCGCCTACCTGCAGATCGGTCTGTTCTTCGGCGCCCTCTACCAGCTGGTCGCCATCGTCTCCTCCGACCCGTTCTTCGTCGGGAACCCCAAGGTCGTGGGCTTCGACTACATGTACTTCAGCTTCATCACCATCACCACCACGGGCTACGGCGATTTCACGCCGGCCACCACCGTGGGCCAGACCATGGCGGTCATGGAGGCGATCATCGGCCAGTTGTTCCTGGTGACCGTGGTGGCCCTGGTGGTGAGCAACCTGGGCCGGGAGGTGCCGCGCCGCCGGTCGATCCACGGCGAGGACGTGGCCGAGGAAGATGGTCCCGAGGACGACGTGATGGACGATGACGGAGATGCGGCGGAGCCCGTGAGCTGAACTCCCGCCCCGAGGGGGAGTCGTCCCCATTGAACGGCGGCGGGCCCGGGCGGATGCTGTGGTGGGAGCGGAGAGGAGACCGGTCGGGGTACGCCCCCGCCGGGAGCCTGGGAGGACTACGGGCCCGACCCCCACGGGGTCGGGCCCGTGCCATGATCCGGGACGTGTCCGATCCGAACGCGCGCGACGAGGAGACCCTCACCTACCGGGAGACCGACGGGGTCGCCGTCGTCACCCTGAACCGGCCCGAGGTCCACAACGCCGTCAACCGCGCCATGCAGCGCGAGCTGCACGATCTCTGGCGGGCGCTGCGGCTGCACGACCCGGTTCGCTGCATCGTGCTGACCGGTGCCGGCGAGAAGTCGTTCTGCACCGGCATCGACCGGGCCGAACAGATGGAGGGCGACGCCGCGGAGCTCGACGACGACGAGCACCGCATCGGTTTCGGCGCCACGCCGTTCCACTTCGACGACCTCGGCGACTGGATCGGCCCCAAGGCCGCCGACCTCTGGAAGCCGGTCATCAAGGCGGTGAACGGCATGGCCTGCGGCGGCGCGTTCTACCTGCTCGGCGAGGTGGAGTTCATCATCGCCGCGGAGCACGCCACCTTCTTCGACCCGCACGTCACCTACGGCATGTGCGCCACGTTCGAACCGATCCACATGCTCCAGCGGATGCCGTTCGGCGAGGTCATGCGGATGACGCTGATGGGCAATCACGAGCGGCTCTCGGCCCGCCGGGCCCACGAGGTGGGCCTGGTCACCGAGGTGGTCCCCGGCGAGGAGCTCCTCGACGCCGCGCTGCACTGCGGGCGCGCCGTGGCTTCTGCGCCGGCACTCGCGGTGGAGGGAACGGTCCGGTCGATCTGGGCCGGACGCGAGCTCTCCCGCCAGCAGGCGATCGGCATGGGCTGGGCGCTGGTGGGCCTCGGCACCAACGAGGCATCGCTCGCCGAGGGCCAGGCGGCCTTCACCTCCGGCCAACGCATCGAGTGGCGCCTGCGGTGACCCGGAGTGGTCACTCGGTGACCTCCGGGTGAGTCCCGGGTGAACGTTTCACGACGTCGTGAGATGTTCACCTGCAGTGCACCCGGTCGTCCTCCGTCCGTGGCGCGTCCTTGCTTCACTTCCCCCGAAGTCCCGCGTCCGCGCGGTGCGACCGAGGTGGCAGTGGGCCACCCGGAGGATCTGGAGGAACCGAACGATCATGCGTCCATCCGTCACCCGCAGCCGCCTCGTGGTGGCCGTGCTGGGTATCGCCACATTCGCCGCCGTCGCGGCGGCCTGTGCGCCGATGACCCCGCCCGGCACGACCACGTCCACGACCACCACCACGGAGCCGACGACCACCACGACGGAGCCGACGACCACCACGACGGAGCCGACGACCACCACG
>JBMOJH010000042.1:0-28232 GCA_049316905.1 Microthrixaceae bacterium | reverse complement strand
GGACGGATCCACCGCTCCGGCGAGGCGTCGGCCGGCCAGGTCGAGCAGTGGACCGGCCGGCCCGCCGTCGCCGTCGTGCGCTGACCGGGGACGACGGTGGTGACGGATCCCGCCGGCCAGCGCCTCGAGCCGCTCGACCGAACGGGAGGTGTCCGCGTCGAGCGCCGTGGCGGCCTCCGGGTCGGTCGCGAACGCCTGCAGGTCGCCCGCGGTCACCATGCCCATCCGCTCGCTCTCGCCGGCGAGCAGCGCGACGGTCCCGACCGCAGCGTCCACGGTTGCGATCAGCGGCTCGCGCACGCCGGTGGGCACGCTGGCCGGCGCGGAGGTGGCGAGCATGTCGAGCACCCGGTCGAGCTCGGTGAGGAGGGCCATCGGGTCACCGGGGGGTGGCACCGGCGAGGCCCCGTCGACCGCTGGGCCGGTGCCGGTGACCGCTGCGCTGCGGGCCCGGAGGAACCCCGCCGCGCGCTCCACCAGGTCGGCGAGCGACCCCTCGGGCACGGTGCCCACGCGGGGCCACAGCAGCGTGCCGACGACGATCGCGATTCCCGCGCCGATCGCGACGTTCACCAGACGGGTCCCGGCGATCGTCGGCCCTTCCGGCTGCACGAGCGTGAAGAGCAGCACCACGTAGACGGTGAACGAGGCCGAGGCGACCTCCGGCCGGAAACGACCCGACCAGCAGGCGATGAAGAGCGCCACCGGGAACAGGACCCACCCCAGCGGCGTGACCGCCTCGGTGGCCACCACCACCACGACCGCCACCACGAACCCGACGGCACCGCCCACCAGTGACGCCCGCGCCGAGCGCCGGATCGTCGCCGCGTCGGCCCGCAGGACGCTGTAGGTGCCGAGCACGATCCAGAAGCCGTGGCCGGCCCCCAACCCCACCTGCACCGCGGCCATCGCCACCGAGAGCGCCACCCCGGCCCGGATCGCGTTGCGGAGCCAGAGCGAGCGCAGCGCCAGGTGGGTCCGCAGGGTGGTGACGGGGTCGTCCCCGCGACGGATGCCGAGTGTCGTGGCCCGCGGCACCGCGTGCCCCGTGCGCCATGCCTCGACGAGTTCGGCGAGCACGACCGTGGCGCTGCCGACCGCCCGCACCGGCGTCACCGCGGCCAGCTCCGCCACGGTCGACCGGGCGGTGCCGGTGCCGCCCGGGTCGTGACCCGTCGCCGATCCGAGCAGGTCCGACGCCGCGTCGAGCTGGTCGGCCATGGCCCGGTCCAGTGCGGCGACCGGCAGCGGGTCGGCCGCCGCGGCCACCGCCGGCGTGGCCGACAGCACCTCGTCCACCCGGGTGGTGACGTCCACCACCGCGTCGGCCAGGCGGGCCTCACCGATGTGCGACTCCGGCGCCGGGGAGCGCACCGCGGCCGGGTCGACGAGTTCGATCGCGGCCACCACCCGCTCCACCTGGTGCGCGATCTCCGCCACCAGCCGCTGGTCGCGGGCCAGGCCGCCGGGGTGCAGGTGCGCTTCCCGGGAGGTCGAACGGAGGCGGTCGAGCACCTCGCCGAGGCGACGGTCGGTGGCCCGGGTGTCGGCACCGGCGCAGAGCTCCTGCAGGCGGCGCCCGGCCAGGCGCGCCGCGGCGCCGGAGAGTCGGCGGACGGGGAACCGCACCGGTGCCGGCCACAGCGTCACGGCGGCGACGGCGATGCACACCGTCCCCACCGCCCATCCGAACACGAGCGGGGCGAGGTCGTCACCGAGCGGGGCCGAGCAGGCGGTGAGCAGGAAGGCCACGAGGACCGGGAACCGGGCGGCGTAGAACGCGCCGCCCAGCACGCCGCAGAAGAACGCGAGCAGGGCGACGACGAAGGTGGCCGCCACGACCAGCACCGGCGACACGCGCGCCGTCACCTCGGCCACCGGCATGAGCGCGGCGGCCACCGCCCCCGTCACGAGGTACCGGACCAGGCGGCGCCGGGGCGGGCCGGCGAAGTCGGCGAACGACCCGAGGGTGAAGGTGGCGAGGACCGCCGGGGCCGCGGCACCGTCGATGCCGAGCACCGGGCCGAGGACGACGAACAACGGCACGGCCACGACCGTCACCCGCACAGCCCGCCGCAGCACCGCACCCTGCGGGTCCTCCGGGGAGCCGGCGAACCAGCCGCGCACCGTGGCCACCGGGTCCATCGACCGATCCTGCCAGCACCGGGGTGGAATCCGTCGCACCCGGGTGGTCGGGGCGGCGAGACTCCCGGCATGGATCGCGATGCGCCCCCCGACGACCCGATCGATCTGACCGCCACGCCGCTGCACCTCGGCCTCGGCGCCACCGCGGAGGTGTTGCCGCCCTTCGACGGGACGATGGACTGGTACGGCCGCTACGGGGAGGCCACCGCGGGCGACGGGGCCGAGGGTCGGCTCGTGAGCTGGCACACGTTCGACGGCCCGTGGGACTCCTGGGAGATGCACCCACACGGTCACGAGGTGGTGGTCTGCGTGGCCGGTGCGCCCACGCTGCACCAGGAGCTGCCCGACGGCGGGCGTCGCACTGTCTCGCTCTCTCCGGGTCAGGCCGCGGTCAACGCCCCCGGCGTGTGGCACACGATGGACGTGGACGGCTCGGCCACCGCGCTGTTCATCACCGCCGGCCTCGGCACCGAGCACCGGCCGCGCTGAGGGGCCGTCGCGGTCGGAACGGCGGCGAGGACCTGCGTCAGGCCACCGGAGGCACACCCGGACGCGGCGCACCCGCCAGTAGGCGACGGGGGCCGGGGCCCTCTGCCGCCACGGCGTCCTGCGGGTTCACGAGATGGCACCGCTCGAAGGACAGGCAGCCACAACCGATGCACTTCGCCAGGTCGTCGCGGAGGCGCTCGAGCTGTTCGATCCGGGCCTCGAGTTCACCGCGCCAGCGATCGCCGAGGACCGCCCAGTCGGCCTGGGTCGGGGTGCGCCGCTCCGGCAGGTCCTCGAGTGCGGCACGAATGGTCGCGAGCGGGATCCCCACGGCCTGGGCCGCCCTGATCACGGCCAGGCGCCGGAGCGTGTCGCGTCCGTAGCGGCGCTGGTTGCCCGCGTTGCGGCTGCTCGAGATGAGGCCCTCACGCTCGTAGAAGTGGAGCGCCGACACGGTGGTGCCGCTGCGTTCCGCCACCTGCCCGACGGACAGTTCGTGGAACGACGTGGATCCGGCGGGCACGCCGACAACCTACCGCTTGACCTCAACCTTGGTTGAGGTGTGAAGGTGTCGGCGCACGACACCCCCACACGAATGACACCCCCACACGAACACGGAGGAACCCACGTTGAGATCACCGTTCATGACGGTCTGCACGTTCAAGGAGGGCACGGCGATGGACGAGGTCGCTGCGGTCATCCCCGAGGAGCAGGCCCGGGTGGCGACCCTCACCGACGAGGGTCGGGTGGGGTCGATCCACCTCTCCCTCGCACGCGGAACCGTCTTCATCGAGACATTCGCGGAGGACGTGGACGACGCGGCCACCACGGTCCGCACCCTGCCGATGGCGAGGTGGTGGGACCTCGACGTGTTCCCGCTCGCGCCGCCGATGGGGCCGGGAGCGCCGGCATGAGCGCGTTCACCGACGCCGAGCGCGCCTACCTCACCTCGCAGCCGCTGATGCGCTTCGCCACCGCCTCCACCACGGGCCGGCCCGACGTGGCCCCGGTGACCTTCGAGCTGGACGGCGACGACATCGTCACCGCGGGCTTCGACATCACCCGCACGGTCCGGTACCGCAACGTCCGCAGCAACCCGCGGGCGACCCTGGTCATCGACGACCTCGCGACGGTCGATCCGTGGGCGCCCCGCGGCGTCAAGGTCATCGGCCGCGCGGTGGTCGAGGAGGTCGACGGTGCACCGCGGTTCCGCATCACCCCCGAGGTCGTCATCAGCTGGGCGATCAACGAGACCACCCCGGGCATGCCCCGGATGGAACGCCGGGACGTGCGGGGGACCTAGCCCCGATCCCTTCAGTCGGCGGGTTCCCCATCCGCCCTGCGCCGGCGGTAGGCGGTGGTGTTCACCCGGTTGCCGCACCGCTCGGCGGAGCACCAGCGCCGTCGGCCCGGTCTCGACGAATCGTGGAACACGAGCGAGCAACTGGGCCCCTCGCACACCCGGAGCCGACCGTCGCCGGCCGAGAGCAGGTCGACCGCGTCCGCGGCGACGGCGGCGAGGGCCGACCCGACCCTCGCCTCGGGAAGGAGCACGGTGACGGCGCCGCCGGACCGTTCGAGCTGCCGATACGGCGCGGGGCGGGCGGCCCACTCGTTGATCGTCCTACGGTCCCGGCCGCGCGGCACCTCGCCGTCGATGACCGCCCGGGCCGAGCGGTAGATCGCCTCCCGCAGGCGGATCGCCTCGGCCAGGTCCGCCGCGTCGACCGGTTCGCGCACCGGTGCGACCGCGGCGGTGATCCACCGGCGGAGGGCGTTCGGACCGCGCAGCAGTTCGACGGGCTCGACCGCGCGGAACCGCACCGTCCAGGTGAGGTCGAGCGACAGCCGGCCACCGAACTCGAACTCGGGATCACCGCTCGCCACGGTCGGCACCTCCCGTCGGCTCCGCGGCCCGGACGTCGAGGACGGCCTCGACCTCGAGGACGAGGTCGCCGGGCAGGGCCGCGACCCCGACCGCCAGGCGTGCGTGCCGGCCCCGTTCACCGAACACCGACACGAGCACGGCGGAGGCCGCGTCGATCACCGCCGTCTGGCCGATGAAGTCCGGCGCCGAGTTGACCACCCCGTACACCCGGACGACCCGGTCCACCTGGTCCAGCGATCCCAGCTCGGCGCGCACCGTCGCCAGGAGATTCACCGCGGCCGACCTCGCCGCCTCGAGAGCGTCCTCGGCGGTGAGGTCGCGGCCCACCTTGCCCGTGAGGATGGAGCCGTCGGGCCGCGTGCCGAAGTGTCCGCCCACCCAGAGCTGCGATCCGGACCGGACCGCAGGAACGTAGTCACCGAAGGGCGGCAGGGGCGGCGGCAGTTCGATGCCCAACTCCGCCAACCGCCGTTCCGCCGAGGTGGCGTCCACATCCATGGCTGCACCCTACGACAGAGGTTCTACCCATGTCGCAGCGATACGGCACCGGTCCGCCGGATCCGCCGGATCAGGCGGGGGTTGCCACCGGAGTGTCATCCGCGTCCGCCGCCCTCTCGGCGGCCGCCGCCCGGCCCAGCAGGACCCGGCCCACGACCCCCGCCAGCAGGCACGCCGCTCCGACCGCGACCATCGTGATCTTGAACGAGTTGGTGTAGGACTGGCGCGCGACGGCGAGCGCCTGCTCGCCCAGCGCGGTCGACGGGTCCTTCCCGGTGCGCACGTACACGCCGAGGCCGTCGAGGGCGCTCGCGGTCCGCGCGGGCGGGACGCCCGCAGCGGTCAGCCGGCGAACCACCCCGCCGGTGGTGAGCTTGTCCACCATCACCGTCGACAGGGCAAGGCCGAGCGCATACGCCACCTGACCGAACGTGGTCCTCGACGACGTGATCGGACCGTAGAACGACGCCAGCTTCCCCGACGCCGCCTTCACGACGAGCCCGCCGTACGGGATCGACGCCATCGTGGCGCCGAAGCCCAGGAGCAGGAGCGCCGGAACGAGGGTCAGATACGAGCGTCCGTCGGAGTGCAGCAGCGTGGCGGCACCGCCGGCGGCGGCGATGACGCCACCCGCCAGGATGGCCGTGCCGTTGGACATGCCACGGGTGAGCAGGCGGCCGGTGATCAGCGCGGCGGCGATGCCGACGAGGAGGAACGGGAGCAGGCCCAGGGAGACCCGCACCGGAGCCAGCCCGGCCACGTACTGCCACAGGTTGGAGAACTGCAGGATCGTCGAGCTCTGGGCGAAGTTGTAGATGAAGCCGGCGGTCAGGGCCCCGAGGAACAGCGGGTGGCGCAGGACGGCGAGCGGGAAGAACGGGTGCGCGCCCCGGGACTCGACCAGCGAGAACGCGCCGAGGAGGACCACGCCGGCCAGGACCGGTCCCCAGAACAGCGGCTCGCCCACCCCCTTCGAGAGGTGGCTGATCCCGAACAGCACCCCGACGATGCCCAGGGCCAGGAGCACCTGACCCGGAACGTCGGCCGGTCCGTCGGCCCGCCGGCCCGTCAGCGGCAGGACCACACGGGCGACCGCGACGGAGACCACACAGGCCACGGGGATCAGCAGGAACGCCGCCCGCCACTCGAACGACGCGAGCAGGCCTCCCACGAAGCTGAAGACCACCAGGACGACGGACCCGCTCGCGGAGTAGAGGCCCAGGGCCCGGGCCATCCGATCCCTGGGCGTGATGATCCGGATGTAGGCGAACGATGCGGCGAACACGGCGCCCAGGCCGAGCCCGGCCACGGCCCGGCCGAACAGGTACACCGGCG
Organism: Microthrixaceae bacterium; assembly: GCA_049316905.1. GTDB lineage: Bacteria > Actinomycetota > Acidimicrobiia > Acidimicrobiales > Microtrichaceae > CAIPVR01. The sequence goes on along the minus strand of JBMOJH010000042.1, from coordinate 21,877 downwards.
CCGCCGGCGCCAGGGCCGCCGACAGGTCGCCGACGACGGCGAGCAGGAGTCCGGCGGTGAGCAGGCGGCGCCATCCCAGGCGGTCACCGAGCAGGCCCGCGGAGATCACCGTCGCAGCCAGCACGAGGGTCGAGAGGCTGGCGGCCAGGGCGATCATGCCGCCCTCCATCGACAGTCCCCGCGAGGCCTTGACGAGTGCGGTGCTGGCGATGGTGGGATCGACGGCCTGGATCCCGCCGAGGGCACCGAGGAAGAAGATCGCGGCCGCCGGTGCCGGCAACGTCCCGTCGGTGGACGCCCCGGTCCGCGATCCCGCGGCCGGTGGCGGCGCCGTGGCGGTCACTTCGATCCCAGGGACAGGGGGGCGAAGCCGCCGGCCGGGGGCGCCACCTCGATCGGAGCGCTCCCGGAGAAGTCGACCTCGTCCAGGTCGATGACCTGGGGGATCGGATTGTCGTAGGTGCGGAGGACGTAGCGCCGGTCCTTCAGGTTGGCGATCGTCGACCAGAGCGTGTGGTCGTCGTTCTTCGCGGCGTCGTCGGAACGGATGAATCCCCACGGGATGTCGAAGTTGTTGAGGATGTGCAGGGCCGTGGTCTCGAGTTCGGCACCCGTGGCGACCGGGCGGAGGGCGGCGGTGAACGCCGCGGCCCGGACGAAGCGCGACGGTGAGGACGAGTCGCCGGGAAGGCCGAGCATGCCCGGGCCCTGACCCATGGGCGACAACTTGACGCCGTCGACGGTGACCGGTGACGGGTTGGTCACCGACAGGTTCACGTAGTTGCGGAGGTTGGTGAGGTGCCAGTCCAGGTGGGGCCAGTTGCAGGCCACACCGAGCGGGTTGTCGAAGGTGACCATGCGGCCGTCGCGCCACTCGAACACCGCGGAATCGCCGGTGGCGTCATGGGTGACGAGATGTGCCGGAGGGGCGAAACCGAACGGCCCGAACACGTACGGCCAGACCGTGACGTCGGCCATGGCCTTCCGGGCCTCCTCGACCGTCGCGCAGGTGCCGAGCACGTAGGCCACCACGTCGACGATGGACATGAGCGACGACGGGTCGGCGCCGTCGGCCGACTGGTAGTCGCAGAACCCCGGCATGTAGAGCAGGCCGCCGTAGACGCCGGCGTCGTTCATGCCGTCGGTGAGCATCCCGGACTCACCGAAGGCGTTCATGCCGACCACGCCGCGGCTGGCGACCCACGTCCTTCCGGGCTTGCCGTCGACCCCGATCCCGGCTCCCCGGTAACCGCTCGGGAGCACCGTCACCTTGGTCCCCATGTCGTTGGGGAACTCCATCGTCCGACCGACGACGACCGTTCCATCGGTCGCCGTGATCCGGAAGTTCGTGCACATACGGGGCCTCCTCGAGCCGTGACCGGGGCGTTCGGCGGATGTGTTGTCCGGGTGCCCCGGGGCCCGGGCCGGCCCGGTGGTCACCCGAGGTCAGGGTACGGACGGGTCGCGCGAATCCCACCCGACGCAACGATCTGACCGCACAGAAGCCGAGCCGCCTCCGCCTGATTCCGGACAACGCCGCCAGTGCCGGCAGAGCGCTGGTCCCCCGGCTCAATGCGGCTTGGCGTGGCCGGCCCCAGCGGCGTTGTTACTCGCTGCGGATGCGGGCCCGGTGGCGTCGTTCGGCTTCGAGGATCCCGGCGCCGTTACCATGGCGGGGTGCCAACGAGAGGATGGGGGTGGCTTCGGGCGTTCCCCTATGCCGGCCTGGCCTGGGTGGCCCTCATGACGGCGTGCTGGACGTTCGGATCGCTGGACCGGGGCCTCGGCGGCTTCGACGCGTGGCAGAGAGGGTTTGCGCAGCTTCCGCTCTGGATCACGGGGATCATGGACGCCAAAGGCCCACTGGTAGTGGTCGGAACGATAGCGGTTGCTGTACTCATGATCTGGCGCCGCCATACGTCATCGGCCGCTGTCGTGGTGGTGACCTTGGCCGTCGTCTTGGTGGTGGCGAACCAGTCCGCTGTCCAGACCCAGGAGCTGATCGCTGTCGTCGGGTCGCCACTGGTGGTCCTGAATCTCGTGGTGCTCGGCGGGATCATCACCGTGCAGGGGCGTCAAGGCGTCCGTCGCGTTGGGCTGCACCTTGGCGCGGCCGCCCTGTCCGGTGCCGTCGCCGTCATGGCACTGTGGGCACTGCTGCCGCCGGAAGGGCTCGGGTGAACGACGTCGCCGAGGACGATCGCGCGGAGATCGCCACTGCGGCGGATCGCAGTGGATCACTTCCGTTGCGATCCTGGCGGTTCCCGCTGGCGACCTGGGCCTCGGTGTGGGCGCTCCTCGTCGTCACCCAGTTCGTGGGACGGTCCACCAACGACCAATCGACGCAGTTCGTGTGGTCGCGGTTCTTCGACGGGTGGAATGCCTTCGACGGACCTGAGTACCTCTCGATCGCGGCCCGGGGCTACACCTATCGCCAGCTCGTCTGGTTCCCGGTGTATCCGCATCTCATCCGGGTCGTTGCGTTGGTGCTGCACAATCGATTGTTGGCGGGGGTGCTCATCTCCACCATCGCGGGGGCAATTGCCGCGTGTCTGGCATGGACCTGGTTGGGGCACCGGTGCCCCAACCCCCGTGCGCACCGGGCAGCGTTCCTGGGGATCTTGTTGTATCCCTATGGCTGGTACCTCTATGGCGTTGTCTACTCGGACGCCCTGTTCCTCGCTCTGGTGCTCGGGGCCTTCGTGCTGATCGATCGTGACCGGTTGCTGGCCGCCGGGCTGGTCGGCGCCGTCGCTACCGCCACGCGGCCAACGGGGATCGCCATCATCCTCGCCCTGTTCGTGGCGGGCCTGGTGCGCCGCCAGGTCATCGAGCCGGGGGCGGGTCCGACCTGGGCGATCGACCTCGAACTTCCGCTGAGGTTCCGTCGGGAGCGCTGGCGTCCCCGGGACCTAGCTCCCCTGCTCTCGGCTGTCGGCCTGCTCGCCTACATGACCTACCTATGGGTCGACTGGGGATCCCCCGTCCGCTACATCACGGTGCAGGAGCTGTACCACGACGCTGATTGGCGAACGCTCATGAAGATGGAGTACTTCGCCCAGTGGTCGGGCCCCTTCGACGGTCGCTACCTGGCCAGCGCCACGGCGCAAGCAGTCCTCGTGGTCCTGGCGCTGTTGTGCACGACCGCGGTGGGGCGGCGCTACGGCTGGGGGGCTGGCGTGCTGACCGGGTCCATCGCTGTCATCCCGGCGCTCACGGTGGGGGTCTTCATCGGGTCGGGGCGCTACCTCATGGCTGCGTTCCCGTTCGCTGCGTTCGTGGGGGAGTGGGTCGGCCGCCGCCCCCCGCTCGTTCGCGGCCTCGCCGTGGCCATCGCAGTCGGTGTCCTCATGGTGATGTCCTTCGGCTACTCGCGTGGGTGGTACCTGTCCTGACCGTTCCAGACACGGGTACACCTAGATCGTCATGTGGGCGCCACCCGCACCATCAGCCGCTCGGCCGAGATCATCCGTGAGCGACGGATCGCAGGAGGTCGGGCAGGTCAGTTGTCGCTCCGGTAGCGGTAGACGTTCGTCTCGCGCTGCTCGAAGCCGATGCGGCGGTAGAGGCGGTTGGCGGCCTCCCGGGACGGCCGCGACGTCAGGTCCACGGTGCGGGCCCCGAGCCGCTGCGCGAGCGCCAACGCCTCACGGTTCAGCAGCTCGCCCACACCGCGGCCACGCGCGGCACCGTCCACCACCACGTCCTCGATCCACGCCCGGATGCCGGTCGGGATCGGGAACACCACGAGCGTCATCGAGCCGAGGATCGTGCCGTCACCCTCGTCCCTCGCGATCAGCAGGTGGCAGGCCTCGTTGCCGACGATCGCGGCGAGCCGGTCGAGATCGGGCGGCGGCGAGGACGACGACAGCTGGGGCACGAGCCGCGCCATCGCGGTCACCAGTTCGTCGTCCGCAGTGGTGCACTCCTCGATGCGCACCCCGGCGTCCCCTGTGCGGTCGTTCACGGCCCCGTCGGTCATGGCGCCGAGGGTACCGCCGGCGGCGACCGACCCCGGTGGGACCGGCCGGTCACGCCGATACCGTGGCTCCGATGGCGGAGTTGACCTGGCTGGACCCTCCCGAGACCACGCGGGACCCGGGCCGGGAGCGCGTGCTCGTGGCGGCCTTCGAGGGGTGGAACGACGCCGGCGACGCCGCCACCACCGCGGTCGAGCACCTGTGGGAGCAGTGGGACGCCCGCACGGTGGCCGAGATCGACCCCGAGTGCTTCTACGACTTCACGGCCACCCGGCCCCAGGTGCGCATCGGCGACGACCTCGAGCGGGTCATCGACTGGCCGGCCAACGAGTTCGGCTGGGCCGAGCCGCCCGGAACCGACGGCGTGGTGCTGCTCCGCGGGGTGGAGCCGCAGCTGCGCTGGCGCACGTTCTGCGGACTGGTGCTGGAGGTGGCCGAACGGCTCGGGTGCACCACCGTGGTCACGCTCGGCGCCCTGCTGGCGGACGTGCCGCACAGCCGCCCGACCCCGGCCTTCGGCACCGCCTACGACGAGTCCGTGATGGGCCGCCTCGGCCTCGAGCCGTCGCGCTACGAGGGCCCCACCGGCATCGTGGGCGTGCTGCACACCGAGTGCCGCCGGGCCGGGCTCGACTCGGCGTCGCTGTGGGCCGCGGTCCCTGCGTACGTGCCCTCCGCCCCGTCACCGAAGGCCGCGCTCGCGCTGGTGCAGCGAACGCTCACCCTGCTCGGCACCACGGCGGCCACCCAGGTGCTCGACATCGCCACGGTCAGCTATGAGCGCCAGATCGACGAGCTCGTCGCCGACGACGACGCCACCGGCGACTACGTCCGGCGCCTCGAGGAGCAGCACGACGCGGACCGCTCGGCGGTGCAGTCGGCCGACGACCTCGTGGAAGAGGTCGAGCGGTTCCTGCGGGGGCAGTGACCCGCTACTCCTCCCAGACCCGGTCGCGGGGCAGGTCGTAGAGCACGTCCACCTCCTCGCCGCGCAGCGCGGCGAAGGCGTGCGGGCCCCAGTGGTCCACGCCGGCGGTGGGGTGCGGCAGGTCGTCGGGCTCGAACCAGCCCACGTCCATCGCCTCGAGCGGGTGCGGCGACAGCTCCCCGCCCACGGCCCGGCACAGGAACACCAGGCTGTAGAGCGGGATCCGCGTGAAGCCCAGGCGCAGGCCGTCGAACACGCCGAGGAGCCGCACCACCTCGACCTCGATGCCGGTCTCCTCGCGCACCTCCTTCACGGCCACCTCGCTCGGCGAGTACCCCACGTCGGCCCAGCCGGTGGGGTACAGCCAGATGCCGGAGTCGCCGCGCTGCAGCAGCAGGATCCGGCCGTCGTCGTCACCGACGACGGCACCCACCGCCACCTTGGGCGTGACGTACCCGGGGACGCCGCTGCCGACCGAGCGCAACCACTCCTGGACCACCGCCGCCGGCGCCCCCTCGCCCCGGCCCGCCGCGGCGCGGATGTCGGCGGCCACGTGGAGGACCTCCTCGTAGCGCTCCCGCTCGTAGAGGTTCTCGGTGAACGCCAGACCGGTGCGGGCGATGGCCGCGAGCGACTCGCTCCAACGGATGAGGTCCTGCTCCCCCACCGGCACCGCGCCCTGCTCGTCCACGGTCGCCACGCTACCGGTGGGCCCTCAGCCCGTGGGTTCGAGGGCGTGCAGCAGGGCCCGCCGGAGCTCCTCCTCCACCTCGGTGTCCGTCACCTTCGCCCCGTCGCGGTCCACCACGTAGAAGGTGTCCACGACGTCCGCCCCCATGGTGTGGATCTTGGCGGTCCGCACGTCGAGATCGAACTCCGCGAGCGCACGGGTGATGCGGTAGAGCAGGCCGAGGTCGTCGGGGCCGACCACCTCGAGCACGGTGGCGTCCGTGGCGGCGTCGTTGTCGATGCGGACGAGCGGCACCAGCTGGTGGATGCCCGGCCGGTGACGGCGCCGGTGGCTGCGGGCCCGCTCGTCGAGGCGGGCCTGCAGGGCGAGGCGGCCCTCCAGCACACGGGTGACGTCCGCGGCCACCCGCTCCCAGCGCACGTGGCCGGCCGCGGTGGTGGCCACGCGGAACTCGTCGAGCACCATGCCGCCCGACGAGTGGATGTCGGCCTGGGTCACGTCGAGGCCGTGCAGCGCGAGCGCGCCCGCCACCCGCGACACCACACCGGGGCGGTCCTCGCACACCACGGTGAGGCGGTCCTCGTCGGTGAGCACCTGAAGGCGCCCCTCCTCCATCAGCGCCTGCTGCGCGGCGGTGGGGAACGGGTCGTCGACCACCTCCACGAGGTGCCCGCCCGCCATCACGTGCGCGGCACGGTCCGCGAGTCGCTCCACGAGCTGGGCGCGCCACGGACCCCAGGCCGACGGGCCGGTGGCCAACGAGTCGGCCTCGCTGAGGGCGCGCAGCAGGGCGAGCCGGTCCGGGGTCTGCACCCGTGACACGACCAGGTCGATCGTGGCCGGGTCGTCGAGGTCGCGGCGGGTGGCGACGTCGGGCAGCAGGAGGTGGTGACGGACCGCCGCCTCGAGGGTCGCCACGTCCTCGGGCGGGAAGCCCATCCGGGTGGCGATCGTGTGGGCGAGACCCTGACCCACCTCGCTGTGGTCGCCCGGGTAGCCCTTGCCGATGTCGTGCAGGAGCGCGGCCATCACGAGCAGGTCGGGCCGGGGCACTCGGTGCGAGAGCATCGCGGCCTCCGACGTGGCCTCCCACAGGTGACGGTCCACGGTGAAGCGGTGGTACGCGTTGCGCTGGGGCCGGCTCCGGTTGGGCGCCCACTCGGGGATGAGCGGCTCCCACATCCCGAACTGGTCGAGGGTCTCCTCCACCGGGATCGCGGCCGGGCCGGTCAGGAGCAGGTCGCAGAACAACCGGCGTGCCTCGTCGGGCCACGGCTCGGGCATCGGTGGCGACGCCTCCAGCAGGGCGAGGGTCCGCAGGCAGAGCCGGGTGTCGTTGCGCGCCGCGGCCAGCGCCACGCGCAGCACGGTGAGCGGGTCGTCGACCGGCACGCTCTCGTCGGCCAGGCAGACGCGGGCGCCGCGCAGGACCAGGCCGTCGTCGAGGCGCCGCTCGCGGCGGAACCGGCCGAAGAAGGCGCCGTCGAGCGACACCTTGATCTCGTGCCAGGCCTCGTCGCTGGCCCAGGCGATCGCCCGGCCGGCCGACGCCACCCGCGCCATGAGCGCGTCCGCGTCCACGTCGCCGAGACGGGTGGCGACCACGTCCTGCTCCTGCAGCAGCAGTCGGTCGTCGGGCTTGGCCGTGGCGCGGTGCAGTTCGATGCGCACCTCGAGCAGCGTGTCGTGGTCGCGCTGCAGCTCGGCGAGCGCCCGCGGCGACACGTCGGCCCCGGCGTCACGGGCCCATGACAGCGCGTGCACGTCGCGCAGGCCGCCGCGGCCCTCCTTCAGGTCCGGCTCGAGCTCGAAGGCCACCTCGCCGTGGGCCTGGTGGCGCTGCTCCACCGAACGCGCCAGCTCCTCCAGCCACTTCTTCCCCCGCCGGCGCCAGTTCACCCGCGCCTTCTCGGCGAGCTCGTCCGACAGCGTCGGGTCACCCGCCAGGTGTCGCGCCGAGAGCAGCGCGGTGGCGGTCTCGAGGTCCTCGGATGCCAACGACAGCGTGTCGCGGACCGTCCGGACGGCGTGGCCCAGCTTCAGCCCGGCGTCCCAGATCGGGTACCAGAGCCGCTCGGGCAGGTCACCGGGTTCGGTGGACCGGCCCACCAGCAGCAGCAGGTCCAGGTCGGACTGGGGTGCGAGCTCGCGACGGCCCTGGCCCCCCACCGCCACGAGGGCGAACTGGGCGGCCGGGTCGCGTGCCGCGAGGGCCTCGTCGAAACAGGTGACGAGCCACGTCTCCACCAGGTCGGTGTAGGCCTCGCAGAAGGCCCGGCCGGTGAGCGTCTCGTCGGCGAGCAGGTCGCTGCGCCGCAGCGGCGGTGCCATGTCGGCCCCTTCGTGATGACAGGTGAACGGAACGACCCCGATGCCCCCCCGGCCAGGTCGGGCCTGTCCTGACCGGAGGGGCGCCCCGTGGGTCGGGGAACCGGGTACCGGGGATCAGATGGCGTCGGCGCCACGCTCCCCGGTACGGATACGGATCAGCTCGTCGATCGAGGTGACCCAGACCTTGCCGTCGCCGATCTTGTCGGTGCGGGCGGCCGCGACCAGCGCGTCGACCACGCCGAGGGCGTCGGCGTCCTCGACGACCGCCTCGACCTTGACCTTCGGCAGGAAGTCCACCTGGTACTCCGTGCCCCGGTACGTCTCGGTGTGTCCGCCCTGACGGCCGAAGCCGCGGACCTCCGTGACGGTGAGGCCGACGACGCCGACCTCCTTGAGGGCAGTCTTCACGTCATCGAGCTTGAAGGGCTTGATGACTGCGGTGACCAGCTTCATGTCGCTGTCCTTTCTGTTCGTCCGCGGCCTTCAGCCCCGGCCCATGGTGACTTCGCCGGCGTTGTACGCCGTCTCCGCGTGCTGGGAAGTGTCCAGCCCGGTGAGCTCGTCCTCCTCACTCACCCTGATGCCCACCGTGGCCCTGAGGGCCAGGAGGATCAAGGTGGTCATGACGAAGGAGAAGACGATGGTGACGCCGTTGGCCACGAACTGCTCCACGAGCAGTCCGACGCCGCCGCCGTTGAGCAGGCCCGCCTCGAACTCGGCGCCGAAGAACGCCGGATCGGCGAAGAGGCCGATGAGCAGGGAGCCGATGAGGCCACCCACGAAGTGCACGCCGACCACGTCGAGGGCGTCGTCGTAGCCGGCCTTGAACTTCAGGTGCACGGCGAAGGCGCAGATGAACCCGGCGATCGCGCCGATCCAGATGGGCGACATGCCGCTCACGTAGCCCGCACCCGGGGTGATGGCCACGAGACCCGCGACGATGCCGGAGGCCACGCCGAGGTTGGTGAAGTGGCCGTCCTTGATCCGCTCGACCACACCCCACACCAGACCGCCGGCCGCGGCCGCCAGGAAGGTGTTGAGGAAGGCCTGGATGGCGGTGCCGTTGGCGGCGAACGCCGAGCCGGCGTTGAACCCGAACCAGCCGAACCAGAGGATGCCGGTGCCCAGCATGACCAGGGGCATGGAGTGCGGCGGGTGGCCCTCTCGGGGCCAGCCGTGGCGCTTGCCGAGCAGCAGCACCGCGGCCAGCGCCGCGATGCCCGCGTTCACGTGGATGACCGTGCCGCCCGCGAAGTCGAGCGAGCCGCGCACACCGAGCCAGCCGGTGAGGCCGTCACCCCACACGCCGCCGTAGATCCAGAAGGAGACGGGGCAGTAGACGAGCAGGATCCAGGCCGGCACGAAGACCGCCCAGGCCGAGAACTTCATGCGTCCCGCGACCGCTCCGGAGATGAGCGCCGGGGTGATCACGGCGAACATCCCGAGGAAGATGCAGGCGAGGAGCAGCTTGCCGCCGTCACCACCGGCGTCCGCCGCGTCGATGCCCATGTTCCGGAGCAGGCTCCAGTCCAGGTTCCCGATGATGGACCCCGACCCGCTGTAGGCCAGCGAGAAGCCCGCGATCACCCACACGATGGGCACGATCAGAAGGCACCAGAAGTTCATCATCAGCATGTTCAGCACGTTCCGACTTCGGTCCATCCCTCCGTAGAACAGCGCAAGGCCCGGTGTCATGAAGAGCACCAGGGCAGCAGAGATCAAGACCCACGCGGCGTTACCAGCTTCCATTTCTCGGCCCTTTGGTTCGGGGAGGCGTGACCCACACACCTCCTCGGGCGGCGAACCTATGGAGCGCGTGTTTCCGGAGTGTTTCGTCCGCCGAGCCACTCGGTTACGCCCTCCGGGTGCCCGCCCCTACGCTGGGTGGTCATGGCGATCCGCGACGACTGCCGCCACTACTCGACCCGCACCGTGGCCTCCGGCGACGTGGTCCAGCGCTGCCGGGTGGACGCCGCCGAGCTCGCACCGTTCGCGTGCCCGGAGGGGTGCCTCTTCTTCGAGCCCCGGTCGATCACCGACGCCGGGTGGTCCCGCGCCCCCGAGGACGACTGAACCCCCGGGCGGCCAACGGGTGTGGCTCGCTCAGGTGCGGCCCTCGGCCCGCCGTCGGGCGAGGTGCACGTGGGCCTTGGCCGCCCCCCACACCAGTCCCGGTTCGTGCAACGACGGGTCCACGTCCGCGAACGAGGCGGGCGTCAGGTCGTAGTCGTCGTCGGGGAACGACGAGCGGGAGAACTCGTCGCGTCGCACGGCGGGCACGCCCGCCGCGCGCAGGACGGCGGTGGGGTACCGGACCGCGTCGCGCAGGAGCGTGAGCGGCGTGCCCACCTGGTCGTCCACGTCGGTCGCGAGCAGCGCCCGCACGCGGGTGCCCACGTCGCCGCGGCAGCGTCGGGCCGCGTCATCGGTGGCCGCCGCCAGTTCCGGGTCAGTGGCCGCGGCGGGCAGGAACCGCTCGACGCAGCGGTGCACCCAGTCGTCGAGGACCGCGTCCACCGCGTCGGCAAGCGCCGTGGCGTGCGCCACCAGCGCGGCCTCGTCGGCCGGGTCGGCCCGACCCGATCCTGGCGGGCGGCTGGATGAAGCGTCGGCCACGGACCATCCTTAGCCCGTGACGGTGGAGCGCATCGAACCGGGCCCGGGCCAGGAGTCCGTGTGGGACTACCCCCGGCCTCCCCGCGTGGAGGATGTGGCCGACCGGGTCACCGTGGTGGTCCGGGGGCCCGACGGACTCGAGCACGTCCTGGCCGACTCGGTGCGGGCCAAGCGGGTGCTCGAGACCTCGCAGGCCCCGGCGTACTACCTGCCCCCCGAGGACGTGGAGCTGCGTCTCCTGCGGCCGGCCGACACCACCACCTACTGCGAGTGGAAGGGCGTTGCGTCGTACGTGGACCTCGTGGTCCCCGCCGCCGGCGGGCCACCGCGCGTGGTGCCCGACGTGGGCTGGCGCTACGAGCGGCCCACGGTCGGTTTCGGCGCGATCGCCGGGTACCTCGCCTTCTACGCGCAGAAGGCGGAGCGGGCCACGGTCGGCGCAGACGTGGTCTCCCCGAACGACGGCGACTTCTACGGCGGGTGGATCACGCCACGGGTGGTGGGACCGTTCAAGGGCGGCGCCGGCACACGGGGCTGGTGACGCTTGCGCATCCGGGCCACGGCCGTGTTCGAGCGCGTCGTCTACAACTGCGTGGTGGTCGACCCGGGCCGGCCCGACCGGCCGGTGCTCGAGGTCGACGCCCTCCTGCGCGACGGTGACGCCGACGGTCCGATCCTGCTGCCCGCGCCGCAGTACATGGCGCTGGTCGGCGGGCCGGAGGTGGCCGACCCGTTCCTGCGCACGCTGCACGCCGCCGGTCGTCTCGTGGAGCACCAGGGCGTGATGCACCTGGCGTTCCCCACGTGGCAGGTGGTGGACGCGTGAGCGGGACGGTCCTCGACCCGCGGCCGCCCGACCCCGACGACGTGCCGCCCGCGCTGCCGGGCACGACCCACGGCTGGGTCCAGGTGCAGGGATGCCGCCTGCACGTGGCCACGGCGGGCCCGGAGGACGGCCCGCCGGTGGTGCTCCTGCACGGGTGGCCGCAGCACTTCTGGATCTGGCGCGACGTGGTCGGTCCGCTCACCGAGGCCGGCTACCGGGTCATCGCCCCCGACCTGCGCGGCCAGGGATGGAGCGAGGCCACCGAGCTCGGCTACTCGAAGGAGCAGTTCGCCACCGACGTGGTCGGTCTGCTCGACGCGCTCGGCCTGGACCGGGTCGACCTGGTGGGCCACGACTGGGGCGGCTGGACCGCGCAGCTGGTCGCGCTGCGCGAACCGGCGCGGATCCGGCGCCTCGGGGTGCTGTCGATCGCCTCGGTGTGGACCCCGCCGGGCACGGTCGCCCGGCACCTGCCCCGCTTCGCGTACCAGGCGGTGGTGGCCACCCCGCGGCTCGGTCCGGCCCTGCAGCGGACCGCGCCGTTCTGGTGGGCGATGGGCCGCGCCGGGGTGCCCGCGGCGGAGGTGCGCACCTACCGCGACCGGTTCGCGGACCCGCGTCGTGCCGAGGCCGGCAGCCGGATCTACCGCGAGTTCCTCACCCGCGAGGTGTCCCAACTCGCCCAGGGCCGGTACGGGCCGAAGCGGCTCCGCGTGCCGACGCTGGCCCTGGTGGGCAGCGAGGATCCGGTGATCCGGCCGGAGATGGTGCAGGACCTGCGGTCCCACGGCGACGACGTGGAGGTGGTCGTGATCGACGGCGAGGGCCACTTCCTGCCCGACACCTGCCCCGACGTGGTGGCCGGGCACCTGCTGCGGTTCCTCGGCCCCGCGGCCCGGGCGACCTGAACGCTGGCGCGGCGCGGTGGCTCAGCCGCCGGGCTTGATCGTGGACTGCGGCGGGAGGAGCGAATCCGACGTGGCCGGCGGCGCGCCGTCGGGCACACCGGCGAGCGGGGTCCGCAGGATCCCGGGCAGCGTGTCGCCCGTGCACGCCAGCACCACGCCGACGCGCCGCACCGACACGTCCGGCCGGCACGGCATCACGTAGGGATCCACGACCTGCACCCGGGTGGGCGCCGCGCCGGGCACCTCCACCACCAGGTCGTCGCCATCGAGCGCGAGCCCCACCGGCGCGCCGTCGGCGGTGACGAGCCGGTCACCCCGCGCCCGGACCTCGGTCCCGCTCGCGCGGCCGAGCACCGCGGGGTCGAGGACGAGACGCACCGAACCCCGGTCGAGGGAGTTCACCCCGACGGTTCCGTCGCGCAGCGACAGGTCGCCGTGGATGCCCTCGAGCTCGTAGACCGCGGAGCGGACCGGCAGGTCGGCGAGGGTGCCGTCGGTGACCCGGACGACCACACGGTCGACGTCACCCGTGAGCAGCGCCGGCCACACCACCGGCCGCCACGGCGAGGCGCCCACCGTGACCTCCGCGTTCGTGACCAACCCGCCGCGCTCGAGCCGCGAGCGGATCTCCGACGCGGCGTAGGACCGGCCGAACCGCTCGATGGCCACCGCCAGGAGCAGCACGAACAGCGCCGCGACGGGAAGGGCGATCCACCAACGTCGGCGCCGGCGGGGCGGTGGCGCCGGGGAGGCCGGCGTGTCCGCGCCGGCGGCCCAGACCGGGACCTCGTCCCAGGCCGAGCGCACCGCGGTCGCGCCGTCGGCCCCGCCGGGTGCCCCGCGTCGGGTGGTGGTCATGGGTCGACGGGCGGGTGGTGCGGCTGCGTGGTCCGGAGCGGACCGCTCAGTCGACTCCCACCGACGTGAGCGCCTCGGCCGGGTCCGCCACCATGCCCACGTAGAACGGGCCGAACTCGCCGTACTGGGCGGAGGCCTCGTCGAAGCGCATGGTGTAGACGACGTCCTTCACGTCGTCGGGGTGCACGCAGAACAGCGTGACGCCCCACTCGTAGTCGTCGGTGCCGGTGGAGCCCGTGATCACCTGCAGCACCCGACCGGTGAACTTCCGGCCCGACGCGCCGTGTTCGTACATGAGCTCCTTGCGACGGTCGTAGTCGAGCGCGAACCAGTTCGCCCCCACCTCGCGCTTCTTCGACATCGGGTAGAAGCAGAACGCCGGCTTCCCCTCCGGCGGGAGCTGCGGGTGGAGGCGGGCGTTGCGCATCTCCTCGGGCACGCCCTTCGCGTACTCCGACACCTCGGTGAGCGAGACGTAGCTGTCCACCACGTCGAGGCCCGCCGCGGCCAGCTCGGTCTGGAGCCGGCGCAGGTTCCACTGGTCCTCCGACAGGGCCATCACACACAGGTCGGACTTGTGGCCGAGCATCGCGGCGGTCACCACCTGGTCGCCCCGGGCCTCGGCGGCCTTCAGCGCGCCGATCACCTCCTCGCGGTCCACCAGCGGGGTGACCCTGCAGAAGAGGTGCACGACGGCGAGGCCGACGCTGGGCCGGGCGGGTTCGGTCATGTGTCCGAGTGTAGGGACGCCACGTGCGGCCCGCCCCACCGGCAGACTGGCGGACGTGGCCGACGAGCGGGTCCGACGATGAGGACGAGCGACGTGTTCGCCTGGGATGACGTCGAGCTGGACCTCGACCGCCGGGAACTGCGCCGGTCGGGCCGCGAACAACGCCTGGAGCCGCGCGCCTTCGACGTCCTCGCCCACCTCGTCCGCCACCGTGACCGCGTGGTCTCCCGCGACGAGTTGCTCGACGCGGTCTGGGGCGATCGGTTCGTTTCGGAGTCGGCACTGACCACGAGGATCAAGGAGATCCGCCGCGCCTGCGGGGATGACGGGCGCCGTCAGGCCGTCGTCCGCAACCACCGGGGACGTGGCTACCGGTTCGTCGCGGACGTGGAGGAACCCGTCAGGGCAGGCCGGTCGACGGCCACCGCCGACACCCCTCGGGCCGGGCTCCCGGAGCTCATCGGTCGCCACGAGGACGTGGCCGAGGTGATCCGCCGCACCGCCGGGGGTCGGTGCGTGACCATCGTCGGACCGGGGGGCGTCGGGAAGACGGCGCTGGCGCTGGCCGTGGCCGCCGGCACCGCGGACCGGTTCCGGGACGGCGTGATCATGGCGGACCTGGCGCCCCTCGAGACCGACGAGGTGGACGCCGCGATCGCCCGCGCTGCCGGCCTCGACGTCGACGACGACCTCCCTGACGCGCTCGCACGTCTCGAGGCCCTGGTCGTGCTGGACAACTGCGACCACCTCGTGGACCGCGTCGGCCCACTGGTCGAGCGGACCATCGAGCTCCCCGGTCGGGGGCCCGGAGCGGGCCCGGGCCCGGCGTTGCTCGCCACCAGCCGGGAGCGGCTGCGCATCCGTCAGGAATTCGTCTGGCCACTCCTCCCGCTCGCACCGGACGCGGCCGCCGAGCTGTTCCGCCGGCGGGTCGCGGCCGTCGCGCCCCGGCTCGCCGCCGACGAGCTCGACCCCGAGCGGCTGGCGCAGCTGTTGGCCGACCTCGACCACCTGCCGCTGGCCATCGAGATGGCCGCCGCACGGGTCGGCACCGTGGGCCTGGAGGGCCTGCTCTCGGCGATCGACGGACCCACCGACCTGTTGCGGGCGCCGACGCGGACCGCCGCCGACCGCCACCGCACCATCTCCGCACTCGTGAACTGGTCGACGTCCCTCCTCCCGGACTCGCTGCGTGCCGCCCTGGTCGACCTGGCGGTCTTCGCCGGCCCGTTCGACGCCCGGGCCGCCGCCGCGGTGGCAGGGAGCACCACCGCCGACGACGCCACGGCAGGCAATTGGGACGGTGACGCCCGCACCAATGGCGACGAATCGGTCGTCGTCGTACTCGCCGAGTTGACGGATCGATCGCTTCTCGGCACCGAGCGAACCGACGGTCGCGTCCGGTACCGGATGCTGTCGACGGTACGTTCCTCCGTGTCACCCCGCGGGGTTCATCCGAGGGCCGCCGGCCACGCCCGATGGTGCCTTGAATCCACCCGCGAGGCCGACCGACTGCTCCGTGGCCCCGACGAGGAACACGGGGTGGAGATCGTACGCGGCCTCGTCGACGAGCTGCGTCAGGCCCACCGCTGGGCCCGGGAACACGAGCCATCCGTCGCGGCGGAGCTCACCGCTGCCGTCCAACTCCACTCCCACTCGGCGCTGTGGTTCGAACCGGTGGAGTGGGCACGCGCGCTCCTGGCCGGAACGGGTGCCGACCTACCAGGACGGGCCTCGGTGCTGGCGGCAGCCGCAGCCGGGGCCGCGACCCGGGGGCACCTCGACGAAGCCGTCGCCCTGGCGAACGACGCGATCGGCCTCGCGCCTGATGACACTCGGGTCCTCATCGTCGCGATGGACACGCTGTCGGACGCGAGCCTCTTCCTCGGACGGTTGACCGAGACGGTCGAGCACGCGGACCGCCTCGTCGAACTCGGCAAGGACCTCGGTGACCCCCACGCCATCACCATCGGACGGGTCAACGGGGTGCTGGCCCGGGTCTACGGCGGTGACCGCGACGGCCTCCGGGGCGCGCTGGACCGACTCGACGACCCGACCGAGGTGCCGCCGTCCCACCGGGCACCGTCGGACCGGGCATGGCGCGCCTACGCCCTCGGCGAGGCGCTCGGTGACCCCGCGGTGGGCGATGACCCCGATGGTGCGGTCGTGAACCTTGACCGCGCCATCCACCTGGCCGACCGCGTGGGTAACCGCTACATCGGAACCGTGGCGCGCACGTCGCTGGTCGCGCTCCGGGCCCGCCACGGTGACGGGCGCGACGCGCTCGCCGACGTCGCCCCCGTCCTCGAGGACTGCCGTCGCCACGGCAACTCCGTCCACGCGGTGACGGTGTTGAGGAACCTCGTGGAGCTGCTGCACCGGCTCGGTGACCACCATCACGCAGTGGTGCTCCTCGGGGCACTGAGCGGACCCGACGTGCGGACCAGCTTCGGGGAGGAGGCCCGCCGGCTGGAGTCGTCCACAGCCGAGCTTCGCGCCGGGGCGGGAGCTGCGACATTCGAGCGCTGGTGGAGCGAGGCGGCACATGTCGGTGTCGACGGGGCACTGGGCATCGCCGCCGAAGTGGTGGCCGGCCATCTGGACCGGGCCTGATCCCGTCCCCCCGGCCGGTTCCTCAGACAATCCTCACGTCGCCCCCAAGTTCGTGCGGCGAGCGGATGGTCGACTGCCCCCATGGACACCAACAGCACCGACACCCCGACCACCCGAACCGCTCGCCCCGTGGAGCCGGCTCGGCCCCTGCCCCTCCGCTCCGACCGGTCCTGGTTCCTCACCGACGGCGGTCTCGAGACCGTGCTCGTCTTCCACGACGGGCTGGAGCTGCCGGCCTTCGCCGCGTTCCCGCTCCTCGAGACGGGTGAGGGACGGGACCGGTTGGCCCGCTACTACGCCGACTACCTGGCCATCGCGGCCGCGACGGGCGCCGGGTTCGTGCTGGAGACCCCGACGTGGCGGGCCAACCCCGACTGGGGCCGCGAGCTCGGGTACTCGCCGGACCGGTTGTCGGAACTCAACCGCGAGGCGGTCGCCTTCCTCGCCGACATGCGTGACCACGTCGGCGACCCGTCGATCCTCATCAGCGGCTGCATCGGTCCGCGGGGGGACGGTTACGTCCCCGACGCGACGATGACCGCGCGGGAGGCGTCGGACTACCACTCGCTCCAGGTCCACGCCTTCGCGGCGGCCGGGGCGGACATGGTCACGGGGATGACGATCACCACGGTCGGGGAGGCGGCCGGAATCGCCATCGCCGCCGTACGCGCCGGCCTGCCCTCGGTGATCTCCTTCACCGTCGAGACCGACGGGCGCCTGCCGACGGGCGAGGACCTGCGGACCGCCATCGAGGCGACGGACGACGCCACCGGTGCCGCTCCGGCCTACTACATGGTCAACTGCGCCCACCCCACCCACTTCACCGACGCCCTCGCGGAGGGCGGGGCGTGGATCGGCCGGATCGGAGCAGTTCGGGCCAACGCCTCTTTGATGAGCCATGCCGAACTCGACGAGGCCACGGAGCTCGACAGTGGTGACCCGACCGACCTCGGCCGGCACTACCGCGAGCTCGCTCGGCTGCTGCCCAACCTCCGGGTCATCGGAGGATGTTGCGGCACCGACCACCGACATGTCGACGCCATCGCCCGGGAACTCCTCGCAGGCCGGGCGTGACGGCGTCGGCCCACCGGTCCCACCGAGATCGGTCAGGCCCTCTCGGGCTCGACCGCGACCACCGCCGTGTACGACGGGATGTGGGAACCGGGTTCCCGGTGGGCGGGCCCGTCCGGCACGAGCACGTTGCCCTCCGGCCAGTGGACCTGGAGGCTGCGCCGGGGCAGCCGAGCCAGATGGACGCGGCCGCGCAGCTCGCCCGCCTCCGATCGGAGGACCACCCGGTCACCGTCGGCGAGGCGCAGTTCGGCCGCGTCGGTCGGGTCCATGTAGACGGCGTCGCGGGTGGCGCCGGTCAGCGGGTCCACCTCGCGCCAGACGATCGAGTTGAACTGCTTGCCGCGCCGGGAGGTCACCACGAACCGGTCCTCCGGCACCTCCGCCGAAGGCGGCGCGACCGCACTGAACCGCCCGCGCCCGCTGGGCGTGGGGAATCGGCCGTCGGAACAGAGGTGCCGCCCGCCCCACTGGATCGCGTCGCCGGTCCGTTCGAGGTGCTCGATCCCGGCGTACGCGGGGACGACCCGTGCGATCTCGGCCCGCAGGGCGCGGTTGTCGGCCCAGTCGAACGCTGCGGCCCGCTCCGGTCGGGCCCGGGCCACCAGCTCGCCGAACAGCCGCCACTCGGTGCGGGCCTCCCCCACCTGGCGGGGGATCTCGGGTGAGAAGGCCACGCGGCGTTCGGTGGTGGTGGACGTGCCGCCGCCCTCCTGCTCGTAGCGGGTGGTCACCGGCAGCAGCAGCACGTCGTCGCCCGGCACCAGCAGCTGGGAGGTGACGACCACGTCGTGGTGGATGCGGGTCGGCACCGCGCCCAGCGCGGCGCGCACGGCGGGTGGGTCGGGCAGGACGTCGAGGAAGTTGCCGCCGGAGATCCACCAGACGTCGAGCGCCCCGGCCCGCGCCGCGTCCACCTGCTCGGGCGCCGTGAGCCCGGGGGTGCCGGGAACGGGAAAGCCCCAGTGCTCCTCCAGCGCCGCGGCGTGGACGGCGGTCACGTCGAGCCCGCCCGGCAGCGCCGTCGCGTAGGCGCCCATCTCCGCGCCGCCCTGCACACCGGAGTGGCCCCGGATCGGCATGAGCCCCGCGCCGTTGCGACCCACGTTGCCGCGGGCGAGCGCCACGTTCACCACGGCGCGCACACCGTCCACCCCGAAGGTGTGCTGGGTGATGCCCATCGACCAGATGAGCACCGCGCCGCGGGCCGCGCCGTAGAGGTCGCAGAAGGCGGTGAGGGTCGCGTCGTCGATGCCGGCGTCCGCGAGCAGCTCGGCCGGGTCCAGCCCGTCGAGATGCGCGGCGAGCTCGTCCCAGCCCTCGGTGTGCTCCGCCACGAACCGCTCGTCGACCTGACCGTTGGCGCGCAGCCGCTGCAGCACCGCCAGCGAGAAGGCGACGTCGCCGCCGGGGCGCACCGGCACGTGGAGGTCGCAGATGCGGGTACCGAACACCGCGGACTCGGCCGAGCTGGGCACCCAGTACCGCTCCAGGCCCGGCTCGAGGTAGGGGTTGACCACCACGACCTTCGTGCCGCCACGCTTGGCCGCGTCGAGGTACTTCATGAACACCGGCTGGTTGTTCGCCGGGTTGGTGCCCCAGAGCACCACGACGTCGGTCTCGAGCACGTCGCGCAGCGAGCAGGTGGAGGCGGCGACGCCGATCGTGGCCTTCAGTCCGAGGGTGGAGGGGGCGTGGCAGACGCGGGCGGCGGAGTCCACGTGCGGCGTGCCGAGGGCGCGGGCCGCCTTGCCCGCCACGTAGTACGTCTCGTTCGTGAGGCCGCGGGACGTGAGGTACATGGCCACCCGCTCGGGTGGCGCGGCCGCGAGCGCGCCCCCGGCCGACTCCAGCGCCTCGGCCCAGGTGATCCGGGTGAAGCCCCGCTCGCCGCGACGCCGGCGCATCGGGTGACCCAGGCGGCCGAGCGCCCGCAGCTCCGCGCCGGAGCGGTGCTCGAGCGGCCCGACGTCGGCCAGCACGTCGGGGTCGAGCGCGTCGGCGGTGTTGAACTCGAGCAGCTCGAGACGGGTGGTGCAGAGGTGGATCCCCTCGATCGTCCAGTCGTGCAGACCCGCGACCCCGAGCGCGCAGCCGTCGCACACGCCCTTGGTGAGCACCTTCCACGCGTAGCCGCCGCGGTGTGCGTTCTCCCGGGCGATCCGGACCATGTCCTTGTAGTGGCGCGGCTTCTGGTGGGCCATGCCGTTCGGCGACAGGCCGGCCCAGAGGTCCGGGTGCAGGCCCAGGCGCCGCGCGGCGCGCGCCAGGGGCTCCGGCACGCCGGTCGGCCCGGGTCCGGGCCGACCGGGGTCGGCACTCACGGCACGGGCTCCCCGTCGCGGCCCGCCACGTGGTCCTCGCCCGCGTACACGGTGACCCGGTCGCCGCGGGCGAAGCCGCACAGCACGAGACCCGCTCGGCGGGCGGTCGACACGGCGAGCGAGCTCACCGCGCTCACCGACACCAGCGCGGTGAACCCCGCCGCCCAAGCCTTCTGGACCATCTCGAAGCTGGCCCGGCCCGAGACCCACAGCACCAGGCCCTCGGCGGGGAGCGCGCCGTCGAGGAGCAGCCGGCCGACGACCTTGTCCACGGCGTTGTGGCGGCCGATGTCCTCGCGCACCACGAGCACCTCGCCGTCACGCGTGCAGGCCGCCGCGGCGTGGCTCCCGCCGGTGGCGGCGAACAG
The DNA here is from genome assembly GCA_049316905.1 of Microthrixaceae bacterium. Taxonomy (GTDB): domain Bacteria; phylum Actinomycetota; class Acidimicrobiia; order Acidimicrobiales; family Microtrichaceae; genus CAIPVR01. Next base: position 1,633 of record JBMOJH010000042.1, on the reverse strand, counting down.
CTCCTGGTGCTCGGCCACCCGAGCGCCCAGCGCGTCGAGCACATCGGCCGCGACCCGGAAACCGGCGGGCACACGCAGCGGGGCGAGGCGTTCGGTGAGCGTGTCGATCGCGTCGGCGCCGCAGATCCCGCACGACGAGGTGGTGGTGCCGAGGCGGGCCGCGGGTTCGGCCACCGGCCCGTCGGGCTGCACCGTGACGACGTTGAACCCGGTGTCCACCGCCGAGCCCGTGGCGCAGTACCGGATGCCGGCCACGCCGACCGGGGCACCCGACGGCCCGCGCAGCACCCCCTCCGCGTGGCACCAGCCCGCGGCGAGCTCGTAGTCGTGGCCCGGGGTGCGCATCGTGGTGGCCACGAGCGTGTCGCCGAGGCGGATCTCGAGCGGTTCCTCCACGAGGAGCTCCTCGGGGCCCCGGGCCGGGCCGGCCTCGTCCCGGTGGACGCGGGCCAGGGAGGTGGCGGTACGGGATCGGCCCACGGCCGCATGCTACGGGCCGGCGGGTCGACCTCCGGATCGGACGGCGGCCGACCCGGGTCAGGGGTGGCGGATCAGAAGAGCGCGGCCGCCTCGGTGCCGCCGTAGATGAGGGCGACGATCACGATGAGCACGCCGAACGCCCGGCGGATCGTGCGGTCCGACGCGCCGACGGTGATGTGCGCGCCGACCCGGGCACCCGGCACCACGCCCACCATCAGCGGCACGGCGAAGAGCCAGTCGATGTGGCCGAGCACGGCGTGGGTCACGAGGGCGGGCACCGAGAAGATGGCGACCGCCACGAGGCTGGAGGCCACCGCCGAGCGCATCGGGATCCTCAGCGGGCCGGTCATCACCGGGACCATCACGATGCCGCCGCCCACACCGAGCAGTCCCGCCACGAACCCCGAGAGCGCCCCCACTCCGGCCAGCAGCAGGAGCGGGCGCCGGACGTCGGGCTCGGGCGGGTCGGCGCCGGGGGCCGGATCGGTCCCGGCGGCGGTGGCAGGGCCGGGGTCGGGTCCGGGCGACCGCACGGCGGCCAGCGCGCTGTCGGTCTCGGAGGCCTCCACGCCCTCGAGCAGCTCGTCCACCCCGGCCGTCTCCGGCGGGGCCACCAGGACCGCGGCGGGGGGCGACGCCGGGGCCGCCCGACGGCCGCCGCGGGCGACCGAGATGCCCGACCACAGCATCAGCGCGGCGGTCAGGACCATGAGGAGGCGGCCGTCGACCAGATCGGAGGTGAGCGCCCCGCCCAGCGCGAAGACCGCGCCCGCGATGCCGAGCGACAGGGCGACGCGCCACTCGACCAGTCCCTCGCGGGCGTAGCGGAGGGTGCCGGAGATGGCCCCGGGCAGGATGGCGGGGACCGTGGAGCCGACGGCCTCGATCGGCGTGGCGCCGAGCAGTCGCACGGCGGGCGTGGTGATGACCGCTCCACCCACACCGAGCAGCGCGGACAGGACGCCGGCGCCGAAGCCCACCAGCACGGTGAGCGCCACCAGGGCGACATCCGACAGCTCCACGTCGGCAGTCTGACAGGCGCGACACGGGCGGCCCGGAGGCCGCCCGTGTCGTCACGATGGTCGATCGGTTCCCCGATCAGAAGTCCCTGCCGGTCAGAAGTCCCTGCCGGTCAGAAGTCCCTGCCGGTCAG
>JBMOJH010000041.1:0-28235 GCA_049316905.1 Microthrixaceae bacterium | reverse complement strand
AAGAACGACAGCGACCGGGGCGGTGCGAACCGGGCACCGGCCCGGAAGCAGGAGGCCTCCGACGGGCAGCGGTCGGGTGGCGGAGGACGGAACGGGCGCCGGGGTGGCGCCGGTGGCCAGCAGGAACGATCGGCGGCCACGGCGGCTGCCCCGAAGAAGGAGCGCGAGCAGATGGACACGGCTGAGCAGGCGAGCACGATCGAGGAGTTCCTGACGGGACTCGGGACGGCCTTCGGCCTCGAGACCACCGTCGAGGTGACCGTGGAGGACGATGTCGTCGCTGCGCACATCGACGGCAGCGAGGTGGGCCTCCTGATCGGTCCTCGCCTGGGCACCCTCGACGCGATCCAGGAGATCAGCCGCAACGTGCTCCAGCGTCAGGCCGACGGCCGTGAGCACGGCAAGGTCGTGGTGGACGTCTCGAACGTCCGCGAGATGCGGAAGCAGGCGCTCTCGGCCTTCGTCACGGATGCCGCCGGCAAGGTCACGGAGTCGGGCGACGAGGTGGTCTTCGAGGTGATGTCCAGCGCGGATCGCAAGGTGGTCCACGACACCGTGGCCGAGCTCGAGGGCGTCGAGTCGACGTCGGTCGGCGAGGATCCCCGCCGCCGCGTCGTGATCCGTCCGTCCTGATCGGTCGGATCCCCGATCCCCGGCGGATCGACCACACGGCCGTGATCACGACCGTGGGCCGGCCGGCATGAACGAGTCGGTCGATCCCCGGCTGCTCGAGGTCCTCGACACCAGTCGGTCCTTCGGCCTCCTCGGCGACGGACCACTCGAGGTCCACATCCAGAATGCCCGGGTCTTCGCCGGGGCGATCCCACCATCCGCCCGGGTCCTCGACATGGGCTCGGGCGGCGGCCTTCCCGGGCTCGTGCTCGCCGTCGAGCGACCGGACCTCGAGGTCACCCTGCTCGATTCGCAGGAGCGTCGATGTGCGGTGCTGCGGGCCGCACTGGAACGTCTCGAGCTCTCGGACTCCGTCCCGGTGGTGCGAGCGCGTGCCGAGGACGCCGCCCGGGATGAACTCCTCCGTGGGAGGTTCGACGGCGTCACCGCCCGGTCGTTCGGTCCCCCGGCGGTGACGGCGGAGTGCGCCGTCGGCTTCCTGACCGTGGGCGGACGGCTGTGGGTGAGCGAGCCCCCGGGCCCCACCGATGCGGCTCGTTGGCCGGTGGACGGACTGGTTCGTCTGGGCCTGGAACTGGGGCCACGACATTCCTCGGCTGGCTCGACGGTGCAGGAGTTGTGGCTCGTCAGCGCCCCCGGGGATGACGTCCCCCGGCGTGCGGGACGGCCGACGAAGCGCCCGCTCTTCTGACCCGCCCGTGCGCCGGCCCGCGTTCCCACGCCGGCGTTCCACGTGGAACACCACGACGACCGGAGCGTCCTGAGCGGTTCGCTGTTCCACGTGGAACGTTCCGATCCGCCCGAGGATCCTTGACCCGTCAGGGCGGACCGGCGAGGATGGGCGCCGCTCCCCGGTCGGGAGCGATTCCTGCCGACCGCAGCCATGGAGGACGGATGTCCGATACCCCGAGCCCGTCGGGTGTGCAGCCCCCGGACGAGACCTCGTCCGGACTGAGCCACCCGGGCGAGGGCGATGCCTGGCCATCAGATCCGGTGGACCGCGACAGCGCGATTGCTGCCGATCAGGGGCCGCCGGCGGTGGAGCACGTCCAGAACGGTGGCCCGGCCAACGATGTCGACGAGTCGCCCCGAACTCCTGCCGCACCGACCGCCTCGCCCGATCCGGCCGATGCCCCGACCAGTGCCGCAGCCGCTCCCGCTGCCCCGAGCGCTGCCCCGAGCGCTGCCCCGACCCGGGTGATCCCGCCCCTGCCACGGGTGATCGCGATCGCCAACCAGAAGGGAGGCGTCGGGAAGACCACCACCACGGTGAACCTCGGTGCAGCCCTGGCCGAGCGTGATCTGCGAACCCTGGTGATCGATCTGGATCCCCAGGGAAACGCCACGACGGGCCTCGGGATCAACTACCGGAATCTCGATCACAACATGTACGACGTCCTGCTGCACGACGTGCCGCTGGAGGACGCGATCGAGCCGACGGAGATGCGGAACCTTTTCGTGGGTGCTGCGAGCCTGGACCTGGCGGGCGCGGAGATCGAGCTGGTGCCCGCGCTCAGCCGGGAACTGCGGCTCAAGAACGCGTTGGCCGAGGTCATCGACGATTACGACTACGTCCTGATCGACTGCCCGCCCTCGCTCGGACTGCTCACGGTGAACGGACTCGCCGCGGCCACCGAGCTGATCGTGCCCATCCAGTGCGAGTACTACGCGCTGGAGGGGCTCGCCCAGCTGACCCGGAACGTCGAGCTCGTCCGGAAGCAGCTCAACCCGGCGTTGCACATCAGCGGGATCGTCCTCGTGATGTACGACAGTCGGACGAGGCTGGCCGACCAGGTGGCCCGCGAGGTGGAGGACCACTTCGGCGACCGGGTCTTCCGCAACAAGATCCCCCGCAACATCAAGCTGTCGGAGGCCCCGTCCTACGGGCAGCCGATCACCACGTTCGATTCGAGCTCCCGTGGGGCGGTCGCCTACCGGGAACTGGCACGGGAGGTGTCCGGTGGCGCGTAAGGGAGGTCTGGGTCGAGGCCTGAGCTCGCTCATCCCGGTCGGGACGGAGGGCTCCCCCGAGGCCGGCGACGAGCACGATGCCGCGCCGGGGTTGCTCGAGGTGCCGATCGACGCGATCCGGCCCAACCCCCACCAGCCTCGCCGCACCTTCGACGAGGACTCGCTGCAGGGTCTCTCGGAGTCGGTGAAGGAGCTCGGTGTGCTCCAGCCGGTCCTGGTCCGTCAGACCGACGAGGGCTACGAGCTGATCGCCGGTGAGCGACGGTGGCGTGCCGCGAAGCGCGCCGGGCTGCAGACGATCCCGGTGGTGGTGCGCGGCGCCGACGACGTGGGCTCGCTCGAGCAGGCGCTCGTCGAGAACCTCCATCGACAGGACCTCAACCCCCTCGAGGAGGCTGCGGCGTACCAGGAGCTGATCGAGGACTTCGGCTACACGCAGGAGCAGGTGGCGCAGCGGGTCGGCCGGAGCCGCTCGGCTGTCGCGAATCTGCTCCGGCTGTTCCAGCTGCCGCCGGCGGTCCAGCGACTGGTGGGGGAGAACCTGCTCTCGGCCGGTCACGCCAAGGCCCTGCTGGGTCATCCGGATCGTGCTTACCAGGAGGCGCTGGCGAAGCGAGCGGTCGCCGAGCAGCTCAGCGTGCGCGATGTCGAGTCCCTGGTACGGGAACGCCTCGAGCTCGAGGCGGGTCGGGACGACACCCCTCAGCCGGACGACTCGTTCGACGATGCAGGTCCGGAGCCGGAGCGTGAACCGCTCCGTCCGCCGGGGCTGCTGGAGCTCGAGGAGCTTCTTGCCGGGCATCTCGACACCCGCGTCAACGTGACGATGTCGGCGAAGCGCGGCAAGGTCGTCATCGATTTCGCGAACCTCGAGGATCTCGAGCGGATCTACCGCCTCATCATCAGCTGAAGGGCGTCGCCGAGGGTTGTCCACAGGGTGTGTGCAACTCTGTGGACGCCCGAACGGTGAAGTGAAGGGTCGGTGCCCCGAGGTCAGCTCTCACCTGCGGGTCGAGGGTGAGCGGCGTCCCGGTCAGACGGGGTCGGAGGACCAGATCCGCAGGGCCCGGACGATCGACGGGACCACCAGGGAGCGTTGCTCCTCCACCTGGTCCGCGTCCCCGAGTTGCAGGACCACGGCCGGGGCCCGGGTTTCGCGCAGTACCGAGAGTCGCATCCCACGGATGCTGCCGACGCCCCAGCCCGGCGGTGCGGGGAGCTCCTCCACGACGAGCTCGGCGAGACGCCGGCCGCCGTGGGACTCGAAGCCGGGGACAGAGAAGTAGGCGGCCTCGATCCCGGGCGCGTCGGTGACGCTGATCCCGAGGTACACCGTCGCGTCGCGGTCGTTCGCGTTCGCCGCCTGGGCCGACCAGTCCCCTTCGGCGAGGTGCGCCTCCACGCCGGTCTCGCGCAGCGCGGCGGTCAACTGGGTGGTCACCACCCGGGCGCGCTCATCGCCGCCGACCACCACGGCCAGCCCGTGCAGCGGACCGGTGTTGCGCCGGAGGCGTTCCCGTTCGCGGACCGCAGTGACGGTCGCCTCGCCGGCCCGGCCCTCGAGCCGTCGGAGCGCCTCGACGGTGTCGGGTCCGCACACCTCGTCGCACACCAGACCGGCGTTGCGCTGGAACTCGCCGACCGCCGCCCGGGTGGCGCCGCCGAAGATCCCGTCGACCCGCCCGGCGTCGAAGCCCATGGCGCCGAGCCGGAGCTGAAGCTCGGCGACGTCGTCGCCGCGCATCATCGGGGAACGGAGACAGAGCAGGCGGTCGCCCAGGCCGAACTCCGACTCCACCAGTGCAGCCCAGGTCGAGGGTCCGCAGACACCGTCCTCCCGGAGACCGGCCCCGGCCTGGAACTTCCGGACGGCGGCCTCGGTGGACGGCCCGTAGCTGTCGGCCGGGTCACCGGTGGGATGACCGGCCGCGGCGAGCCGCCGGCGGAGGTCCGCGACGGCGGAACCGGTGGAGCCGGATGACAATGGAAGAGCGGCGAGGGTCAGCGTCGGATCCTGGGGGACGGACCGGCCGGGCCGGTCACAGGGGTGCGATCGACCGCGACACTACCGGCTGGTGCGGACCTCAGAGGTAGGAGGCGAGATCCTCGAGGAGCTGGGGCTTCCCCTTCGCTCCGACGATCCGCTGGTCCTCGGCCCCATCCTTGAAGACGATCATCGTGGGGATGCTCATCACATTGAACTGTCGAGCCAACCCGGGGTTGTCGTCGACGTTCACCTTGGCGATGCGGACCTTGCCGTCCTGCTCCGAGGCGATCTCCTCCAGGATGGGGGCGATCATCTTGCAGGGACCGCACCACTCGGCCCAGAAATCCACCACGACGGGCAGGTCGGACGCGTTGACCTCCTCGGCGAAGGTCGCTTCGGACAGCTGTTGGATGGAGCCCATGCTCGGTCCTTCCGGTTTCTCGGCGGGTCCGACCCGATGTCGGACGGGTGCCGACGGCCCCGCCGGCGTTCCCGGGGACTGTAACCAGTGCCGTGACGCGAAGATTCCTTGCGGGCTCAGCATCTGAGCCCGCCGGGGCTGAGTTGCCGGGATTGAGTGACGCCCGGTTCAGTGACCCTGGGCCTCGAGCCACCGCTCGGCGTCGATCGCGGCCATGCAGCCGCTGCCCGCCGCGGTGATCGCCTGGCGGTACCAGTCGTCCTGGACGTCACCGCACGCGAACACCCCCTCCACCGAGGTGCGGGAGGAGTTGGCCTGCGTGATCAGGTAGCCGTTGTCCTTCAGCTCCAGCTGGTCGCGGAACAGGTCGGTGTTGGGTCGGTGGCCGATGGCGACGAAGACGCCGGTGAAGGGCTTGGTCTCCACCGCGTCGGTCTGCACGTTGCGCACCACGACACCCTCGACGGTCGACTCGCCGACGATGTCCTCCACGACCGAGTCCCACAGGAAGGACAGCTTCTCGTTGGCGAACGCCCGGTCCTGCATGATCTTGGAGGCCCGGAGCTCCTTGCGGCGGTGGATCACCGTGACCGAGCGGGCGAACCGGGTCAGGAACATGGCCTCCTCGAGCGCCGAATCACCACCTCCGACCACGCAGATGTCCTGGTCGCGGAAGAAGAACCCGTCACACGTGGCGCAGGTGGACAGACCGTGGCCGAGCAGTCGTCGCTCGGCCTCGATGCCGAGCATGAGCGAACTCGCCCCGGTGGCGATGATCAGCGCCTCGCCGCGGTAGGTCGGCTCCGGCGCCTCGGGATCGCCCACCCACACGCCGAACGGCCGGGAGGAGAGGTCGATCCGGCTCACCTTCTCGGTGCGGATGTCGGTGCCGAACCGCAGTGCCTGCTGGCGGAAGGACGCCATCAGCTCCGGTCCCATGATCCCGTCGGGGAACCCCGGGAAGTTCTCCACCTCGGTGGTGAGCATGAGCTGGCCGCCCGGCTGGTCGCTGGTGGAGGACGGCTCGCCCTCCACGAGGAGCGGCTGCAGGTTGGCGCGGGCGGTGTAGATGGCTGCGGTGAGCCCGGCGGGCCCGGAGCCCACGATCACCACGGGACGGACGTCGTCGTTCGGTTCGTCGGACATGGGGGCCTCCGGGGTCGGGACGGGGGAGTCGGGAAACGGATCTGGCGACGGGCGGACGTGCTGCGGGTGGCGTTCAGGGCACCCGCGGGGCCCGCTTCGACCACAACAACACGCCGACGAGCACGAGGATGCCCCCCATCGCCGCGTAGGCCACCCAGACGTCGCCGGGGAGCAGCCAGTTGAGGAAGCGGACCGCACCGGCCGTGCCCATGATGAGGATGGGGACCAGGACGATCATCGCCACGACGGCGTAGACCAGTCCCTTCGCACCCTCGAGGATCGGCCCGGTGGTCCGGGCCCGCACCTTGTCGACCGTGTCGACGATGAGGTCGGTGACCTGGTCGGTCCAGTCCTGCTCCGTGGGCGCGGTGCCGGCCGGGGTGGTGGGCTCCGGGGCTCTGGGGTCGGACATGGGTCGGGAGCCTACGTTCCCGACCCGGCTCCGGCGACCGTCACCCGCCGAACGTCCGGCACGAGGTGCGGTCGAGCACCACGAGCCCCCCGTCCGGGACGGTGCCGACCACCACCGGGGTGCCGTCCACCGCGGCCGTGGCCGCCGCGGTGGCCCCGCGACCCGCGAGCACGTCGGCACACGGCACCCCGGACGTGCCGGCCCCGATCGGGACACCGGGGGTCACCGCGGCGCGGCGGGCGAGCTCCGCGGTGTCGGGGACGTCGCCGAGATCGACCGTCCCCGCCGGTGCACTGCCGGCCGCCGGCCGTGGCGTGGCGGCAGCGACGCCCGCGGCGGTGGTGGTCGCCCCGGCCGAGTCGTCGGCGGAGCCGGGCGCCTGCTCGCGGTCGCGGCTCGCCCCGCCCGTTGCGGTGGTCGTGGCCTCCGACGAGGACGTCGCAACCGGGTCACCGTCACTCCGGCCGGCCACGAACGCCCCGCCGACCGCGAGCAGCACCACGGCGGCGGCCGCGGCGATCCAGCCCGGGGCCACGCGGCCCGCGGCCGTGGTGCGGTCGGCGGTCCGTGTCCGGGCCACGTCGAGGGAGGTCACCGGGCCCGGATCGGTGGCGGTGTCCGGCACGGCGTCCGGTCCGAGAAGGGACCGCACCTGCCGGAGCTCCTCGAGGCGGGCGACCAGGCGCGGTTCGCCCAGCACCCGGCGGAGCTCCTCGTCGGTCGCCTCGCCGTCCAGCACCGCGCCCACTGCGATCTCGTCCGCGAGCGGGAGCGCGCCCGGCTCCGGCGGGTCGTCCCCGGTGTCGCTCCCGTTCAGCTCGTCAGTCATCGCGCTCGGCTCCCACCGTCGCCTCTCCGTCATCGACGTCCACGACGGCTCCCGGGTTCCCGTCCGCCGCGAGGACGGTCGCCAGCCGCGCCCGGCCCCGGGCCAGCCGCGACCGGACCGTCCCGATGGGCAGGCCGAGCTCCTCGGCGATCCCGGCGTAGTCGAGATCGAGCACGTCGCGGAGGACGACCACGTCACGCTGCTCGGGCGGCAGCTGCGCCAGGGCCTCGATCACGAGGCGGCGGTCCTCGGCGCGGACGGCCGACGCGTCGGGCCCCGCCCCCTCGGCCGTGGGTCGGACCAGTCGCGGCCCGTCCGGTTCGACGGGCTCCGGTCGCCGGCGGTGCCGTCGCAGCTCGTCGAGACAGCGGTTGGTGGCGATCCGCGACGCCCAGGTCGTGAACGACGACCCGCCCCGGAATCCGGCCAGCCCCCGGGTGATGGCCACCAGCGCGTCCTGGAGCGCGTCCTCGGCCTCGTGCGGGTCGCGGCACACCCGGCGACAGACGGCGCGGAGGCGGTCGAGGTGTCGCGCCAGGAGCTCGTCGAGCGCCGCGGCGTCGCCGTTGCGGGCCAGCTCCACGAGGCCGGGGTCGTCGAGGCGCCGGAGGTCGGTCCGGCGCCGCCGCGGTCGCACGCGGTCAGGCCCCCGGGGTGCCGAGCACGGTCAGCTCGGCGACCTCCACCCGGTGCCGACCATCGCCCACCTCGGTGCCGAGGTCGGTGATCCAGACCACGACGGTGCGACCGGCGGCATCGAGCGGCAGGTCCACCGGCCCGCGGACCTTGTCGAGGCGGGCCACCGCCGTGGCGGTCGCGGGGTCGAACCGGGCCGGGTCCCCGCCATCGAGCACGTAGACCGTGGCGGACCAGCCGTTGGTGGACCCCCGGAGCCGGATCCCGGTGATCCGCGACCGCTCCTCGAGCACCGCGGCGATGCCGACGCCCCGCTTCGCCCCGAAGAAGGTGGGGGAGTCGTAGCTCTCGGTCCGCCAGGCAGTGGCGGGGTTCCCGTCGGTGGCCCGGTCGGTGAGGTCGTCGTTCTCCCCGGAGGTACCCGACCCCTGGGGGTCCACCGCCGCGGTCCGGGTGACCGGGAGCGCGCCCTCCCCGCCAGCCGGCGCGGTCGTCGTGCTCGTGGTCGCGGGCGGCTCGTCGGAACGCTGCGCCTCCCGCAGGAGCAGTCCGGCGACCACGAGTGCGGCGGTGACGAGCAGGATCAGGAACGCCCGGAGCATCCAACTGCGCTCGGACCGACCGAACCCGGCAACCGCCTCGGTCTCCGCGGTCACGGGATCGACGGGTACCGGACGGGCGGGCAGCACCGGCGCCACCGGGCCCAGGAGCGCGGCCCGGAAGGCCGCGGCGCTGGGGTAGCGGGCCGCGGGGTCGCGGGCCAGCGCGCCCATGACGGCGGCCTCGAGTGCCGGTGGGACGTCCGCTCGCACCCGGCGGGGTGGCACCGGGTCGGTGTGGAGGCGGGCGACGGCCACCGCGGCGCTCGTGTCGCCGGAGAAGGGGAGGCGGCCGGTGAGGCATTCGTAGAGGACGAGCCCGAGTGCGTAGAGGTCGGCGCGGCCGTCCACATCGGCCGACGTGAGCTGCTCCGGCGCGAGGTAGGACGCCGTGCCCACCACCGACTCGTCGCGGGTCATGTCCGGATGGTCGTCGGCCTTGGCGATGCCGAAGTCCGCGATCTTCACCCGGCCGTCGGTGCACAGGAGGATGTTCGACGGCTTCACGTCGCGGTGGACCAGCCCCGCGGCGTGGGCGGCCTCGAGCGCGTCGAGGAGCCGGAGCCCGATCCGTCGGGTGGTGTCAGCGTCGAGCACGCCGTGCTCGTCGAGCAGGTCCCGGAGCGTTCGGGCGTCGAGCAGCTCCATGACGATGGCCTCGACGCCGTCGTCGCTGCAGGTGTCGAACACGCCGACGATCCCCGGTGCGTTCAGCCGGGCGGCCGCCACGGCCTCCTGGCGGAAGCGGTGCACGTAGGCCTGGTCCTGGGCCAGGTGCGGGTGCAACACCTTGACCGCGACCCGTCGGCCGAGGACGGTGTCGGTGCCCTCCCAGACCTGTGCCATCCCGCCCATGCCGATCTGACGGTCGAGCCGGTAGCGCCCGCAGAGGACCGCGCTCGTCAGGGCACCGGGCGCGGTCGAGGGATCCAGCCCCCGACGTCCGGCCCGCGCGTCATCCACCGGGGCCGACGCTACCGGCCGCCGGGGCCGTGCTCCCGGAGCCCTCGGCTGCCGGGTCGGTGTCGTTCCGCGTGTCGTTCCGCGTGTCGTCCGGCGCGTCGTCGCCGTCGTCGGCGGGGTCGTCCGGACCGGCCGGGGGACCGGCCTGACACGGGTGGTGGCCCGCGTCCCGGGCGTCCTCGCGGCGGCGCCGGCGCACGGTGAGGAGCCACCACCCGAGGAGGACCAGGAGCGACACGACCGAGAGTGCGGCGCCCACCCCGGAGATCGACGACGAGGTCACGGGCAGGTTGCTGCGACCGAGGACGATCACGCCGTCCGGTGAACGGACGTCGAGGCGGAGCAGGGCGGTGCCCGGGGCGCGGACGGTCACGTCGAGGTCCACGCGGTTCTCGCCGGGGCGCAGCGTGACGAGCTGTGTGTCGCCGCCCTGGATCTCCAGGCGGGGTGCCCGGGCCCGGATGATGACCTGCACCGGGTAGGCGAGGCCGTTGCGGAACCGGAGCGGGACGGTTGCGTCGCGGCTGGTGAGCACCACCCGGCGTTCCGGCGGCAGCTCGATCCGCGCAGCGTGGCGCTCGATGTCCGAGGCGATCGCGGCCTGGGTGCGGGCCCGGCGCCCGGCGTCCATCTGGGTGGACAGCACCTCGGAGTTGAGGTCGGACCACAGCTCGAGGTCCGGCTCGGCCGAACCGGCCATCCGGCGGTACGCGTCGATGAGGCGCTGCCCGGTCCGGGCCACCGCGACCGGGCCGTCCTGGTCCGCGGGGACCCGCGGCGCCAACGACGCGGTCGCGGTCCGGCCACCGACGCGCGCGGGTTCGGTGGGGACCGCGGCGGGATCGGCGGTCAGCGGACCGTCCCCGGCGAGGGCCGGGAGGAGGGCGCGCAGCGCCGCCGGATCGGTGGCCGGCGGCACGACCACCACGGCAGAGGGGCCCGGGAACGCTCCGGCGCCCTCGTCCGCAGCGGTGAACCACCCCGCCATCAGCGACGTGGCGACCTGGTTGGCCCGCACCCCCGGGTCCTGGCGCGGATCGGTCAGGCGCAGGGTGAGGAGCGGGTCCTCCGCCGTGACGGTCAGCCCCGATCCGTCCTGCAGTCCGAGGGCCCGGGACCGGGCGTCCTCGGGGCTGACGCCCGACGGGAGCCGCAGCCGCTCCGCGGGCAGGAGCACGCGGCGGGTGCCGAGGCCGGACAGGACCGGCAGCGACGCCGGGCCGAGCGTGTCGTCGAGCAGCCAGGTGGTGACCTGCACCCCCCGGCCCGTGACGTCGGTCAGGGTCGCCGCCCCGTCGAGCAGCTGACGGCCCAGCTCGTCGGTGGCCCCCGCCTCCACCAGCCCGCCGACGTCGACCGCCACGTCGGTCCGGCGCGCGACCGCCGCGCGGAGGGCGGGGGAGCGCAGTGCCTGCACGAAGGCCTCGTCGGCCGCCGATCCCGATCGGACCGCACCCGTGAGCGTGTTCGGCCGGAGTCCGAGCGTGAGGGGCGCCTCGGGGACCGCGGTGAGCAGGGTCGTCGCCGACGCGACGGCGGAACGGGTGACCGGGTCGATCGTCGCCGTGCCGTCGGGTTCCAGGCTGGGCGGGCCCTCGATCGGGAGCAGGAGCGTGACGGCCATGCGACCGGGCGCGCCGCCCGGGTCCTCGACCGCATCCGCGGGCAGGCGGTTGAGCAGCACGCGGTCGGCCCAGAGCTCGCGGCCCGACGTATCGAGCAGGTCGAGGCTGACCGGATGGATGCCCGGATCGGGGACGTAGACCCGCCCGGTCCCACCGCGGGAAGGGTCGATCGGGACGCGCAGGACCGGTCCCGCGGCCGGATCGCCGAGCTGGTCGACCGGTACCTCCACCGGTCCGCGGAGGACCGGACCCGGCGACGCGCCGTCGAGGAGGGCGTCGAGGGATCCCCGGATCGAACCGGAACGTCCGTCGCGCAGGCGCTGGTGGACCGTGTAGCGCAGGACCGAACCCGCCGGGAGCGAGGTGGGCGCGAACCGGACCTCGAACGTGCCCTGGGCCGCCACCCACGGGCTCACCTCGGTGATCGTGAGCGGACCGGAGCCGGCCGCGGCACCGGCGCCCGCGCGTGTCGGTGTGGTGGTCGGCGGGGAGTCCTGGCGGGCCCGCGCGCCCGCCGTCGGTGAGGTCCCGAGGGCGGCGAGGGCGACGGCGGCCGTGACGAACAGCGCGGCGGCGATCCGAACCCGGGTCGCGCGCGCCCGCGACGGCCCGTTCACGGCACCGGCCGGCTGAGGACGACCAGGTCCGTCGGGGTCGGCCGGAAGCCGAGCCGGCGGTACAGGTCGAGGGCGCGCTCGTTCTCGCGCTGGGTGTTCACGAGCAGCCGCCGGCAGCGGCGCCGCGTGGCCCAGTGCAGCGCGTCCACCACCAGCGCACTGCCCACGCCGTGGCCCGCGAGGTCGGGGTCGGTGGCGAGGCGTTGCAGGAACGCCTGGCTGCCGCCACGGCCGGTGATGGCGTAGCCGACGACGTGGTCGCGCACGGCCACCCGGAACCGCCGGGACGGGGTGGCCGACTCGGCCTCCGCGAGACCGGCGCGGTCCATTCGCCAGAACGGCGGGAAGGCCCGGCCGTCGACCACCAGCGCGGGTCCGCGGTCGCCGCGCCGCGCCCGCCGCAGCCGGACCTCCGGAACGAGCGGGGGACGGGGCGGGTCGAGGTCGCGCAGGTCGTGGGCGAGCACGCGGAGCCGGTCGTACTCCGCGAACCCCTGTCGCAGGAAGGCCCCGGCCTCCTCGGGATGCAGCGCCGAGGTGATGATCGACGTGTACCCGGCATCCGCGAGCCGGTCCACGCACCGCCGCAACCCGTCGTCGGACGGCCGCGCGACCTCCGGGGGGAGGGCCAGGTACGCGATCGAGCGGTCGGCGTGCCACGGCCCGACCCGGAAGCGGTCGGCGCCCACGGTCAGGGTCTGGCGGGTGGTCATGCCGTCGCTCTGGCTCCTACGGGGAAGGCGTTCCGGCGGGCGGTACCCGACGAGGATAGGCGAACCCCCTCCGACAGTACGCTGGCCGGGTGGCCGTGCTGATGTACGCCGACGAGCGTTTCCTGGCCCATGACACGGGGCCGTTCCATCCCGAACGCCCCGACCGGCTCACCGCGGTGCTCGACGGCCTCACCGTCCACGACCTGGAGGAGGCCGTGTCGTGGACCCGGCCCCGCCCCGCCACCGACGACGAGCTGCACCGCGTGCACCCCTCCGCCTTCGTGCGGGGTATCGACCAGTTCTGCCGATCGGGCCGGACCCAGCTCGACGCCGACACGGTGGTGGGCGAGTACTCGGCGGACCTGGCCCGGCTCGCCTCCGGTGCCGGCCTGGACGCCGTGGAGCGTCTCCGCGCCGGTCAGGCCGACGCCGCGTTCGTGGCGGTGCGCCCGCCCGGTCACCACGCCACGGCCAACCGGGCGATGGGCTTCTGCCTCTTCAACCACGTGGCGGTGGCCGCGGCCGCGCTGGCCGAGGCGGGAGAGCGGGTGGCGGTGGTGGACGTGGACGCCCACCACGGCAACGGCACCCAGGACATCTTCTACGGCGACGGTCGGGTGCTCTACGTCTCCTGGCACCAGCAGCCGCTCTACCCCGGCACCGGCCTGGCCTCGGAGTCCGGCTCGGGCGAGGGCGCGGGCACGACCCTCAACGTGCCCGTGCCGCCCGGCGCCACCGGCGACGTGTACCGGAGCTCGGTGGAGGAGCTCGTGGCGCCGGCGCTCGCCCGCCACGGCACCACCTGGCTGCTCCTCTCCGCCGGCTACGACGGCCACCGCGACGACCCGCTCACCGATCTCGGCCTCACCTCGGGCGACTTCGCCGACCTCACGACGGATCTCGCCGCGCTGGTGCCCGCGGGACGGGTCGTGGCCTTCCTCGAGGGCGGGTACGACCTGCCCGCCCTGGCGCACTCGTCCGCGGCCACCGTGGCGGCCCTCCTCGGCGAGCGACTGCACCCGGAACCCCCGAGCGCGGGCGGGCCGGGTGGTGACGTGGTGGAACGGGTGCGCGCCGCCCGCGACCTCGACTGACGCCACAGGGCGGCGCGCAGCGGTCCGGCACTCGGGGGTCGTGCCGGTCGGCCGATACCCTTCCGGCGTGATCCCCCCGCAGTTCCGTGAGCTCCTGTCGGACGTGCGTCCGCTCGGCGACCGCTTCGCCGCCGCGGGGTTCCGGCTGTACGTCGTGGGCGGTCAGGTCCGTGACGGCTTCGCGAAGGTCCCGACGGTGGCCCCGGAGGTCGGTTCGCCCGGCGACCGAACGGGCGGGGCCGACTCCGAGGCGGACGGCGGCCCGGATGGCGACACTGCCGAGCCGGACATCGACCTCACGACCGACGCCACCCCGGCCGAGGTGAAGGCGGTGGTGGGCCCGGTCGCCGACGCGGTGTGGACCCAGGGCGAGCGGTTCGGCACGATCGGCTGCCGGGTCGGGGGCCGTACCTTCGAGATCACCACGCACCGGGCCGAGGCCTACCGTCCCGACAGCCGCAAGCCCGACGTGGAGTTCAGCCGGGACGTCGTCGACGACCTCTCCCGCCGGGACTTCACCGTGAACGCGATGGCGCTCGAGGTCACCTCTGCCGATCCGGAGCTGATCGACCCGTTCGGCGGCCTCGACGACCTGCTCGCGGGTCGCCTGCGCACGCCGCTCGACCCCGAGGTGTCGTTCTCCGACGACCCGCTCCGCATGCTCCGCGCGGCGCGCTTCATCGCAGGCCACGACCTCGAGCCGGACGCCCCCCTCGTGTCCGCGGTGGTGGCGATGGCGGACCGGCTGTCGATCGTGTCCGCCGAGCGGATCCGCGACGAGCTGGTGAAGCTGTTGATGGTCGAGGACCCCTCCGCGGGGCTGTGGTTCGTGCACGACACCGGCCTGGCGGACCACTTCCTGCCGGAGCTCCCCGCCATGCGCCTGGAGCAGGACCCGATCCACCGGCACAAGGACGTGCTCGCGCACACCATCGCGGTGGTGGCCCAGTCGGCGCGTACCCCCGAGGTGCGGCTGGCGGCGTTGTTCCACGACGTGGGGAAGCCGCGCACGCGGTCGATCCAGGGTGGCGGGGTGTCCTTCCACCACCACGAGGTGGTGGGTGCCCGGATGACCCGCGACCGGATGCGGGCGCTCAAGTTCCCGAACCGCACCGTGGACGACGTGACCCAGCTCGTCTACCTGCACCTGCGGTTCCACACGTACCAGATGGGGTGGACCGACGCGGCGGTTCGTCGCTTCGTCCGCGACGCCGGCCCGCTCCTGGCGGAGCTCCTCGCGCTCACCCGTGCGGACTGCACCACCCGCAACCGCCGGAAGGCCGAGGCCCTCGCCCGCCGGATCGACGAGCTCGAGGACCGGATCGAGGAGCTCCGGCGTTCCGAGGAGCTGCGCGCGATCCGTCCCGATCTCGACGGGCGCGAGGTGATGGACCACCTCGGCCTCCCGCCCGGTCCCGAGGTGGGCCGGGCGCTCGAGCACCTGCTCGAGCTGCGCCTCGAGCACGGTCCGCTCGGCCACGACCGGGCCCTCGAGGAGCTGGACCGGTGGTGGGCGGCCCGACCGGGTGCCGAGGGTGGGGGCGCGAACGCCGACGGCGCGGTGGCACCGGTGGGAGACTCCGGGGCGACGAGAGGAGCGGGCCGATGAGCGGGATCGTGGTGGGTGTCGACGGGTCGGAGAACGCGCTGGACGCCCTGCGGTGGGCGGCCGAGGAGGCCCGGGTGCGGGGGTGTTCCCTGAAGGTGGTGGGCACGTTCAGCACCCCGATCATGTCCACCGGCTACGAGGTGGCGACCCCGGACCCCACGGACCTGCGGGCGGCGTCGGGCACGATGCTCGACGCGGCGATCGACAGCGTGCGCCTCGAGGGTGCCCTGGACGGGGTGGACGTGACCTCGGAGGTGCTCGAGGGTCACGCCGGTGAGCGGCTCATCGCCCTCTCGGCGGACGCGGACCTGCTGGTGGTGGGCTCACGGGGTCACGGCGGGTTCATGGGCCTGCTGCTGGGGTCGGTGACGACCTACTGCGTGAACCACGCACGGTGCCCGGTCGTGGTCGTGCGCCACGACCACACCCTCGACACCTGAGGCCCGGCCGCGCCCGATCCCACCTCGAGGCGGGACGACGTCGGCGGTCAGATCCCGAGCTTGCGGGCCCGCACCACCAGGGTGGAGGGCACCCAGTCGTCGAGCGGCGAGCTGTGCGGACCCCGCGCCGCGCCCTCGCACCTCGGCTCGAGCAGGGCGTCGACCCGGAAGTTGGAGCGGGTCAGCGTGGTGAACACGTCGCCGATCTGGTGGACGTGGGTGATGCCCTCGTCACCACCGGCCCGCCACGTGATGGCCGACGAGCTCCACGCCGTGCGGCCCAGGTAGGGCGGCTGCTGTTCGTCGTCGAACTCGAGCATGCAGGCCACGGGATGCGGGAGCGACACCGTGAAGGGTGCCTCCGGCTTGAGGATGCGGTGCACCTGACGGAACACGCGACCGAGGTCCTGCACCGCGGCGAGCGAGTAGACGGCGAACGCCGAGTCGATGCTGTCGGCCCGGATGAACGCCAGATCGGCCAGGTCGCTGTGGTGGAACTCGACCTTCACCTCGGCCACCTCGGCAGCGGCCCGGGCCTGGGCCAGGCGGGCGGTGGAGGACTCGACCGCGATGACCCGCGCGCCCCGTCGCGCCAGGGCGATCGCGGCGGCACCGGCGCCGCAGCCGAGGTCGAGGATGCGACGGCCGTCCGTGGGCCCGACGAGCTTGTGCAGGACCTCGTGGTCGAGGTCGGGCCCGAACTGCACCAGCTCCCGGGACGGCTCGGCGCCGTGCGGGAAGCTCGCAGGGGTCAGCGCCACCGGCTGGTCACCGTCGCGCACGAGGGCGGGGCGGGCGTCCAGGTTGCCCGCGGAGGGGTGGCGGCGGCCGGTCCGCGACGAGGAGGTACTGGTCGGGGGCACCCCGACATTCTCGCCCAGCACCGGCGTCGGTTCGTGGACCGGCCCGGTGGCCGGCGGCCCCGCGGAGCCCCTGGCCGTGTCCGTTCCCGGTCGACGGCGTGAGCGGGGGTCCGGGCCGGTAGCCTCGACCACCGTGCCGTTCCTGCAACCGGAGACGCCGGGCCGGCCGGGCCCGACGCCCGGCAGCGTGGACTACCGCTTCGCCCGTCGTCAGCTGCTGCACCGGTTCCGTTCCGGTGAGCTGGACCGCACCGACGTGTGCGACGCCCAGTCCGAGCTGCTCCGCGTGGGCCACAACTGCTCCCAGCGGGCCACGGCCCCGTGCCCGGTGTGCGGGGAGTCGCAGCTGCGCCTCGTCCGCTACGTGTTCGGTCCACGGTTGCCACCCGGCGGCAAGGTGGTCGGGGGTCGGGCGGAGCTCCGGAAGGTGGCCGAGGGCCGGGTCGGCGCCCGCTGCTACACGGTGGAGGTCTGCCTGGCCTGCCGCTGGAACCACCTGCTGCGGATCGACCCGGTGGGCCGCCAGCCGGCCTGAGCCACCATTGGGCGATCCTTCCCGTCGGGGCGACCGTCTCCTGCCGTGATGGGACGCCGTGGCCCCGGACGGGCAGACTGTCGCCGCGCCGGCATCCCGGGCGCGACCGCTCGCCATGGCCAGATCCACCTCCTCACCACGCCGCCCGCGCCCCGCCCGCCCGGAGGGACGTCGCAGCATCTTCTGGCGGTTGCGGGCCGTCGGGTACGGGGCACTCGTCCTCGCGGTGGTGGCGGTGGGCGGCCTCTGGGCGGCGCTCAACACTCTTCGGCTCCCGCCGGCGCAGCGCCCGATCGAGACCTCGTTCGTGTGCGACCTCACCGTCGCCGACGGCCAATGCGGTTTCGACAACGCGATGGCGCGCCTCACCGCGGAGGAGGAGCGGGTCACCGTCCGCTACGAGGACCTCCCGCCCGTGATGGTCCAGGCCGTGCTCGCGGCGGAGGACCGGAACTTCTTCGAGCACAACGGCGTGGACCCCATGGGCATCGGCCGGGCGCTGTACCAGACGGTGCTGGGCGACTCCGAGTCCCAGCAGGGCGGGTCCACGATCACCCAGCAGTACGTGAAGAACGTCTACCTGTCGTCGGAGCGGACCCTCGACCGCAAGGCCCGCGAGGCGGTGCTGGCGGTGAAGCTGGAACGGGAGCTGGGCAAGAGGGAGATCCTCACCCGGTACCTGAACGAGGTGTACTTCGGCCGTGGCGCCTACGGCGTGGAGGCCGCGTCCCGCACCTACTTCGGGGTGGGGGTGAAGGACCTGCAGCTCCCGCAGGCCGCCTACCTGGCCTCGCTGATCCGCTCGCCCGAGACCGCGGATGCCGTGCAGCACCCGAAGGTGGCCGAGCGCCGCCGCCGGTCCGTGCTCGACGGGATGGTGGCCACCGGCGCGATCACCCGGGCGCAGGCCGACGCCGCGGCCGCGGAGCCGTTCGTGACCGACGCGACGACGCGACCCGACGGCACCGTGCAGCCGCCCACGATCCGGGCCAGGGTCGACCAGCGCAGCGACTTCGGCGACGTGAAGTACACCGAGCTCGGCTCGGAGTACTGGGTCGAGTGGGTGCGCCAGCAGCTGCGGGCCCGCTACGGCCCGGGGGCCGAGACGCGCGGCCTGCGGGTCTACACGACCTTCGACCCGACGCTGCAGAAGGCCGCCGTGGACTCCGTCTACGACACCCTCGACGTGCCGGACGGGCCCACCGGGTCGCTCGTGGCCGTCGACAAGGACGGTCGGATCCGGGCGATGGTCGGGGGCCGTGACTACGCCACCGACAAGGTGAATCTCGCGCTCGGCGGCCAGGGCGGCGGCTCGGGTCGCGCCCCGGGCTCGACCTTCAAGCCGTTCGCGCTCGCGGCGTTCATCGAGGACGGGTACTCGGTGAAGTCCCGGTTCCGGGCACCGCCCACCACGCAGTTCCCCGGCGTGTACGCCGGCGCGGGCCAGGTCTGGAAGCCCGCCAACTACGACAAGGCCGACCACGGGATCGAGACGGTCGAGCAGGCCACCTGGAACTCGACGAACACGGTCTACGCCGGAATGGTCGACACCATCCGGCCGGAACGGCTCGCGGAGATGGCCCGCCGCCTGGGCGTGACCGCCACGCTCGACCCCGTCTACTCCCTCGTGCTCGGCGCGGAGGAGGTGTCGGTGCTCGACATGGCGTCCGCCTACAGCACCTTCATGGACCGCGGCACCCACATCAGCCCGTACTCGATCCGTCGCATCGAGGCCGCCGACGGCACCGTCCTGTTCGACGCGTCCACCGCGGTGGAGCGGCGTCAGGCGATCCAGCCGGCGGTGGCCGACACGGTCACCACGGTGCTCCAGGGCGTGCTGCAGAACGGCACCGGCCAGAACGCGGAGCTGCGGGTGCCCGCGGCCGGCAAGACCGGCACCACCAACGACGCCAAGGACGCGTGGTTCACCGGCTACACGTGCGACCTCACCGCCGCGGTGTGGATGGGCTACGAGCAGCCGCGCGAGATGCGCACGTTCAAGGGCCAGCAGGTCGCCGGTGGCACGGTGCCCGCGGCCATCTGGCGGAACTTCATGTCGAAGGCCACGCGGGGATCGGCGCCGTGCCGGTTCCCCTCGACCGACGCCGGCAAGCGGATCCTGAACTCCTCCATGAGCCCGTCCTCCGGTGGCTCGACCACGTCGTCGGTGCCGCGGTCGTCCACGTCCAGTACCGTCCCCGGGTCGTCCACGACGAGCAGCTCGGTCCCGGGCAGCACCACGACGACGGCGCCGCGGCCCACCACCACCGCACCCCGGCCGACCACCACCGTGGCGCCCACGACAGCCCCGCCGGCGCCCGCTGCGCCGGCCGCGGTCCCGCCCGGCTGACCGACCGGCCGCCCGATCCCTGCCGGGAGGGCGGTCCGCCCTCAGGCCACCGGGACGTGCGGGTAGCTCTCCCGACAGGTGAAGCACCAGTACTCCACCTCGTCCTCGACCCGCACGGGCGGCTCGCCGCCGTCGGCCGGTGCATCGGTGTCCTCGAGCAGGTAGACCCGCTGGACGGCCTCCACGTCCTCGTCGCGACCGCAGCTCTGGCAGGTGCCCATGCGGATGGTCTACCGTTTTCCCTGACGGCCGGCAGCCACGGGGCGCCGGACCTGACCCAGGAGGCGAGCCATGGCTCCATCCGCACGACCCACCGTTCCGTCGATCCGGGCGCGCAAGGCGCGCGACGGCTCCGAGCCGCTGGTGATGGTCACCGCCTACGACGCACCGGGTGCCCGGATCGCGCATGAGGCCGGGGTCGACATGATCCTGGTCGGCGACTCCGTGGCCATGGTCGTCCTCGGCTACGACGACACGCTGCAGGTGACGGTGGACGACCTCGCCCACCACACCGCCGCGGTGGCCCGGGCGAAGCCCGACTGCCTCATCGTGGGCGACCTGCCGTGGATGAGCTACCACGTGTCCACCGAGGAGACCGTCCGCAACGCGGCGCAGCTGATCCGGGCCGGCGCCCAGTGCGTGAAGCTCGAGGGCGGCCGCAAGCGGGTGCCGATGATCGAGGCGCTCGTCGACGCCGAGATCCCCGTGATGGGCCACCTCGGCCTCACGCCCCAGTCGGTGCACGCGATGGGCGGGTTCCGGGTGCAGGCCAAGGAGTCGGAGGCGGCGCTGCAGCTCGTGGCCGACGCCAAGGCCCTCCAGCACGCCGGCTGCTTCGCGATCGTGCTCGAGGGGGTGCCCGACCAGGTGGCCCGCATGGTCACCGAGGCGCTCGACGTGCCGACGATCGGCATCGGGGCCGGCCGCCACTGCGACGGCCAGGTCCTGGTGTTCCACGACGTGCTCGGCCTCGAGGACCGCGTGGTGCCGAAGTTCGTCCGCCGCTACGCCGAGCTGAAGGGCTCCGCGGTGGAGGCGATGTCGGCGTTCGCCGCCGACGTGCGCTGCGGTGCGTTCCCGGCCGACGCGGAGTCGTACCACCTCAACGCCGAGCAGTCCGAGGCCCTCTCCCTGTACGGGTCCCGGCAGAGCTGAGCCCGACGGCCCGGGTCCTCGCCGAGGGCCCCTGCGAGGCGGTGTCACACCCCCTCGCGACCATGGCCGCCATGACCGGTCGGAAGCGTCACCCCGTCGGGCCCGATGGCCCCGGGGGAAGGGTGCGTCTACACTCACCCGGTCAACATCGCCCGGCTGACACCGGGTCCCTGTCCTGCGGACCGCAGGACCCTGGGCGAGGCCCAGGTCCGAAGGGAGAGCGCACGTGGCGATCCGCGCGTACGAACTCATGATCATCGTCGACCAGGACGTCGACGACGCGGCCAACCGTGCCGTGATCGAGCGAGTCCAGGAGATGGTGACCGCCGACGGCGGCACCGTCCCCACTGTGGACAACTGGGGCCGGCGGCGTTTCGCCTACCCCATCAACCACAAGAACGAGGGCGTGTACACGGTCCTGGAGATCGTGACCGAGGCCCCCAACCTCGACGAGCTCGACCGCTTCCTCCGTCTCGCGGACGACGTCGTCCGCCACAAGCTGATCCGGCTGCCCGACAAGGAGGCCGCCCGCCGCGGTCTCCTCGCCGGTGCCGGCTGACGGAAGGGAACCTCCAATGGCAGGCAACTACGTGGAGCTCATCGGGAACCTCACCAGGGACCCGGAGCTGCGATTCATCCCGAGCGGCGCCGCCGTGGCCAACTTCGGCCTCGCGGTGAACCGCCGCTGGCGCAACCAGCAGAGCAACGAGTGGGAGGAGGAGGTCTCCTTCTTCGACATCGTCTGCTGGCGCGACCTGGCCGAGAACGTCAGCGAGTCCCTCACCAAGGGCACCCGTGTGATGGTCACCGGCCGCCTCCAGACCCGCTCCTGGGAGACCGACAACGGCGAGAAGCGCTCCAAGGTGGAGGTGCTCGCCGACGAGGTGGGTCCCAGCCTCCGCTGGGCGACCGCCCAGGTGCACAAGACCGAACGCCGTGACGGCGGCGGTGGCGGCAACTACGACGCGCCCCCGCCCGCGGCCCCGCCGGCCGGCGGCTACAACGACGACGAGGAGCCTTTCTGATGGGCAAGCCACCGCAGAAGCGCGGGAAGCCGAAGGACAGCAACCGCAAGGTCAAGAAGAAGGTGTCGGTCCTCAACTCCGAGGGCATCGACTACGTGGACTGGAAGGACGCGAACCTGCTGCGCAGGTTCATGTCCGACCGGGCCAAGATCCGGGCCCGTCGGGTCACGGGGAACGACACGCAGCAGCAGCGGGAGATCGCGAAGGCGATCAAGAACGCCCGCGAGATGGCGTTGATCCCCTACACGAACCGGGTCACCACCCAGCGCGGCGGTCGTCGGGACCGTGACGGCGACGACCGTCGTGGTCCGCGCGGCGACCGTGGCGACGGGCCGCGTCCCGATCGCGGTGAGGCTCCCGCCGAGGAGTTCGAGCCGGCCACCGACGAGGCCGTCGTCGAGACCGCTGCCACTGAGGAGGTGGAGGCATGACCGCCGTGAAGGTCATCCTCCGCGCGGACGTGGACGGTCTGGGCAAGCGCGGCGACATCGTCGAGGTGTCCAAGGGCTACGCCCGCAACTTCCTCGCCCCCCGCAGCCTGGCCATCCCGGCCAGCGAGGGCGCCTCGGCCCAGGCCGAGGCGATGCGACGGGCCCGTGACACCAAGGACGCGAAGGCACGCGAGGCGGCCGAGGAGATCGCCACGCAGCTCGTGCCCCGCACCATCGAGGTGTCGGCCCGCGCCGGCGAGGGCGGCCGCCTGTTCGGTTCCGTCACCGCCGCCGAGGTGGTCGACGCGGTCGCCGAGCAGACCGGCATCGAACTCGACCGCAAGGACCTGGTCATGGAGGAGCACATCAAGGAGCTGGGCACGCACCACGTGACCGCCCGCCTCCACAGCGACGTGCAGTTCCCGATCACCGTCGAGGTCGTCGCGAACTGATCCACAGGGTGCCCGCCGTCGTCCACAGGCGGCGGCGGGTATCCACAGGCTTCTTCCCCGCCGGCCGACCGGTATCCACCGGAAATCCAGAGGGTGGTCCTCTGGATCCCCACAGGACAGTGAGCGGAGGATGGGGCCCGATGTCCGACACCCCCCCACGGCCCGACGAGCCCTCGCGGCTGCGGGTACCGCCTCACAACCTGGAGGCCGAGCAGTCGCTCCTGGGGGCGATGCTGCTGAGCGAGCACGCCGTGTCGGCCGCCGCCACGATCGTGGGGGCGGACGACTTCTACAAGCCGGCGCACCGCCACATCTTCGACGCCGTCCAGGCGCTGTACGCGACCGGCCGCGGTGTCGACCCACTCACCGTGGCCGAGGAGCTCGACCGCGTGGGCGTCCTCGAGTCGGTCGGTGGCGGCGCCGCCCTGCTCACCCTGCAGGCCAACACGCCGGCGATCACCAACGCCGAGCACTACGCCCGCATCGTGGAGGAGAAGGCCCTGCTGCGCCGCCTCATCACGGCGGCGAACGACGTCGCGGAGCTGGGCTACAGCCCCCTCGACGACATCGAGAAGACGATCGACTCGGCGGAGAGCACGATCTTCGCCGTCGCGCAGCGCCGCAACTCCGACACGCTCTCCGAGCTGTCGCCGCTGCTCGACCGGAGCCTCGAGCAGCTGGAGGCCCTGTACGAGCGCGGTGACGCGGTCACCGGCACCCCCACCGGCTACACCGACCTCGACAACATGCTCTCGGGCCTGCAGCCGGGCGCGCTGGTCGTGGTGGGCGCCCGTCCGGCCATGGGCAAGACCGCGCTGGCCCTGGGCATGGCCGGCCATGCCGCCGTGCGCGAGCAGCTGCCGGTGCTCTTCTTCTCGTTGGAGATGGGCCACCTCGAGCTCACGCAACGTCTCATCGCGGCCGAGGCGCGGATCGACGCCTCCAAGCTGAAGACCGGCCGGCTGACCGACGCCGACTGGACGAAGATCACGAAGGCCATGGGCCGGCTCGGCGAGGCCCGGCTCTGGATCGACGACAACCCCGCGCTGACCGTCATGGAGATCCGCTCCAAGGCCCGGCGTCTGCAGGACCGCCTCGACATGCCGCTCGGCATGATCGTCGTGGACTACCTCCAGCTGATGCAGGGCCGTTCCGGGGCGGAGAGCCGCCAGGTGGAGGTGGCCGAGATCAGCCGGGGTCTCAAGGTGCTCGCCCGTGAATTGGAGGCGCCGGTGGTGGCCCTGTCCCAGCTCTCCCGTCAGCTCGAGTTGCGCGCCGACAAGCGGCCGATGCTCGCCGATCTCCGTGAGTCGGGGTGTCTCACCCGCGACACGAGGATCCTCCGGGCCGACACCAACACCGAGGTCACCCTGGGCGAACTGCTCGACAGCGGCGCCCGCGACACCCCGGTGTGGAGCCTCGACGACGACTGGAAGCTCGTCCCCGCGGTCATGACGCACGCCTTCCCGAGCGGCACCAAGCCGGCGTTCCGCCTGCGCCTGGGTTCGGGTCGGGTGGTGGAGGCCACGGCGAACCATCCCTTCCGGACGGTCAACCGCTGGGCCCGTCTCGACGAGTTGTCGGTGGGCTCGCGGGTGGCGGTGCCCCGCTCGCTGGGCCGGCCGGAGACGCCGTGCTCGCTGGCCGAGGCCCTGGCCGGCCAGCCCGACGAGCCGCTGAACGAACTCGTCGGGCGCTGGGCCACCTCCGGGCGGCTCCCGGCTGCGATGGCGTCACTCGGCGACGAGGACCTCGCGCTCGTGGTGTCCGAGCTGTTCGGCCGGATCGGGTCGTTGTCGGTCACCGAGCTCCGGGGCCGACCCCTGGTGCGGCTGTTCGCCACCAGCCGGCACCGCTCGCTCATCGACGCCCTCCAGCTCCTCCTGCTGCGCGTCGGCGTGCAGTCCCGCATCACCGACGTCGGGACGGGCCGGTCGCGCTGGCGGCTCTGGGTCCACGGCGCGGAGCACCAGCGCCGGTTCCTGGAGACCGTCGGCATCGCGGGGGAGCGGGGCGCCGCCGCGGCGCCGGCCCTCGAGGCGCTGGCCGAGGTGGCCACCAACCCCAACGTCGACACCGTGCCCTGCGAGGTACGCGACGTGGTGGTCCGCGAGCTCGACCGGCTGGAGATGACCCAGCGGCAGCTGGCCGCGGCGATCGGCGAGTCGTACTGCGGGGGCTACCTGCTCGGTACCGAGAACCGGCCCCGCTCGTCGAGTCGCGAGCGGCTGGCCCGCATCGCGGACGCGGTCGACAGCAAGGAGCTCAGCGCGATCGCGACCTCCGACGTCTTCTGGGACGAGGTGGTGGCGATCGAGCCGCTGGGGGAGCGGGAGGTGTTCGACGCCACGGTGGTCGGCACCCACAACTTCGTGGCCAACGGCGTGGTCGTGCACAACTCGATCGAGCAGGACGCGGACGTGGTGATGTTCCTGTACCGCGACGAGGTGTACCACCCGGACACCCCCGACAAGGACACCGCCGAGGTCATCGTGGCCAAGCACCGCGCGGGCCGCACCGGCATCGCTCGGCTCGTCTTCCTCGACTACTGCACCCTCTTCGCCAACATGGCGAAGGGCGAGTGACGGCCCACGCGGCAGCAGGTCGTCGAGCGCCACGAACCAGTAGATAGCGGCACTTCGCCTCCGTGTCGCCGCCCGCCAGTTCCGAGGATCCTGACGTGCCTCTGGCGCGGTCCAACCTCCTCAGATCCGAGACCGAACGAGCTCGGGGCGCCCTCGCGCGACGAGGATTGACTCAACACGGGTTGAGTGATCAGACTGCCGGCCGTGGAGGACGACCTCACCACCCGGGCGGCTCGCCACGCCGCCCTCGGCGATCCGGTGCGCCTGGCCGTCGTCGACGAGCTGGTGGTCTCCGACCGGGCGCCCGTGGAGCTGTGCCGTCGGCTCGGACTGGGGTCCAACCTGCTGGCCCATCACCTCGATGTTCTGGAGTCAGCCGGCCTGGTGGGGCGGTCCCGCTCCGGCGGCGACGGGCGCCGCCGCTACGTCCACCTCCACCGTGGGGCGTTCGACGACCTGCTCCACGGCCATGGCACGGGTCGCATCCCGCTCGAGGGCCGCGTCCTGTTCGTCTGCACCCGCAACTCGGCCCGCAGCCAGCTCGCCGCCGCGCTCTGGGGCCCGCTGACCGGCGGCCGCGCCGCCTCCGCCGGAACCGAACCGGCCGACCGGGTGCACCGCGGGGCGGTGGCCGCGGCCCGCCGGGCCGGTCTCGACCTGTCGGCGGCACGGCCCGCCCGGTTGGACGACGCGCCGGCGGCGGACCTCATCGTCACGGTCTGCGACCGTGCCCACGAGGAACTCGGCGACCGCGACGGCTGGCTCCACTGGTCCGTCCCGGACCCCGTGCCCGCCCGCACCGCGAGGTCGTTCGACGCCACCGTGGCCGAGCTGCGCGCCCGCATCGGGGCCCTCGTCGGAACGGGGCGCGCGGCATGAGCGAGCAGCTCCCGGTGCCCGACGCCGAACTCGCGCTGGCGACCGAGACCGGCACCGGCGCCCTTCGCCTCGACCTCGCCCGCCGGCTCGTCGCCGAGGCCCTCGGCACGGGTCTCCTGATCGTCGCGGTGATCGGGTCCGGGATCATGGCGAGCCAGTTGTCGCCGTCCGACGTGGGGCTGCAGCTGCTCGAGAACGCGGTGGCCACGGCCGGTGCCCTGGTCGGCCTGATCCTGATGTTCGGCGCGGTGTCGGGGGCCCACTTCAACCCGGTGGTCACCCTGACCGACCGCTTCCTCGGCACCATCTCGACCCGCGACACCGGGCTCTACGTGGTGGCGCAGGTCATCGGCGGCTGCCTCGGCGCAGTGGTCGCCAACCTGATGTTCGAGCTCCCGGCGGTGGAGCTGTCGACGACCGAGCGGTCCTCCCCCGCACTGTGGTTGTCGGAGGTGGTGGCCACCGTCGGCCTGCTCCTCGTGATCCAGGGGTGCGTCCGCACCGGCCGCGGCCGGGCGGTGCCCTTCGCCGTGGGTGCCTGGATCGCGGGGGCCTACTGGTTCACGTCCTCCACCAGCTTCGCCAACCCGGCGGTGACCGTGGCCCGGACGCTGTCGGACACGTTCGCGGGCATCGCCCCGGCCTCCGCACCGATGTTCATCGTGATGCAGCTGGTGGGGATGGCGATCGCGGTCGGGCTGGTCCGGTTCCTGTATCCCCATGTGATGCCGGCGCCGCCGGCACCTGACGAGGAGGCCGTGTCACATCAGGAGGAGTTGTCATGAGCACCGAGCGGCCCGAGGTCCTGTTCGTCTGCATCCACAACGCAGGCCGGTCGCAGATGGCCGCCGGGTTCCTGGCGCACCTCGCCGGCGACCGGGTGGAGGTGCGCTCGGCCGGCACCGCGCCGGTCGACGAGGTGAACCCCGCGGTGGTCGCCGCGATGGCGGAGGTCGGCATCGACCTGGCCGCGATGGGGGCCCGGCCCAAGCGCCTGGAGGACGCGGCGGTCGAGGCGTCCGACGTGGTGATCACCATGGGCTGCGGTGACGAGTGCCCCTTCTACCCGGGCACCCGCTACCTCGACTGGCAGCTCGCGGACCCGGCGGGGAAGGGCGTGGACGCCGTGCGCCCGATCCGTGACGAGATCGAGCGACGGGTCCGGGAGCTCATCGCCGAGCTGCTCCCCGACGGCGTCTGACGGGGCGAGCCGGTCGGGGACGTGGCGGGCCTAGACGTCGAGCAGTGCGCCGAGGCCCCGGAGCCGTTCCCGGTCCACCGCGAACCACGCCCACCGACCCCGCTTCTCCCGCGTGAGGAACCCGGCCTCCACCAGCACCGAGAGGTGGTGCGAGACGGTGGGCTGGGAACGGCCGAGCGGCTCGGTGAGATCGCACGCGCAGGCCTCGCCGCCCTCGGCCGCCGCGACCATCGACAGCAGCCGGAGGCGGGCCGGGTCCGCGAGCACCTTCAACGACTCGGCCAGTTCCACCGCGTCGGCCTCGTCGAGGACGACCGAGGTCAGCGGGCTGCAGCACGGGGACGGGGTCGGCTGGGTCATGGCGCACCTCCTCGCGGGTCGGGGGCTCCCCCGGACAGGGGAACCCTCCCAGGCATATTGACATACATCGATGGAAGGCGCAGGATGACCAGTGCATCGACGGCCATCCATGGATGGCGACCCGGCCGATGCCCCGACGAGGAGGCCCCATGTCACGAGTGCAGCTCGCCCTGAACGTCACCGACGTCGACCAGGCCGTCGACTTCTACGAGCGCCTGTTCGCCACCCCCGCGGCCAAGCGCCGGCCGGGGTACGCCAACTTCGAGATCGCGGAACCGCCGCTCAAGCTCGTCCTCATCGAGGGCCCGGTCGGCGGAACGCTCAACCACCTGGGCGTGGAGACCACCGACCCGGCGGAGGTGGAGGCGGCCGAGGCGCGCCTGAGCGGCGAGGGGCTCACCACCACCGGCGTGGACGACACGGTCTGCTGCTACGCGACCAAGACCGAGACCTGGGTGACCGATCCGGACGGCGCGAACTGGGAGTGGTACGTGAAGACCGGTGACGCCGAGCAGATGGCCAACACCTCGGCCGGCGACGGTGCCTGCTGCGCCCCGCTGGCGGAACCGGTGGGGCTCGGGCGGGCCGATACCACCACTACCGGCGGCTGCTGCTGAGCTCCCTCACGGGTTCTACGCTGTGCAACGGCCCTGACACGGAGGTGGCCGGTGGGCGCAGCGATCGAGGTGGCCGGCCTGGTCAAG
>JBMOJH010000040.1:0-28713 GCA_049316905.1 Microthrixaceae bacterium | reverse complement strand
GCCGTGGCCGAGCGGGGCGGGACGCCTCAACCGCTCCGGCCCTCCCGCCGGGCACGGCGCTTCATCCGTCTGACGTCGCGGCGGTACTCACGACGGATGCGGTAGACCTCGCCCATCCTGTCCATGTGGAAACCGAGCCACACACCCCCGCCCACCACGCCGATGGCCAGCGCCAGTCCCACTGGCACCGCCAACAGCCGGACGACGTCGACGTCCTCCTTCTCGGCGGGCGCCGACGTCTGCGACGACTCACCGCCGACCGCGCCGCAACCGGACAGGGCGAAGAGGGCGAGCAGGAGCACGGCGAGGACCCTCCGCATGGCGTGGACCCTACGGGAGGATCCAGTGCACGGTCACCATCCCGCGTGTCGGTGGCCCGTGGCGGAGTTCGGAACGGCCCCGATCGCTCACGGACCGGTCTCGGCCGCGATCCGGCGGATCACCTCGTACGCCGGCAACGGGGTGCCGTCCGGGCGCACCACGCCCCAGTTGCCCTCCACCAGCTGGGTGAGCCCGGGCATGCGGGTGGACACCCAGTCGGGGTCGCCGAGGAACAGCGACGCCAGGGTGCCGAGGTCGCCTGCGCGCAGACCCTGACCCAGCGTGTCGAGGTTGGCGAGGTCGCGCGGCGTGAACGCCGGTTCGTCGTCGCCGCCGTCGACGATCCCGAACGGCATGAACCCGCTCACACCCGCCGCACGGGACGAGTCCCACGCCTCCGCCAGGAACTCCGCCTGGGCCTCGGCCGAGTAGCCCCGACCCACCGGCCCGTTGGGGTAGCCGGTCTCCATCACCATCACCTGCTGGTCCGGGCAGGCCAGTTCGACGATGCGGGCCGCCCGGCGGCCCACGATCCCGCCGTCCACCGGGCCGGGCAGGAAGTAGTTCGGGTAGGTGTCGAGCGCGATCACGTCGGCCAGCGTCCGCCAGCGGGTGACCGCCTCCTCCCATCCGGGTCGGCCGAAGAGCGTGTTGAACGCGTCAGCCATGTCGGTGTTGATGTTGACGACGGTCACGGCGTCGGGGGCCTCGGTGACCACACCGCGTCGGAGTCCTTCGAGCAGCGCCGTCTGGAAGCCGAAGTCGGACCACGGCGACGACAGGAACCCGTCGAACCCGCCCGGCCGGCGCCAGCCGATGAGCGTCGCGGCCGGCGCGATGTTGAGCTCGTTCTCCGTCTGCCACACGCGGATGGTGGCCACGCCGGCCGGCGCGCCCACGCGCTGCGGGCCGTAGCGCCGGACGATCGCCCGGGTCACGAGCTCCTGGGAGGCGAGGTATGACTCCACGCCGATCGTGGCGGGGTCGAGTTCCACGCCGTCGAGCGACGGCGGCGACGACGCGCCGACGAAACCGATCACGCGGAGGCCGAGCTCACCGGCCCGGCTGAGGACCCGGTCGGGCAGCGACCAGTCCGCGGTGCGGGCGAACTCGTCGACGAGCTCGGGGTGCGCGGCGAGCTCCGCCCGGGTGAGCCGCGGCAGGGCGGTCACGGTGGGTCGGAGGTGGTTCCACCGGATCGGCACCCGCACCCACCGGTACCCGATCGCCGCCGCGGCCGACATCGCGTCGGTGTTCACGTCGGTCGCGGCGGAGCCGAACACGAAGCCGGGCAGCCGCGCCGGCCGGAATCCGCCGCAATCGGGCGGGGGCTGGGCACAGCCCGCCACCAGGGTCGCCGCGACGAGCAGCGCCGCCATGACCACCGCCGCCGGACCCCGTCGTCGACGCCCGGACCGGATCGCCCCCGCATCACCGCCCATGGGCGCAGGACCGTACCGGCCCGGGCCGCGGCGGGCCACCGGTCACGCGGGGCGGTTCAACCCGGTCGCTCGAGGATCGTCCGGTCGGCACCCTCCGCGGGCCGGGGCGGCACCCCGCCCGCGGCCACCCCCGCCACGAACGCGGCGAGCAGTCCGAGCTGGTCGGCCACCACCGGTCGCCAGTCGTCGCCGGACCGACCCGTGACCTGGGCCGCCATGCCCTCGAGCAGATCCCCGAGCCCGGGGGGCAGCACGTCCGCGTGTGCGCCGGCCAGGTCCGCGTAGA
This sequence comes from Microthrixaceae bacterium, assembly GCA_049316905.1. Lineage (GTDB taxonomy): Bacteria > Actinomycetota > Acidimicrobiia > Acidimicrobiales > Microtrichaceae > CAIPVR01. The sequence goes on along the minus strand of JBMOJH010000040.1, from coordinate 26,664 downwards.
GCCCCACGTCGCTGCACGCCTGGTGGCCGTTGCCCGTCACCTCGACATGACGGGTGGGTGCGTGGACGAGGCCCTCGAACCCAACGAGGGAGTCGAGCGCCGGCGGGGTGGTCGTGTCGGCCGCGGCGCCGACCAGCAGCACCGGCACGCGGACCCGGCCCAGCCGCTCCGCGGACAGGCCCCGCACCAGCGGCTGCAGCCCCACCACTCCTGCCACCGACGCCGGTTCCCGCGCCGCGGTCGCGAGCGCGGTCCAGCCCCCGTAGGAGTGCCCCGCCACGACGACGCCACCGCCCGTTCCCTCGACCAGCGGCACGGCGTCGAGCACGGCCGCGACGTCGGCCACGCGGCGCCGGCCGTTGGTGTGGTCGTCCACCTGGGTGCCGCCGAGCCAGTCCTCGAGGCGGTCGCCCACGTGGTCGGGCGCGAGCACCACGGTGCCCCGGGCGGCGAGGGCCTCGAGCAGCATCACGTAGGAACGGCGGGTCCCGGTGCGGCCGTGGGAGAACACGACCGTCGGGAACCGGCCCGCCGCCGGGGCGGCGTCCGCGACCGCCGCCGCGGTCAGACCCACGCCCGGCACGACCGGGTAACGGACCGCCGGACCCTCGGCGGTCCGGGCCGGGTACCAGCACGACACCGCCACGTCACGCCCGTCCTCGGCCACCACCCCGAGCTCCCGGTACCCGACGGGGGCGGGAGGAGGTTCGATCGGTGGGCCGGCGGGCAGGGTCACGTCCACCCGCGCAGCATCGCACGGCCACGGGCCCGTCCCGTGCTGGCCGCGTCCGGTGACGTGTGCCACGCTTCACCGATGCGTCGGAGCGGGGGCGATCGGCCCCGATGCCGGGGGTTCCTCGCGGCATCGGTGGCACTGCTGGCACTGGGTCTGTTCACCTCGGCCTGCACCACCGCGCCGGCCGGCCCACCGACCCGGGACCCGGGCACCTCCACCGAGCTGCTGCCGCTCACCGCCACCCGGGGCACCGACGGCGTGCTGGTCGACGGCGCGGGCCGCCAGGTCACGCTGCGCGGCGCCAACTTCAACCAGCTCGGCGACTACTTCGTGACCGACCCGCGGCTGCCCACGGTCGCCACGCTCGACGAGGCGGACTGGGACGACGCGGAGGCCCTCGGCTTCTCGGTGGTCCGTCTGGTCACCAGCTGGTCGGCATGGGAGCCGACCCGGGGCACCTACGACCTCGCGTACGCGCAGCGCGTCGCCGACGCCGTGGCCGAGGCCAACCGGCGCGGCATCTACGTGCTGGTCGACCTCCACCAGGACGCGTGGGGCAAGTTCGTGTACTCGCCGATCGACCACACCTGCCCGCCGGGCTGGCAGCGCACCCGCGGTTGGGACGGGGCGCCCGAGTGGGCCACCGTCACCGACGGGGTCGAGACCTGCTCCCCCGATGGCAAGCGGGAGAACAGCCCCGCGGTGCAGCGGGCCTGGGACAACTTCTACCGCGACCACGACGGCGTCATGGGCGCCTACGCGGACCTCTGGTACTTCATCGCGTCGCAGTTCGCGGGGAACCCGGGCGTGGCCGGCTTCGACCTGCTCAACGAACCCGGCGCCGGCGACGTGGAGCTCGCGGTCGGCGGACTGGCCCGCGCGTACGACCTCGCGATCCGCTCGATCCGCCGGGCCGAGGCCGACCACGCGCCCGGCGCACCCACGCACCCGGTGTTCTTCGAGCCGCTGTTCGGCGGCTTCCCGCTGATCCCGTTCGACTTCTCCGATGACCCGAACCTGGTGTTCGCGCCGCACACCTACGCCGAGTCGTTCGACGACATCGCCGGCTTCCTCGACCTGTCGCTCAACGGGTACGGGACCGCGGGGACGGGGTACCGGGCCCCGGTGTTCCTCGGTGAGTACGGCGCCTACCGCGATCCGGCCTTCAACACCGCGTGGACCACCCGGGTGCACCGGCTCGTGGACGGGCTCCGCTACGCGGGCGACACCTGGTGGCAGTGGGAGCAGGCGTGCGGCGATCCGCACAACACCACCTACCCCCTCAGCGAGGAGGAGGTGCAGGCCCGTCTGCCCGGCTGTGCGGACGCCCGGTCGCCGCAGGCGTGCGCCACCCGCCCGTCACCGCGGGCCGTGCCGGGCCGGCTGACCGCGCTCGAGGCGCACCCGTGCGGTCCGGGCCCGCTGACGGTGGCCGGGCGTACGCCGGCGACCAGCACCGCGGACCTGTGGTTCCCGTCCACCTCGGCGTCGCCGCCGACCGTGACCGGCTCGGGCATCGCGGACGTGACGACCCGCTCCGTCCCGGGTGGGTGGCGCGTGTTCGTCCGGGTGTCGGGCGACTACCGCATCTCCCTGGCCTGACCGCGGCCGCGGCCGGGCCCCGGCCGCCCGGCGACCGGGTCGGCCACCGGGTCCACCACGCCCCACCGGCCCCGTTCGTCGCGGGTGAGCGTGGCGAGGGCCACCAGGGGGTCGTGGACGAAGACCGGGCGGACACCGCGGGCGGCCCAGTCCGCGATCAGGCGGGTCTTCTCCTCCACGACCAGTTCCGGGAACCGGTCGTAGCCCATCGTGATCGGCAGGTGCACCCACGGCACCCCGGGCACGAGGTCGCTCGCGTACACGAGCGGTCCGGCCGGGGTGTCCACCTCCGTCATGAGCAGTCCGGGCGTGTGGCCGTCGGAGTGGTGGAACCGGTAGCCGTCGCCGAGGGTCTCCGAACGGTCGCCGTCGACCAGTTCGAGGCGGCCGGTGCCCACCAGGAGCTCGCACAACCCGGGCACGAACGATGCCCGGTCCCGCGGGGTGGGCTCCAACGCCCGCTGCCAGGCCGCTCGCGACACCACGTAGCGGGCCTCGGGGAACACCAGCGACAGCCCGTCGTCGGGCGACCACGGCGCCAGCACCCCTCCCGCGTGGTCGAAGTGGAGGTGCGACAGCACCACGACGTGCACGTCCGACGGAGCGAGCCCCACCTCGGCGAGCCGGTCCAGCAGCACGTGGCGGTCCTCCACCACGCCGTAGCGCTCCCGGTCGAAGGGTTCGAAGAACGCGCCGACGCCGGCCTCGAGCAGCACGTTGCGACCGTCGGGCTCGCGCACGAGCAGGCACCGGGTGGCCAGGGGGATCCGGTTCCGGCGGTCGGGGGCGATCCACCGCTCCCACATCGGGCGCGGGGCGTTGCCGAACATGGCGCCGCCGTCGAGGCGCTGGGAGTTCCCCTGGAGGGTGATGACCACCCTGCCGTCGGCCGCGGGACCGTTGCCGGGTTGGTCGTTCACCCGCCCAGCGAACGCCGCTGAGCGTCCCGGGTCAAGCCCGGACGCGCCACGGGCCGGCACCCCCGGGGGGGTACCGGCCCGTGGACCGTTCCGTGAACGGCGCCGGGGCGCCGGGAGGGGATCAGGCGGTGGCGTCGCCCGCGCCGTGCAGGTGGGCCTGGATCTCGGCCTCGGCCTCCTCCGACAGCGAGGTCTTGATGACGGTGCCGCCGAACTTGCCGAGGGCCTCGAGGGCCTTGTCGCCGGTCATCTTCTCGACGATCAGGAAGAGCGCCGAGGTGCCCGGGGTGAGGGCCTCGCGGACCCGGTCCTGGAAGTCCTTGTCGATCGAGTCCTTGGCGAGCTTGCCGCCGAGCGCACCGAACGCCGCACCGAGGGCCAGGCCGAAGATCGGCACGAAGAAGAGGATGCCGAACAGCAGGCCCCAGAACATGCCCCAGGTCGCACCGGCGCCGACGGCGTGCTGGTTCGTGATCGTGCGGAACTTGCCGTTCTCGTCACGGATGATCGCGGCCATGGCGTCGGGCTGGATGATCAGCTCCTGCGCCAGCTCCTCCGCGGTGTCGAGGGCGGAGAGGGCCGTGGTGGTGTCGTCGTACTTGATGGCGATCAGATCGCTCATGGACTTCCCTTCGTGAGGTGGGGGCTGACTGACCCGTTGACCCTAACGGTCCCCACGACCGGGGCGTCACCCCGACGGGGTGAACTCTCAGGGCAGCTCCGGCGCCGCGACCGACCGGACGTGGGCCACCACCACGGGGGACGGGTCCCGATCGGTGGGCCGACCCGTGTCGTGCACCTCCACCCGCGCCAGCACCTCGTCGGGGCCGGACCGGACCGGTTCGGCCCGCGCCACGAGGGGCCCGAACCGGCCCTGGGTCAGGTAGTGCACCACCACGTCGGTGGTCCGGACCGGGCCGCCCGTGAGGGCGGCGGCCAGGGCCCGGCCGCTGCGCTGGGCCAGGGTGGCCACCACCCCGCCGTTCACCGCGCCGAACGAGTTCCGCACGTAGTCGTCGACCTCGAGCCGGCATCCTCCGGCGGTGGGCTCCCCGGCGGTGATGCCGAGAACCTGGCCGAACGGCCCGGACCGACCCGTGCCCGCCGACCCGAACCCGGTCCGGGTGCCGTAGCTGACCGGGAAGTGCGAGAGGTCGAGGTTGCCGTCGCGACGCGGCAGCCGGACGAACGTGAGCATCACCTCGCCGAGCGCCGGGCCCTCGGTCCCGGAACGGAGGCGGGCGTCGAGCACGACCGTGGTGCGGCCGTCACGGATGACCGCGGCGTCCAGCACCAGCTCACCGACGACCGGCAGGTCGTCACCGAGGTGCAGGGCCAACTCCGCGGTGGCCATCCAGTCGGGCGCCACCACCCGGCCGACGAGGGAACCTGCGAGCACGTCCACCGCGGTCATGAGCGGGCCGGGATCGGGCGCGCCGTCGAGCAGGGTGCGGGGGTCGAGCACGAGGTGGGCCCGGGCGCGCAACTCGTCGACCTGCTCCATCTCGAACGGCAGGTCGCGGAGCAGGTGCTCGTCGGGCGGGTAGCTCACGGAGCGAGCGCCAGCCGGTCGAACCACGCGCGGACTCCGTCGGGTGCCGGGTCCACCGCGAGCGCGGCGCCGAGCGCCAGCCGCGCCTTGCCGGCCGACAGGCCGTGGGACGGGATGACCCCCATCGCGTGGAGCGAGGCGAACCCGCCGAGGCCGCCGTAGATCGGTGTGACCTCGCCCATCTGGCACCGCGTGGTGCCCACCACGGGCACCCCTGCCGCGATCGCCCGGGCGACCCCCTCCACCAGGTTGCCGTTGACGTTCCCGGCCCCACCGCCCTGCAGCACCACGCCACGGGCGCCGCGCGACAGGTGCCAGTCCAGGAGGTCGGGATCCGCGTCCCAGTGCGACACCACCACCGGAACGGCGGCCTCGAGGCGGGTCCCCACCGCGGGAGGGCGGGGCGGGGACGGCGCCACGATCCGGACCCCACGCTCCCCCACCTCCCCCACCGGGCCGCGACCGGGCGACGCGAACGTGCTGAGCGCCGTCGCGTGGGTCTTGGTGACCCAGCGGGCGTGGTGCAGCTCGCCGTTCGCGCACACCAGCGCGCCGCGGCCCGCGGCCACGGGGTCGGCCGCCACCGTGAGCGCGTCGGTCAGGTTGCGCGGCCCGTCGCCGCCGAACTCGGAGGCGTGGCGCATCGCGCAGGTGAGGACGACCGCCCCGCGGTCCGCCGCGTCGCCGACGAGCAGCTCGCAGGCCCAGGCGGTCTCCTCCAGGACATCGGTGCCGTGGGTGACGACCACCCCGCGCGAGCCGCGCCCGAGCGCGGCGCGCACCTCCCCGGCGACGGCGGCCACGAGCTCGGTGGTGAGGTTCCAGCTGCCCGGCACCGACAGGTCGACGAGCTCCACCTCGAGGTCGTCCACCCCGGCCAGCGAGAGGAGCTCGGCCGCGGCGAGCGTGGTGGTGACCATGCCGTCGTCGCCCCGGGTCGAGGCGATCGTGCCGCCGGTGGCGATGAGGGTGACCGACATGGGAGCCGATCGTACGGGCCGGTAACCTCGCGCCGGACCACCCCGGGCGGGGTGGCACGAGGGGGACGACATGGCCCGCGTGGACCTTCCCGATGGCGACGACGACGAACTGATCCGTCTCTACTCGCTCTCGCCGTCGATGGGTGGCGCGGCGGCCGCGTTCAGCGGGGCCGTCTACGGCGAGACCTCCCTCCCCACCCGCGTGCGGGAGGTCGCCCGGATGCGGATCGCGGGCGCCAACGAGTGCGCGGTCTGCCTCGACACCCGCACCACGTCGGACCCGGACCGCCTCACCGAGGAGGAGTACCTCGGGATGGCCGACTGGCGCTCGCTCACCACGCTCTCCGACCGCGAGCGGGTGGCCGCGGAGTTCGCCGAGCTCTTCGCCACCGACCACCTCTCGATGGACGCCGACTTCTGGGCCCGGGCCCGCGCCGAGTTCACGGACCGGGAGCTGTTCGAACTCGGGGTGTGCTGCGCGAGCTGGCTGGGCCTCGGCCGGGTGACGCAGGTGTTCGACGCCGGCGTCACCTGCCGCATCGAGTTCTGAGCCGCACGGCCAACCGCACCGGACCCGCGCCGACAACGCCACCCGGTCGGCCATATGGCTGAGAGGCCCCTCCGCCGGCGGCGGTCGGCGGGTCCGGTCCCGGCGGCCGCCTCGCTACCGTGGCCGCCCGTGAGACGTTCCGCCCTGGTGGCCCTGACCCTGTCCGTGGCGCTCGTCTCGATGTCGTGCTCGTCGTCGGGCGGTGTGGGGTCCGAGAAGGCCTCCAACCAGCGCCCGTCCAGCACCACCGGTGCGGCGTCGGGTTCCCCGTCGGGCACCGGATCGCTCGACTGGGGTCGCTGCACCGGGAAGACGACCGAGATGGCCGGGCTCGAATGCGCCCGGCTGAAGGTGCCGGTCGACCCGGCGAAGCCGGAGGGTCCCACCGTCGAGCTGGCCCTCGCCCGCAAGCCCTCCACCGGTTCCCCCCAGGAGCGCATCGGGTCGCTCGTGATGAACCCCGGCGGTCCCGGCGGCTCGGGCCTCGAGTTCCTGGCCGGCGCGTCGAGCGCCTTCCCGTCCTCCCTCACGGACCGCTTCGACCTGGTGAGCTGGGACCCCCGCGGAGTGGGCGAGAGCGACCCGGTCCGCTGCCTCAACGACGAGCAGAAGGACGCGCAGCTCGAGGGCGACCTCAGTCCCGACACCGACGCCGAGCGGGCCCGGCTCGAGAAGGACGCTGCGCAGCTGCAGGCGGCCTGCGAGAAGAACAACCCGCAGCTGATCAACCACATGAGCACCGCGGACGTGGCGGCGGACCTGGACCGGATCCGCGCGGCGGTCGGCGACGAGCAGCTCACCTACATGGGCTTCTCCTACGGCACGGCCATCGGCGCCACCTACGCCACCCTCTTCCCCACCCGGTCACGGGCGCTCGTGCTCGACGGGTCGGTGGCGCCGGACTCCTCCGCCGAGCAGGAGGCGCTCGTGCAGGCGACCGGCTTCGAGCGGGTGCTCGGCAAGTTCGTCGACGCCTGCAACGCGAGCACCACGTGTGCGCTGGCGCCCGACGCCCGGGGCGCGATCGACGCGGCCCGCGCCTCGCTCGAGTCGGACCCGATCACGGTCGACGGACCGGGCGGCTCGCGCACGCTCGGCCCGGACCTGTTCGACTTCGGCCTCGGGACCGCGCTCTACGAGTCGTCCACCTGGAGCGCCACCGCCGACGCGATCAAGAACCTCCGCGACGGTGGCGCCGACACCCTCCTGTCGCTGGTGGACCGCCAGACCGGTCGCCAGCCCGACGGCACCTACGACAACTCCTCGGACGCGCAGGTGATGGTCAACTGCGCGGACCAGCGCGACCGCCCGACCGCGGCGCAGGCCCGTGAGGCCGAGGCCCGGATCATCGCGGCCGCCCCCCGCTACGGCCCGCTGCTCGGCACCGGCCTCGACACCTGCTCCGCCTGGCCCACGGCGGCCAATCCCACGCCGGTGCCCACCGGGGCGGGCGCCCCACCGGTGCTCGTGGTCGGCACCGTCGGCGACCCGGCCACGCCCTACGAGTGGGCCCAGCAGATGGCCGCGGCCCTCGCCGGCGGCCGACTCCTCACCTACGAGGGCGACGGGCACACGGCGTTCCTGAGCGGGGGTCCCTGCATCCAGGACGCAGTGGTGAACTACCTGGTGAACCTCACGCTCCCGGCCGACGGCACGCGCTGTCCGACCACCGAAACGCCCGGGGACCAGTTCGGCGGTGTCCGCCAGACGGTCGTGGACGAACTCACGAAGGGCGGCGTCCCGGAGAAGGTGGCGAACTGCATCGTCGACGGGATGATCGCCCAGGTGGGCGAGGCCCGTTTCAACGAGCTGATCCTCCGTTCCGACCAGGAGGAGATCACCAAGCTCGCTGCGGCGCAGACGCTGAAGTGCGCCACCGCGGGCGGCTGAGCACGACCGCGACCGCCCGTCAGCACCTCGGAGGGAACCCGCTGACTCAGCGACCGAGGTAGCCCGCGAGCAGCGAGTCCCAGTCCTCGAGCAGTTCGGCCGACGAGCCCTGCGCGACCACCGCCCCGTGGCTCATCACGAGGGCCCGGTCGGCCACCTCGAGCGCCATCGGCGCGTGCTGCTCGACGAGGAGCACCGCACACGCGGATTCCTCGGCGATGCGCCGCACGGTCGGCAGGAGCGACTCCACCACGATCGGGGCGAGCCCGAGGCTCATCTCGTCGATCATGAGGACGCGTGGCCCGCGGAGCAGGGCCTGGGCGAGGGCCAGCATCTGCTGCTCGCCGCCCGAGAGCACTCCCACGCGCCGGTCCGACAGGCCCGTCAGTTGCGGGAACCACCCGGCGACCCGGTCCCGGCCCGCCGCGTCGGCCCGGGCGAGGCGCAGGTGCTCGTCCACCGTCAGGCCCGGGAAGAGACCCCGGTCGTCGGGGACGAGCGCCAACCCGTCACGGGCCAGGCGGTGCGGCGAACGACCCGTGACGTCACGGCCGTCGAACTCGACGGAGCCGCCGAGGGGCCGCAGGATGCCGGCGATCGTGAGCAGGGCCGTCGTCTTCCCGGCCCCGTTCGGCCCGAGCAGGGCCACCACCTCGCCCGGGTGCAGCTCCAGGTGCAGGTCGCGCACCACCTGGAGGCGTCCGTAGCCCGCGGTGAGCCCGTCCACCCGCAGCACCGGACCGGCCGTCACTCGTCGCCCTCGGACCCTCGGCCGGTGGAGCCGACCCCCAGGTACGCCTGGACCACCCGGGGGTCGTCACGCACCGCGTCCGGGGGTCCGGACGCAATCACGGAACCCAGGTCGAGCACCGCCACGCGGTCGCACGTGCCGAGCACCAGACGCGTGTCGTGGTCCACCAGCAGCACGCCGGGACCGCCGCCGTCGACCAGGGAGCGGAGGCGACGGCCGAACTCCTCGCTCTCGGAGGTGTCGAGCCCGGCGGCCGGCTCGTCGAGCAGCAGGACGCGGGGGCCGGACGACAGGGCCCGGGCCACACCGACCAGCTTCTGGAGCCCGTGGGAGAGCGTGGAGGGGTCGCGGTCGGCCACGTCGGTGAGCTCGAGCGCCTCGAGGGCGGCGTCCACCGCCGAGTCGTCGCGGCGCCGCCGCGGGCGCACGAGGTCCGCGAGCAGTCCCAGCGGGCCCGAGGCCACGGCGGCCACCTCGCAGTGCTCCCGAACGGTCAGGTCCTCGAACAGCTCCACCGACTGCCAGGTGCGCACCACCCCCGCCCGGGCCCGACGGTGGGGCGGCAGGCCCGTGAGGTCGTCGCCGTCGAGCAGCACGCGACCGCGGTGGGGGACGAACCCCGAGAGGGCGTCGATGGTGGTGGTCTTGCCCGCGCCGTTCGGACCGATCAGGCCCACCAGCTCTCCGGGCCGCACGGCGAGGTCCACGTCGGCCACCGCGAGGACGCCGCCGTGGGTGACCGAGATCCCCTCCGCCCGGAGGCCGGCCCCGGCATCACTCGGCTCGGCCGCGCTCACGCCGGGCACCCTAGCGAGCGGCCCGTTGCGGCGGCCGCCCCACGCGGTTCAGACGAGGCTGGCGATCCCCCACCCCGCCGCGACCACGCCGATCAGGATGAGCACGCCGACCCGGGCGACCGACGGCCGCTCGCCGCCCTCCTTCGGGGGCCGCACCAGTGCCAGGACGTTGCCGACCACCATGGCGGCACCGAAGGCCAGGATCATCAACGGGAAGAAGTTGGGTCCGAGGAACAGCTGTCCGTCGCCCTCGGCGGCGAGCACCAACGGGGACGATGCAGCGATCGACGCCAGCATGCCGGGGCTCTATACCACAGAGCGTGGCGGGATCACCACAGCTTTTCGATCCAGCACCACAGGCAGTGAAACCTCTCAGAAAATAGCGGAATTTTGTGCGGAGAAACTGTTCAAGACCCCACTCGGTGTGCCGATACTAGATCCGTCAGTGGTTATCGCCCCCACTGACAACACAGCCGGGGCAATGGACCGAGGGACACTGCAATCTCCCTCCAAACGCATCGCCACCAGCGCTTTCCAGTGCTGGCGCCTTGTGGCCCTCGGTCCGCCCCGTCGGCTGTGAACCACACGACCGAGCCTCACGGCTCGGTCGTTCAGGTTTTCGGCCCGGCACCGCCCACCGGCGCCACGCCGGTCCGGACATGACAGTCGGGCGGTGACCGGCGGAGAATGGCCCGATGACCGCCGACCCGTCCGCCGCCCGGCTCCCCGAACGTGACCGCCCCTGGCTGATGAGGACCTACTCGGGTCACTCCACGGCGAAGGCGTCCAACGAGCTCTACCGGACGAACCTGGCGAAGGGGCAGACGGGGCTCTCGATCGCCTTCGACCTGCCCACCCAGACCGGCTACGACCCCGATCACCCGCTCGCCCGCGGCGAGGTGGGCAAGGTGGGCGTGCCGGTGGCGCACCTCGGTCACATGCGCACCCTGCTCGACGGCATCCCGCCGGGCGGGATGAACACCTCGATGACGATCAACGCCACGGCCGCGTGGCTGCTCGGGCTCTACGTGGCCAACGCGACCGAGCAGGACGTGCCCACCACCGCCCTCCGGGGCACCACGCAGAACGACATCGTCAAGGAGTACCTGAGCCGGGGCACCTACATCTTCCCGCCCGGACCCAGCCGGCGACTGATCGTCGACATGTTCGCCTTCTGCAACGAGCACATCCCCAAGTGGAACCCGATGAACGTGTGCTCGTACCACCTGCAGGAGGCGGGCGCGACGCCGGTCCAGGAGATCGCCTACTCGCTCGCCTGCGCGATCGGCGTGCTCGACGCGGTCCGCGAGTCCGGTCAGGTGGCGCCCGAGAAGATGCCCGCGGTGGTGGCGTCGGTGAGCTTCTTCGTGAACGCCGGCATCCGCTTCGTGGAGGAGACCGCGAAGATGCGGGCGTTCACCCGCATGTGGGACCGCCTCACCGAGGAGCGCTACGGGGTGACCGATCCCAAGGCCCGGCGGTTCCGCTACGGCGTCCAGGTGAACTCGCTCGGGCTCACCGAGGCGCAGCCGGAGAACAACGTGCAGCGCATCGTCCTCGAGGCGCTCGGCGTGACGCTCTCGCGCGACGCCCGGGCCCGGTCCCTGCAGCTGCCGGCGTGGAACGAGGCCCTGGGTCTCCCCCGCCCGTGGGACCAGCAGTGGTCGCTGCGCATCCAGCAGGTGCTGGCCAACGAGACCGACCTGCTGGAGTACCCCGACCTGTTCGACGGCAGCCACGTGATGGAGCGGCTCACCTCCGACCTCGAGGAGGCCGCGCAGGCCGAGCTCGACGAGGTGCTCGAGCTCGGCGGGGCGTTCGAGGCCATCGACGAGCTGAAGGGCCGTCTCGTGCGGTCGCACACGGAGCGGATGCGCCGCATCGAGACCGGGGACCTCACGGTGATCGGCGTGAACGCCTTCACCGAGACCGCCGAGTCGCCGCTGTCGGGAGAGGACGCGATTCTCAAGGTCGACCCGGCCGTGCAGGAGGAGATGATCGCGGACGTCCGGGCGTGGCGCTCCGACCGTGACCAGGCCGCCGTGGACCGGGCGCTGGACGAACTGGCCCGGGTGGCCGGGACGGACGAGAACCTCATGCCGGCCACGATCGAGCTGGCCCGGGTGGGCGGCACCACCGGCGAGTGGGCCGACCGGCTGCGGGAGGTCTTCGGCGAGTACCGGGCGCCCACCGGGGTGGCCGCCGCCACCGGCGCCGGCGCATCCGAGGGGCTGCGCGAGCTCGCCGAGCGCATGCGGGCGACCCCGGGCGGCCCGCCCCGCGTGCTCGTGGCCAAGCCCGGCCTGGACGGCCACTCCAACGGCGCCGAGCAGGTGGCGGTGGCCGCCCGCGACGCCGGGATGGAGGTCATCTACCAGGGCATCCGCCTGACCCCTGAGCAGATCGCGGCCGCCGCGCGCGACGAGGACGTCGACGTGATCGGGCTGTCGATCCTGTCCGGCTCGCACATGGAGCTGATCCCCGAGGTGCTGCGGCTCGTCCGCGAGGCCGGCGTCACCGCGCCGGTCGTGGCCGGCGGGATCATCCCCGAGGAGGACCGCCCGAAGCTGATGGAGGAGGGCGTGGCCGCCGTGTTCACTCCCAAGGACTTCGAGCTCACGCGGATCATGGGCGAGATCGCGGAGCTCGCCCTCGCCGCCCGCGACTGACCGCGGCAACCGGCCACCCCCTCGGACACCGGCATGCGGTTCGCCAGCGACAACACCTCCGGCGTCTGCCCCGAGGTGCTGGCCGCGCTCTCGGAGGAGGCGTCGCGATCCGGCCCGGCCTACGGCGCCGACCCGGCGTCCGTGGCCCTGACCGAGGCGCTCGGCGGGCTCTTCGAGCGCGAGGTGGAGGTCTGGCCGGTCGCCACCGGTACGGCCGCGAACTCGCTCGCGCTGGCCGCGGCGTGCCCGCCCTGGGGCGGGGTGCTGTGCCACCGGCTCGCCCACATCGCGGTGGACGAGCTCGCGGCGCCGACGGTGATCGGGGGTGGCATCACGCTGTTCCCCCTCGACGGCGAGGACGGGAAGCTCCGGCCCGAGGCGCTCGCCGCGGCCGCGGCCCGGGTGGACCACGACGTGCACACCGTGCCGCACTCGGCGCTCAGCCTCACCCAGTCGACGGAGGTCGGCACCCGGTACCGCTCCGACGAGGTGGCCGCGCTCGCCACGGCGGCGCACACCGCGGGTCTCACCGTGCACATGGACGGTGCCCGGTTCGCCAACGCGGTGGCCGCCACCGGCGCGTCACCGGCCGACCTGACGTGGCGAGCGGGGGTGGACGTGCTGTCGTTCGGCGCCACGAAGGGCGGTGCCCTGGCGGCCGAGGCCCTGGTGGTCTTCTCACCCGACCGGGTGACCCACGTCGACCGCCACCGGAAGCGCTTCGGGCACCTGCTGTCGAAGCAGCGGCTCGTGGCCGCCCAGTTCCTCGGCTGGCTGGCCGACGACGCCTGGCTGCGCCACGCGGACCACGCCAACTCGATGGCCACCCGCCTCGGCGAGGGCCTCGTCGAACGTGGCCGGGTCCCGTCGTTCCCGGTGGAGACGAACATGGTCTTCGTGCCGCTCGCGGACGCGGCCGAGGAGGCCGCGTGGCGGGCCGGGGGCGCCGAGTTCTACTCGATGCCCACCGGAGCGGGGGGTCGAGTGGCCCGGCTGGTCACGTCCTGGTCCTCCACGGCGGACGAGGTCGACCGGTTCCTCGACCTCGTGGACACTCCGCGTGACTGAGCCACTTCGCTAAGTTGTCGGAGCCCCACAGGGGCGAGTGGGCCGAACGGCCCGGCCGCGGACGGGAATCCTCACGTCATCCCGTCCCGCCGCCGATGGGAGGTGTGGTGGACAGGACAACGGCGGACCTCCGTGTGCTCGCGGCACTTCTCGGCGTCATCGGCTCGGTGCTGGGCATCGCCGGCGCGGCGAGCGACCTCCCCTGGCTCGTCGCGGCCGCCGGTCTGGCGGCCGTGGCGGCCTGCGTGCTGCTCGTCCTCTCCGCCCGCCACCGGACCGACGAACCCGCACCGGCTGCCGTCTCCCCCTCCGGATCAACCGGCTCCACGGGATCCGTCGCCGACACGCCCGCAGTGGGCGCCGCCGGCGACCCGATCATGATCAACGGCACCTCCCCGACCGGGGCAGTGACCGGGGCAGTGACCGGGGCGGCGACCGCCGCCGAGGTGGAGGAGTTGCGGGCCCGGCTCGCCTCGGCCGAGGAGCGTGTGGCGGAGCTCGAGGGCTCGACCCCGGCCCGGCCGGCCGCCGGCCGGCCCGTCGTGGACGGCATCGGGGGCGCGCACACCGCCGCCACACTGACCGACCCCGAGTCGCAACTGTTCTCCGAGGCGTACTTCCACGTGGCGCTCGGGTCCCGACTCGCCTCGGCCCGCCGCCACCTCCGGCCCGTGGCCGTGGCCCTGGTGCAGGTCGCCGAGGGCCTGGCCGCCGAGGGCACCGCCGACGCGCCGCCGGCGCGCATCGCGGAGTCGATCCGCGAGACGGTCCGCGAGGCCGACATCGCCTGCCGACTCGACGACGGCACCTTCGCCGTGATCCTGGAGGACACGCCGGAGAACGGCGCGGTGTGGACCGTCGAGCGAATCCGGCGCAACCTCGTCAGTCGGTTCGGGAGCCACACGATGTGGGCCGGCGTGGCCTGCTACCCGGCGCACGCCTTCGGCACCGACGAGCTCGTCGACCAGGCCCGCGGGGCACTGGTGGCCGCGCAGGAGTGGAAGCAGGACCGGATCGAGGTCGCGATCTCCGAGTGACCGGGCATCCCCGCCGGGGTGCCACGTGGTTCGGTGTGGAGGTTCAGTCGGTGGCGCGGATGTCGTCGCCGTCGGCGTCGAGCGGGCGTCCTGCCCACCGCAACCGACCCGGCGTGGCCGACAGGCGGGCCAGCAGCGCCGGCATCGGCACTCCGTCGAGATCGACGATCGACCGCCGTTGCCGGATGTGTTCGTCGGCGGCGAGGTCGGCCACGTCGTAGACCGGTGCCGCCGCCGCGCCGGCCGCGTCGAACTCCGCAAGTGCCTGCGCCGCGGTGCGCCCGCCCATCCAGTCAGCCAGTCGGGCGTCGATCTCGGCCCGGTGCTCGAGACGACCTGCGAAGTCGGTCATGCGCGGGTCGTCGCCGTAGCCGAGGAGGTCCATCACCCGGGCGGCCACCGAGTCGGAGCTGGTGGAAATCGCGATCCAGCGGTCGTCCGCGGTGCGGTACGTGTTGCGCGGCACGGTCGAGAAGATGCCGCCACCGAGCCGCTCGGGCACCTCACCGGTGAGGCCGGTGTGGGCCACGAACGGCGCCATGAACTGCATCAGCGACTCGATCAGGTTCACGTCGACCACCTGACCCACCCCGGAGTGCAGCGCCACCATCGTGGCGAACGCGGCGGCGAGCGCCGTCACCTCGTCGGTGAGCGCCATCGGTGGCAGCAACGGCCGGCCGTCGGGCTCGCCGTTGATCGCCGCCCACCCGGAGAGCGCCTCGGCCTGCGTGGCGAACCCCGGACGGTCCCGGTACGGGCCGTCCTGGCCGTATCCGGTCACGCGGGTCACCACGAGCCGCGGGTTGGTCGCGATGAGGTCCTCGGGATCCAGCCCGAGGCGCTCCAGGGTGCCGGGCCGGAAGTTCTCGACCAGCACGTCGGCCGTGGCGCACAACCGGCGCATCACCGCGAGGTCGCCGGGGTCCTTCAGGTCGAGCGCGACCGTGCGCTTGTTGCGGCCCACCACCCGCCACCAGACGGAGTCGCCGTCCGGATCACCCGGATACGCCCACCCCATGCGACGCATCGAGTCGCCGCCGTCGGGATGCTCCACCTTCACCACGTCGGCGCCGAAGTCGGCGAGGTAGCGCGCGCAGTTGGGGCCGGCGAGGACGGTGGAGCAGTCGATCACCACCAGGTCGGCCAGCGGGCCGGGGGAACCCATCGGGTCGGACGGGTCGCCGCCGGCCCCCTCACCCGAGGACGTTGCAGTCACCTCGCCATGGTGCCCGGCCCGTGAGGGCGCGGACCAACGCGGCCGGGTCCACGAGGCCCGGGCGCAGCGCCGCGGTCTCGGCCAGCGCGGCGAGGGCGACGCGGGCCGCGGCGCCGCCGAGTGTCGGCGGGCGGCCCAGCGCGTCGGTGAGGTCGAGGGTGTGGACCACCAGCTCGACCACCCGGCTCGGGAGGTAGTCGACGAGGGTCATGTCGCCGAGGAAGGTGCCCACGGGCGCGTCGTCGGACCGCTCCCGGACCAGGGCCACCACCCGGCCGGCGAGCTCGGTCACCGTGGCCGACGGCTCGTCACCGAGCGCCGCCACCTGGTCCCGGCCCCGGGCGGCCACGTCACCGTGGATGCCGGGCAGGTCGAGCGCCGCCGTGAAGTACTCCGCCGTGGACGCCGGCCCGGGGTTGCCGGTGGGCGCGGCGAGGTACTGCTCCACCGTCAGGAAGGCCCGGGAGGTGTGGGCGACGAGCTCGCGGACCGTCCACGCGTCGGTGGCGGGGCGGGCCCACTCGTCGGGGGTGATCGTGGCGACGACCGACACGAACGCGTCGGCCGCCCGGTCGAAGGCCTCCCTGACCGCTGCGGGATCCATGGGTCGGATCGTCCCACGGGCGGCGCGCCGGCGCCCGTGGGTTCAGGACCGGGCGTACATCGCGAAGCAGCGGTCGGCCGAGGTGCCCCGGGCGTAGGCGGGATAGGTGCCGTCGAACATGCCACGGGTGCGCTCGGTCCACGCGAGCGCGGCGGGCGCGGTGATGCGCCGGTGGACCTGGAGGACCAGGCCGTCGTACACGCGGTACTCGGCCCAGGAGCCCGGGTAGTCCTTCACGCACGGCACCTCCACGAACGGCACTCCTGGGGCGTCGGGAAGATGGGTCACCTTCGCCCGGTGCGTGTGGCCGGCGAAGTAGCCGAGCAGCCGGGCGCGACGCCCGAACACCCGGGCGAGCGCCTCGCTGTGATCCGCGGAGAGGCTGAAGGTCTCGTCCCGGTTCGGCCTCTCCTCCGGGTTCCACGTGGGGTGGTGGCCGAAGACCAGCACCGGCCGGTCGGCCCGGGCACCCAGCTCGTCGAGCCAGTCGAGCTGGTCGTCCGAGAGGTGGCCGTTCGGCACGCCGTCGCGGGAGGTGTCGAGCACGGCGAGGACCACACCGTCGAGCACCCGCTCCTGGGTGGGCCAGGCCGCGGCATGCAGACCGTGGTAGCTCTCGTGGTTGCCCCGCACGTGCACGAGCCGGTCGCCGAACGCGCCGCCGTACACCTCGAGGAACCGGTCGTACTCCTCCTGGGTGCCGTTCGAGGTGAGGTCGCCCTTGGCGACCACCGCGTCGGGCTCCCAGCCGGTGATGTCGGCCACCGCGCCGGCGTTCATCGTCTCGGGATAGGGCGGCTCGCCGGGCTCCGCGGAGAACGTGGCCCACTCCAAGCCGTCGATGTGGCCGCAGATGGTCTCACCGAAGTGCACGTCGTTGACGGTGGCCACCCGGGCGAGCAGGTCGCCCCGACGGGGCAGGGTGCGCACCACGTGGCCGTCGAGGTCGACCTCGGCGTCGGGCGTGAGGCCGTCGAACACCGTGGGCTCCGCGCCCCGCCACACGACCGCCTCGTCGTCGGCCAGCGTCAGCAGCTCGGGGCGCGGGTCGGTGGCCACCTCGCCGAGGATAGGGACATGCCGCCACGATGGCGGTGCGGGCACGGCGCGGTCGGCGAGGTCGGGCTCGCCGATGACCGGAGCGCTGCGGTGTGGGACCTCGGCCCGGCGGCCGATGGTTAGCGTGACGACATGCCCCACGTGGACCGTCCCGGAGCAACGCTCTACTACGAACGGGCGGGCTCCGGGCCGCCGCTGCTCTACTGCAACGGATCCGGCACGACGATCGACGCCGTCCGGCCGCTGCTCGAGATGCTGGCCGCCCGGTACGAGCTGATCGCCTACGACCACCGGGGCATGGGCCGCAGCACCTTCGACGGCTCGCCGTACACGATGGCCGACCTCGCGGCGGATGCCGCGGCCGTGCTCGACGACGCCGGCTGGGACCACTGCAACGTGGCCGGTCTGAGCTTCGGGGGGATGGTCGCCCAGGAGCTGGCGGTCACCTGGCCGGAGCGCGTCGAGCGCCTGGCGCTGCTCGTCACCTCACCCGGCGGCGCGTTCCCGTCGTACCCGCTCGACACCCTCGCCGACCTGCCCCTGAAGGAGCGGGCGGACCGGTCGCTGCAGCTGTCGGACCGGCGCTGGACCCCGGAGTGGGTGGCCGCCCACCCGGATGACCCGGCGCTCGCGATGATCCTCGCCGCCGGGAACCCGACCGCCGAGACCGAGGAGCAGCGGGCCGGCCGACTCGCCCAGCTCGAGGCCCGGCGACACCACGACGTGTTCGACCGGCTGGTCCTGGTGAGCGCCCCGACGTTCGTGGGGAGCGGCCGGTACGACGACATCGCCCCGGTGCGCAACGGCGAGGCCATCGTGGAGCGGATCCCCGACGCGACCCTGCACGTCTACGAGGGCGGGCACGCCTTCATCCTCCAGGACCCCTCCGCCTGGAGGGACCTGACCGCGTTCCTCGACGGCTGACGGCCCGGGCGGAACCGGATCAGGCGGGACGGTCGCGCCGTGCCGGGATCGGCTTCGACCACCACCGGCCGGACCAGCGCCATCGCGACGGCGGCTCCGCCGCCGGGGCGGCCGCACCACCACGGGACAGCCCCACCTCGAGCGCGGCCACGATGGCCACCGCCTCCTCCGCCGTGGGCTCGGGGCTGATGCCCCCGACCGACCGCCCGTCGCTCACAACGGGATGTTCCCGTGCTTGCGGTGCGGCAGCTCCTCGCGCTTGGTGCGCAGCACCTCGAGCGCGGCGATCAGCTTCGTGCGGGTCTCCGCGGGGTCGATCACGTCGTCGACGTAGCCACGGTCGGTGGCCTCCCACGGGTTCAGGTAGGTCTCCTCGTAGGTCTCGATGAGCTCGGCGCGCTTGGCCACCGGGTCGTCGGCGTCCGCGAGCTCGCGACGGTTCACGATCTCCACCGCGCCCGCCGCACCCATCACCGCCAGCTCGGCCGACGGCCAGGCGAAGGCGAGGTCGGAGCCGATCGACTTCGAGTCCATCACCACGTAGGCGCCGCCGTAGGCCTTGCGGGTGATGACCGAGATCCGCGGCACGGTCGCCTCGCAGTAGGCGTAGAGCAGCTTGGCGCCGTGGCGGATGATGCCGCCGTGCTCCTGGTCCACGCCGGGCAGGAAGCCCGGGACGTCCACGAAGGTGACCAGCGGGATGTTGAAGGCGTCGCAGGTGCGGACGAAGCGGGCGGCCTTGGAGCTCGACTCGATGTCGAGCACGCCGGCCAGCATGATCGGCTGGTTGCCGACGATGCCCACGCTGTGGCCGCCGAGGCGGGCGAACCCGCACACGATCGATCCGGCCCACGACGGGGCGTACTCGAAGAAGTCGCCGTCGTCGACGACCGTGCGCACCACGTCGCGCATGTCGTAGGGCAGGTTGGCCGAGTCGGGGATGAGGTCGTAGAGCTCCTCGCACCGACGGTCGGCCGGGTCGTCCGTGGCCTCGAACGGCGGTTCGTCCAGGTTGTTCGACGGCAGGAACCCGAGCAGGTAGCGCACGTCGTCGAGACAGGACTTGTCGTCGGCCGAGATGAACTGGGCCACGCCCGACTTGGAGGTGTGGGTGCGGGCGCCACCGAGGTCCTGCTGGGACACGTCCTCGCCGGTCACCTGCTTCACCACGTCGGGGCCGGTGATGAACATGTAGGACGTCTCGTCGACCATGAAGATGAAGTCCGTCATGATCGGGCTGTAGACCGCGCCGCCGGCGCACGGGCCCATGATGACGCTGATCTGCGGCGTCACGCCCGAGGCCTTCACGTTCCGGTAGAAGATCCCGCCGTAGCTGGCGAGGGAGACCACGCCCTCCTGGATGCGGGCACCGGCGCCGTCGTTCAGGCCGATGACCGGCGCGCCCACCTTCAGGGCGAGGTCCATGAGCTTGTGGATCTTCTCGGCGAACACCTCGCCGAGCGCACCGCCGTAGACGGTGAAGTCCTGGCTGAACACGAAGACCTTGCGGCCGTCGATCGTGCCCCAACCGGTGATCACGCCGTCGCCGTAGGGGCGGTCGGGCAGCGCCTCGCCGGCCCGGTGGCGGGCGAGCATGTCGAGTTCGTGGAAGGACCCCTCGTCGAGGAGGTACTCGATGCGCTCGCGGGCGAGCATCTTGCCCCGCTCGTGCTGACGGTCGATCGAACGCTGCGAGCCGGGGGTCAGGGCCTGCTCACGTCGGCCGGCCAGATCCTCGACCCGTTCCCGGATGGGGTGTTCCATGGCCCGAAAGGTAGTGGCGGCCACTCCCCCGCCCCAAAGGCGCCGGGCGGGCCACGGGGCGGCGCCGCCCGGCCATCCCGGGGTGCCGCCCGGATATCTGGCGCCTCCCCGACCGGTACGGGCGTTGCGGACCCCTATTTCGCGGAAAGTACGGGGCGGGGGAGACTCCGGGCGTGGTGTGCGTGGCGGTCTACTGCGCCAGTCGGCACGGGGACGACCCCGTCTTCGCAGCCGACGCCCGCGCCACGGGCGCCGCGCTCGCCCGGGCCGGCGCGGACGTGGTCTACGGCGGGGGCCACATCGGGCTGATGGGCGAGATGGCCGACGCCGCGCTCGCCGGCGGTGCCCGGGTGACCGGCGTGATCACCGAACAGCTCCGGGAGGCCGAGATCGCCCACCAGGGCCTCCACGAACTCCTCGTGGTCCCCGACATGACCGCCCGGAAGCTGGCCATGTCGGAGCGCGCCGACGCGTTCCTGGCCCTGCCCGGCGGCGTCGGCACGATGGAGGAGCTGTTCGAGGTGCTGTGCTGGGGCTACCTCGGCCTGCACCCGAAACCGGTCGGCCTGCTCGACACCGCCGGCTACTACGACCACCTCCTCGCCTTCCTCCGCCAGAGCGTGGAACGGGGGATGACCAAGGCCCGGGTGCTCGACCTCCTCCGGGTGGACGACGACCCGGCCCGCCTCGTCTGGCTCCTCCTCGATTCGGTTGCAGGGTCAGATGATCGGCCCACGCCCGGCGACCGGGTGTAGAAGGACGATCGTGCAGCTCCCCGTGCAGCCCCCGCTGCGGCCCATGCTCGCCAAGGCCACCCGGGAGATCCCCATCGGCGACCTCCTCTACGAGCCCAAGTGGGACGGCTTCCGCTGCCTGGTGTTCCGCGACGGCGACGAGGTGGTGCTCGGGAGCCGCAACGAGAAGCCGCTCACCCGCTACTTCCCCGAGCTGCTCGACCCGATCCGCGCCCAGCTGCCCGAGCGGTGCGTGGTCGACGGCGAGCTGGTGGTGGCCACCTACGACGGCCTCGACTTCGACCTGCTGGGCCAGCGGATCCATCCGGCGGAGAGCCGGGTGAACCTCCTCGCCGCCACCACCCCGGCGAGCCTGGTCGTGTTCGACATCCTCGCCCTCGACGACCTCGACCTCCGGCCCCTGCCCTTCGAGGAGCGCCGCGCCACGCTCGAGCAGCTGCTCGGTGACCTCCACGCGCCCGTCCACCTCACCCCGGCCACGCGCGACCCCGAGGAGGCGGCCGACTGGTTCGAGCGCTTCGAGGGCGCCGGCTTCGACGGCATCATGGCCAAGCCGCTCGAGGACCCGTACGTGGAGGACAAGCGGGTCCAGTGGAAGGTGAAGCACCACCGCACCGCGGACTGCGTGGTCGCCGGGTACCGCCCGCACAAGGACGGCAACGGCGTGGGCTCGATGCTGCTCGGCCTGTTCGACGACGCCACCCCGCCGCGGCTGCACCACATCGGCGTGGCCAGCGCGTTCGCCGCGTCGCAGCGCCGAACGCTCGCCGCCGAGCTCGCCCCGTACGAGGAGGGCGGCGCCGAGGGCCACCCGTGGCGTGAATGGGCCGAGCCCGAGGCCCACGAGGACGGGCAACGCATGCCGGGCGCCCCGAGCCGGTGGTCCGGCAAGCGCAGCCTGGACTGGGTGCCGCTGCGCTGCGAGCTGGTGGTCGAGGTGACCTACGAGAACCTCACCGGCATGCGGTTCCGCCACCCGGCGCGCTTCGTGCGGTGGCGGCCCGACAAGCTGCCGGAGGACTGCCGCTACTCCCAGCTCGAGCACCCGCCGCCGGTGGAGTTCACCGACATCTTCCCGGAGCACGCCGGTCCCCGTCAGGCGTGACGGAGTTCACCCCGTGCCCCGGGATGGCAGACTGTCGGCCGCCGGGTGAGGGGTCACCCGGCAGGGTGTGGGGACAACGAGGGGGAAGTGTGGTGAGGACGATCCGTCCGGGTCGCGCGGCGTTCGCCGTGTTGGCCGTGCTGGCGACCGCGGGCCTGCTCGCCGCCTGCAGCGAGTCCGAGAGTTCCTCCGGCGGCGGGGCCTCCACCACGGCGCCCGGCGCCGCGGGGTCCGTCCAGGCGAAGGCCGGCGACGGCACCACGGTCATCTCCCGGTTCGAGGGCGCGGAGTGGTTCGACGGGACGGTCCCCGCGCCCTCGGCCGCCGACACGTCGCAGCCACCGATCAAGGTCGGCTTCATGAACGTGGACTCCGGGCCCATCGGCGCGATGCCGGAGTTGCACGCCGCGACCGACGCGGCGGTCGCCTTCATCAACAAGGAGCTCGGTGGCGTGGGCGGCCGACCGATCGAGGTGGTCCCCTGCCTGTTGAGCAACCCGCTCTCGGCCGACGAGGCCCAGGCGTGCGCCCGGCAGTTCGTGGCCGCCGACGTGCTCGCGGTGCTGGGCGGCATCGGCCTGTCCAACGGCGCGGCGCTCTCGGTCCTCCAGGAGAACGGCATCCCGTTCGTGGGCGGCATCCCGGTGAACTCGCCCGAGATGACGAGCCCGATCAGCTTCCAGTTCTCGGGCGGCAGCCCCGGGGCCTTCGTCGCCTTCGCGCAGGACGCCGTGCAACGCGTGAAGGCCAAGCAACTGGCGATCCTCTACGCCGAGTACCCCTCCATCAAGGAGGCCGCGATCGGCTACGGCGCGGGCGTGGCCCAGGCGCTGGGTGCGCAGGTGACCGAGGTCCCGTTCGCTATGGCGAGCCAGGACTACGTGGCCCCGGTGCAGAAGGCGGTGGAGGCGAAGCCCGACGCGATCCTCGTGGGGGCCGCCGACATGGCGTGCGCCCCGATCATGCAGGCGCTCGCCGACCTGCGCTCCACCGCGACGGTGTACATGGTCGGCTCCTGCGCGGACGTGAAGCAGATCGACAAGGTCGGCGTGGACAAGGTCACCGGGTTCCTCTTCAACGTGGAGAACCGCATCGACCAGACCGCGTCGACGTCCGCCGACACGGAGATCTACACGCTCGTGATCGAGAAGTACGCGCCGGGCACCACCCCACGCTCGGCCGCGACGGTCGGTTTCCGCGGGGTGATGAACCTGTGGGCCGTGCTGTCCGACATCGGGCCGCAGGCCACGCGGACCCAGGTGATCGACTCGTTCCGGGCCGCCCGCGACCGGCCGAGCTTCGACGGCCACCCCTACACCTGTGACGGCAAGCAGATCCCGGCGCTGCCCTCGCTCTGCTCCCCGCAGGAGGTGATCGCGGAGCTGAAGGGCCGCGGCGACTTCGTGGAGGCGTCCGACGGGTGGATCGACGTGCCCGCGATCGTGGCCGCCACCGGCGTGCCCACCCCGACGGGCTGACGGGGGCACCGCCATCTCGTCGCACCTCGCCTACCTGATCCTCGGGCTCGGCGGCGGCGCCGTCATCGCGGCGCTCGGCCTCGGGGTCACCCTCACCGCGCGGTCGTCCGGCGTGGTGAACTTCGCGCACGCGGCCGTGGGGGCGTTCCTGGCGTTCGCGTTCTACGAGTTCCGCGAGACCGGCGACCTCGTCATGCCGTGGCCCGGCCCGCTGCACCGGCTCCACCTCCTCGCCCGGCCCACCGTGGCCACCGCGCTCGTCCTGTTCGTCGCCTACGGGGCGCTCCTCGGGCTGGTGCTCCAGCAGTTGGTGTTCCGGCGCCTCCGGCGGGCCCCGGCCCTCGCCCGCGTGGTGGCGTCGGTCGGCCTGTTCCTCTACTTCTGGGCCGTGATCGGCCTGGAGTGGCCGGTCTCGCCCAACGTCCGGCCGGTGCTCCCCCGCGACAACCTCGTGGTGCTCGGCCGCCTCGTCGGTGTCGACCGCCTCGCGCTCGGCGCCATGGTGGTGGTGCTCGCCGCGGTCCTGTGGCTCGTCGGGCGCCACACCCGGTTCGGCCTGGCCACCACCGCAGCCGCGGAGAACCAGAAGGGCGCCGTGCTCGCCGGCCTCGACCCCGACCGGTTGGCGGCGCTCAACTGGATGCTCGCCACGTCGCTCGCGGGCCTGGCGATGATCTTCTCCGCCCAGATCGTGGCGCTCGACGCGCTGAACAACGCGCTACTGATCGTGCCCGCGCTCGCCGCCGCGCTGGTGGGCAACTTCCGGTCGTACCCGGTGGTGGCGGCCACGGGGCTCGCGATCGGCATGGCGCAGTCGGAGCTGCTGAACCTGCAGGCCGACGTCGACTGGCTCCCGAGGATCGGTCTGCAGCAGGGCCTGCCGTTCCTGGTGCTCGTGGTGGCCGTGGTGTGGCGCGGCGAGCGGCTCCCCACCCGCGGTGCGCTGCGCGAGGGCCGCTACCCCGCCGCGCCCGCCCCGCGCGGCGTGGCCGTGGTGACCGTGGTGCTCGGCTCGCTGGCGGTGGCCTCCATGTTGTGGGGCGGCACCGATTGGCGCGCCGCGCTGATCACGTCGTCGGTGATGGCCCTGTTCGCGTTGTCGGTGGTGGTGCTGACGGGGTTCGTGGGGCAGATCTCGCTCGCGTCGTACGCGTTCGCCGGGGTCGCGGCGTACGCGATGGTGCGGTTCGCGGATGCCGGCCTCCCGTTCCCCCTCGCGCCGGTCGCAGCGGTAGCGGTCACGTGCGGGCTGGGGGTGCTGGTGGGGCTGCCCGCGGTGAAGGTGCGCGGCCTGAACCTGGCGATCGTCACCCTCGGCGCGGCCGTGGCGATCCAGGAGCTGCTGTTCAAGTGGGAGTGGTTCGTGGGACCCACGGGGGCGACCGAGGTGCCCGAGCCCCGGCTCGGATCGGTGGACCTCACGATCCGGGCCGCCGGCGCGGACTACCCCCGCGTGGCGTTCGGCCTGCTGTGCCTGGTGGTGCTGGGCCTGTGCGCGCTGGCCGTGGCCAACCTGCGGCGGGGCCGCACGGGCCTGCAGTGGCTGGCGGTGCGGGCCAACGAGCAGGCGGCCGCGGGCGCCGGGATCGACGTGCGGTGGGCCAAGCTCGGCGCGTTCACGGTGTCGGCCGGTCTCGCCGGCGCGGCGGGCTGCCTGCTCGCCTACCAGCGCCTCACGATCTCCGCCGACAGCTTCGCGGTGTTCAACTCACTGTCGTTGCTGGCCATCACCTACTTGGCGGGCATCGCCGTGCTGTCCGGCGGCCTCACCGCGGGGGCGCTCGCACCGGTGGGCGTGCTGGCGGTGGCGATGGGCCAGGAGGTGGGGCGCCCGTCGCCGTACCAGTTCGTGATCTCGGGCCTCCTGCTCGTGGCGATGGCGGTGCTCTACCCGGACGGCATCACCGGCGGGGTGCGGGCGCTGTGGCACCGCGTCGCGGACCGTCGCAGCCGGTCGGGCGTCCCGGCGGTCACCGCAGGGTGAGCTCGACCTCGACCGGGCTGCCGTCGACCAGGCCCGCGGCCCGGCGGATCGCGGCCTTCACCGGCAGCAGGTAGGTGCCGCGGGCGCTGTCCGGGAACAACGAGGTCTGCCACGTCGTGCCCGCCACCGTGACCTCCACGCGCACCGAACCGAACCCCGCGCCGACCCGCGGCCGGACCTCCGCGACCAGGTCCGCGAGGTCGGCCGGGAGCGACACGAAGTGCCACGCGGCCGGGCCGTCCCACTCCCACAGCTCCCCGGTGAAGAAGAAGGGTCCGAGTGGTTCGTCCACGACCCGCTCCCGTTGCCGTCCGCGCCCGACCGCTTGGGTCAGCGAGCCTCCGCCAGCCGTTCGGCCTTGCGGAGCACGTCCGGCGCGTCGAGCCGGTCGCACCACCCGGCGAGTTCCTCGGTCGGGCCGGTCCAGCGCCACTCGTCCACCGCGCCCACGTCGAGGTCGGTCACGAGGGTGGCGAGCGTCTTGAACAGGAGCGCGTGCTCGAATCCGTCGCTCAGCGCGACGGCGAGCTTGGCGGCGCCGCGCAGGCCCGGCACGTCCCACTGCCCGGGCGCGTGCGGGATCGCCTCCACGGTGCCGTAGGTGCGGAGCACCGCGGCGGCGGACTTCGCACCCCAGCCCGGCAGGCCGGGGAACCCGTCGGCCGAGTCACCCACGAGGGCGAGCCAGTCGGGGATCGACGCCGGTTCCACGCCGTACTTCTCGAGCACGCCCGCCGCGTCACGCACCACGCCGGCGCGCCGGTCGAACTGCACCACCCGGTCGCCCACCACGCACTGGGCCAGGTCCTTGTCGGGGGTGCAGATCACCACGCGCTCCACCCGGTCGTCGGCCGCGGCCAGCGCGGCCGCGGCAGCGAGGGCGTCGTCGGCCTCCACCTCCACCATCGGCCAGACCGTCACGCCGAGGGCCTCGAGTGCGTCCTCGAGCCACGGGAACTGCGTGTGCAGGAGCGGGTCGATGCCCTCGCCGGTCTTGTACCCGGGCCAGAGGTCGTTGCGGAACGACTCGATCACATGGTCGGTGGCCACACCGATGTGCGTGACGCCGTCATCGAGCAGGCTCAGGACGGACCGCAACACCCCACGGGTCGCGCCGACCTCCTCACCCGAACCGTTCGTGTGGCCACCACGAGGTGAGTAGAAGGACCGGAACAGCTCGTAGGTGCCGTCGACCAGGTGGACCTGCATGCGAGCAGCCTGTC